>NZ_JBRKJK010000053.1:0-556 GCF_052983295.1 Porticoccus sp. GXU_MW_L64 | reverse complement strand
CCGTACGCCGCATCACCGAGTTCTTTGATCAATGCCCTGAACACCTGTCGGAGCAACAGCTCAAAGACTACTTTACCGAACTGGTGCGCACCCATTCCTGGAGCACCGTCAAAGTCGATCGCAACGGCCTGCAGTTCTTCTACAAACACACCTTGCGCAAGGAGTGGCACTGGGTGGATATCGTCAAACCACCCACCCAAAAGGTGCTGCCGGATATTCTCACCGTCAAGCAGGTAGAGCGGGTCATCAACGGCACACGGGAACTGCGCTATCACACCTTCCTGCTCACGCTCTACAGCATGGGGCTGCGTTTGGGGGAGGCTCTGACCCTGCAGGTAGGTGATATTGATGCCGAGCGCATGAAGGTGCATGTGCGTTTGGGCAAAGGCAAGAAAGACCGCTTTGTCACGTTGCCCAAGGTGACACTGTTGGCATTGCGCCGTTACTGGGCCACACACCGCCACCCCCGCTTTTTGTTCCCCGCCGGACGCGGTGCTGTGGAACAACACAGCGCGAAACGGGTGATGGATCGCGGCGGCGCACAGCGGTCGTTCAA
>NZ_JBRKJK010000052.1:0-645 GCF_052983295.1 Porticoccus sp. GXU_MW_L64 | reverse complement strand
CTTACTGTCTACCCGCCGCTTCATCCACTCTGTGGCGCTGGCATGAGTAGAGAAGGTTTTTGATACTTGGCGACCATGGCCTTCTCGCGTATCTGCCGACTCCGGGTTGCGCATACAGTTGTATTTCATTGAGCAGTTGCGGCAGTCGGTTAAGCGACCTTCAAAATGTAACTGCATTCTCCCCGGCCCTTGCGAGTATTCGTGCTTCAACCACATTTCCTTGCCCGCCGGACAAATACAGCGCTTTGCCTTGCGGTTAAATTGGAACTCGCTTGAAGGAATGATTGGCTTGATGCCTTTTACCGTATCCTGATGACGCTTGCCGTGCTTGTCCTTTTGGTTCTTGAACTTGGGATCGCGAGAACGAAACCGGTTATCCGGGATATATGCATTGATACCTTCTTCTTTTAAGTAGGCGTTGTTCTCATGATTGGAAAAACCGGTGTCAGCGGTGATGATTACTTGATCGTCCAGAATATCGTTACTCAATTCCAGGTTCCGATAACGTTTTTGCAAGCTGTTGAGAACAGGCTTTAAAGCATGGTGTTCCTGGCCTGCACCAAAAGCTTGGGCATCAACAATAATCTGGTGCTTTTTATCCACCGTAGCAATGCCGTTGTAGCCCTGTATGGTGCCCTTGCTGGT
>NZ_JBRKJK010000051.1:0-649 GCF_052983295.1 Porticoccus sp. GXU_MW_L64 | reverse complement strand
TGTCACGATGATATCCAGAGTATTTATTTGCTATATAAAGAACCGACTTGGGCGCCCTGAACCGGGCTTGTTCAACAACAGGATAAGTCGCGGCAAGCGCTACTTATCCTTATTCGTTAGGGTTGAAACTCCTGCCAACATAGTAAGTAGCTAATATGCCTGTAAGTGCCATTGCCACTGTTAGAGTTACAAACCCTACGGATGGGTGGATTTCCCACCGCCCTAGGACAAAATATTTGTATATCGGTGAAACAGCTACTCCAAATAAAAACCCAACCAATCCCACCTTGATTAGAAGTAGTGACTTTTCCCAGAAAAGCAGCATTAATGTTCCAACCCACAACAACACATATAAGCACGCTGAAATCAAGTTCAACGTAAAGCCAAATGGGTACTCAAGCATCAATGATAGGCTGCCATCATCGTGTACAAAATGCCCCATTAAGGCCTCTAAGTATCTGGCATCTCTATCACCTGATAGCAATAGAAAAAATACCATGTAAAGAGTAAGTAAAATTCCCTTCATTGCCCTAACGAGCCCGTAGAAAAACAGCTTTCAGATTTCGTTTATTCACAGGCCGATACTCTCTGTTTCAACTGCTCACCATTTAACCAAATCCATTCAACATAATCACATTTTATGCGAATG
>NZ_JBRKJK010000050.1:0-692 GCF_052983295.1 Porticoccus sp. GXU_MW_L64 | reverse complement strand
CGCTCGTTTTAAAAGCGCCTGTCACGATGATATCCAGAGTATTTATTTGCTATATAAAGAACCGACTTGGGCGCCCTGAACCGGGCTTGTTCAACAACAGGATAAGTCGCGGCAAGCGCGACTTATCCTTATTCGTTATAAGTTTTTTGCATAATTCACTAGACCGTGGATAGCCGCTATTACTAGAAAAGCAGCGGTAGTTTTTAGCGCAAACTCTTTGAAGTGAAAAGCCACAAAATTTTTAATTTTTTGTTTTGGGTTGCGATTACCCACCCAAACTTCTTCACCATCGAGCCATACTCTAGGTACCCGATCATAGCTTTGCTCTTGAATATATATCTGATGTTCAGCGCCATCTTCTGTAACAATTTTATAAACCCCTCTATACGGCGGAGTATATTTACCCGACACCTTAAGAATTGCCCTTGACTCATCAGGCCATGACTCAATCGTCAACTCGGGAAAACCCTTAAGATTTTTAATTTGGTGAGATTCCATTACTTATAACGCCCACATAAAAGGCGGAGCGTCAGCGACGTCCAGCCCACGCTTTTTGTGGGCGATTTTTAATGTACTTGTTGAACGAAGCCGCTACGCGGCAGCTGCCCCACGCCTGAATTCTCTCCGATACTTCCTCCACGCACTCACTCCCGAGTGCGACGACTGGAGGAACTACCATGAACACAGCACAG
>NZ_JBRKJK010000049.1:0-714 GCF_052983295.1 Porticoccus sp. GXU_MW_L64 | reverse complement strand
GCACATTGAAAGAGCGCGTTATACACCACCGTCGAGTGTTGCTTTGCCAGTGGCCGCAGCTCTCGAGGCAAGGTAAAGGTGACCATAAAATAGCGCACCGGCAGCAGCTTCTGTGTTTGCCGTTGCAACCATTGAGTGGTGGTGTGGTTCTGGCAGCGGCTACAGCTGCGGTGCCCACAACTGCGGGGCGATCGCCCCTGATGATGGCAGGCCCGGCAAGACAACAGCACATCACCGTATTGACCGCCCCGACACCCCCTGATGGCCGACCACTGATCCACTGATGTGTGGCCCCCATAAGCGCATTGATAGCGAGGGAGGTAGCGCTCAAAGACATCAGCGAGACCCATGTTGCACCGCCTCATCGCACACCAGGCGCAAACGATTGACCAGGCGGTTGATCAACTGCTCGGCATTCTGCCGGGACACCTCGGTCAACTGCGTATACAGGGCCGTGGTTTTGGGGCACTCGTGGCCCATCTCCTGCTGGATGGCACGCAGATGCAAACCGGTCTCTACCAGATGCGCACCGTAACTGTGGCGCAGGCTGTGCAGGGTCACTGGCTTGCTGATGCCGCAGGACTTGACGATGACCTTGAACGACCGCTGTGCGCCGCCGCGATCCATCACCCGTTTCGCGCTGTGTTGTTCCACAGCACCGCGTCCGGCGGGGAACAAAAAGCGGGGGTGGCGGTGTGTGGCCCAGTAACGGCG
>NZ_JBRKJK010000048.1:0-747 GCF_052983295.1 Porticoccus sp. GXU_MW_L64 | reverse complement strand
ATCAGCCGCTCCCTCAGCCGTTGCTGCCGCTGTTTGATAATCGAAAGCACCTGCCCCAGCCCAACCAGGCTGTGCGGCGGCAGCTCAAACCGGCTGACCATCTCCGCCATGATGCCCTCAATGGCATCGTACAAAAATCCGTTGAGAGCAAAGACCTGGTAAAACTCATCATTGAGCTGAACCAGTTGCGCCCGCGATAGATGAATTTTATCCGTTGTGGAATTACTATTACTTCCAGCCATTGTTGACTCCTTCTTAGTCAGTGGTGGTAGCTGGCCTGTTGGGTTGCAGCCCTTCAGGTCAGCGCTTTTTGAATTAGCTTGCTTTAGTCCAGCGTCTGGCCTCGTACTTGAGAATCAGTCCTTCCAATACTTCCCGAATAATATCCTGCTCAGGATCACCAAGTCGGTCAGCGGCTTCAAACAACAGTTTTAGCTTCTCTCCTGGGCCACGCTCACCTTCTTCAAACACCAGCTCATCCAGACTGACGTGCAGTGCCTGAGCCAGCTTAATCAGACCTTCTAGGGTCGGCTGGGCAGACCCGGCCTCGTAGCGTTTGACTTGATTGACGTGCAACTCAGCGGCATCTGCCAGCCCTTGCTGTGTTAAACCCTGGGATTTACGAGCCTGAATGAGGCGAGATGGGAAGTGCATGGGTAATGTCCAAAGAATGGGAACGCCCATAGCCTAGTCCTCTGACAAATTAGTTGTTGACAAATATACCTAAAAAGGAACGATAATAAAACC
>NZ_JBRKJK010000047.1:0-801 GCF_052983295.1 Porticoccus sp. GXU_MW_L64 | reverse complement strand
TCTGTGCTGTGTTCATGGTAGTTCCTCCAGTCGTCGCACTCGGGAGTGAGTGCGTGGAGGAAGTATCGGAGAGAATTCAGGCGTGGGGCAGCTGCCGCGTAGCGGCTTCGTTCAACAAGGCCATTAAATTCGTTCCGGGCGCAAAAAGACGCGCCCTCCACCGGACTGCCTACGCGTTGCTTCGGCATCCGTTTATGGCGGCGTTATATGGAATGCGGTATGAAAACTTTATCTTTCATCACATTGCTATTGATTTCTCTTTCAGGGATTGCTGACACATTGAAATCTAGTGATCTAGTTGGCGAATGGGTGCCAAGTGGTGAATTTCCTGCCACTAAGGATTTGGTTGAATATGAGTTTCAAGTTCTGCCATCTGGTGATGGTATCTATAAATCCATTGGTAAAAATAGCTACTCCCTAGACTGCAAAGCGATAACAGACCGAGCATCCGTGTTCGTTTATGAATGTTATTCAAAAGATAGTGAGCCTGTGATCACTTTATCCCTCAGCGGGTGGTCAAGTAAACAAACTAGCGGCTCGTCAAATACGAGTGCTCGCCCTGAAAAGCTCTTGTATGGATTCGAATACTGGCTTCACCCTGGCATGGGTGGCGTATATGGTGGAGTACCTGTGAGCCTTAAACCAAAAATCCATATAACCAGCAAAGGCAGCGGATAAACCGCTGCTTTGGGCGTTGAAGGTGTAGAAAAACTCTAAAAACAAGGCGTTTTTTGCTAAAATATGGCATCTGATAAAGGACTCATTCCATGCCAAACTTCAAACCATACAACTACAACCAAG
>NZ_JBRKJK010000046.1:0-819 GCF_052983295.1 Porticoccus sp. GXU_MW_L64 | reverse complement strand
TTTTTTTCGTACCGCCTATCCCGTTCGTCGTTTCGGACGGAATCCCACAACCGCCATGGGCTGTTGGCAATTGGGGCACAGGAAGGCCGGTCGCGGTGTTTTGGCCATTGGGGGAATGGCCACCTGCAACACCCACTGCACAAGGCGCAACAAGCGCTTGCCATTGCCGTGCAAAAACCCGTAATCCCGCACCCGCCGGAATCTTTTGGGCAACACGTGCTGCAGCACCAGCGCCATAAACGTCTCGCCGGGCAAGGAGCGGGTTTTGAGGGTGTTGGTGGCACTGTCTTTGTACTGGAACGTCACCGTCTGCCCATCGTCAGTGAGGATATTGCGATCACTGATGACACCGCGGTACAGGTAACGGGACAGGTACGTCAACGCCGGCAGTCCAGACCCCACGTTTTTGCAATTGACCACCCACTGACCGGGTACCTGTGGTGGCTGCAGCCCGGCCTTGCGCAAGGCGGCCAACAGCTTTGCCCGAAACACACGGGCCAATTGCCGGCCATTGAACAGGTACTTTCCCTTCAGCGTGCGCCACTGCTGTCGCTGTCGATTGACCCCACCACCGGGTACCACACAGTGCACATGGGGATGGTAATCCAGGCGCCGGGTGTGAGTGTGCAGTACAGCGGTCATGGCCAGCTCTGCGTTAAACCCGGGCTTGTTGTGACCAAAGGTCTGCAGTGTGTCCAGGGCACATTGAAAGAGCGCGTTATACACCACCGTCGAGTGTTGCTTTGCCAGTGGCCGCAGCTCTCGAGGCAAGGTAAAGGTGACCATAAAATAGCGCACCGGCAGCAGCTTCTGTGTTTG
>NZ_JBRKJK010000045.1:0-925 GCF_052983295.1 Porticoccus sp. GXU_MW_L64 | reverse complement strand
GGCGTTGAAGGTGTAGAAAAACTCTAAAAACAAGGCGTTTTTTGCTAAAATATGGCATCTGATAAAGGACTCATTCCATGCCAAACTTCAAACCATACAACTACAACCAAGACGCCATGGTTGTGGTCAATTTTGAAGAACAAATCCAGCCAGGCACCTTTGAATTCACCCTCCACCACCTGATCGACAACCACATCGACCTATCTGCTTTTTACGATAAATACAAAAATGATCATGGTGGCCGCAGTGCCTACGACCCGGCGATTCTTCTAAAAATCATTTTATTTGCTTACTCCAAAGGCATCACTTCAAGCCGCGAGATTCAGTGGCAGTGCGAACACAATATTGTGTTTAAAGCGCTATCCTGCGATAGCGTTCCCCACTTTACCGGCATTGCCAGTTTTATCAGCAGCTACCCCGATGCCATTGAATCGGTATTTGAGCAAATTTTGCTGGTATGTAATGAACAGGGGCTGCTGGGTAATCACCTGTTTGCTATCGACGGCTGCAAAATGCCTTCCAATGCCGCCAAGGAGCACTCGGGCACATTTAAGGAGCTGGAGTCGAAGAAACAAAAAATCCGCAAACAAATCCGTTACTGCTTAAGGGAGCACAAAAAGCTGGATGGCCGCAGGCCAGCAGAACGTGATCGCAAGAAACAACTGGCACAGAATGCTAAAACCTTGGAAAAAGAGTTTGAGAGGATCAGCGCCTTCCTAAAGAACAACACCCCACGGATGGGGCAAGGTAAACGTCCCAAAGAAGTCAAAAGCAATATCACCGACAACGAATCCGCCAAAATGACCACCAGCAAGGGCACCATACAGGGCTACAACGGCATTGCTACGGTGGATAAAAAGCACCAGATTATTGTTGATGCCCAAGCTTTTGGTGCAGGCCAGGAACACCATGCTTTAAAGCCTGT
>NZ_JBRKJK010000044.1:0-1178 GCF_052983295.1 Porticoccus sp. GXU_MW_L64 | reverse complement strand
GGCAACTCTGATTAATTCATCGTTTGAGCGATAATAGCAGCATATCCACAAACCAGAGATACCGATGCGCCAACAATCCCTGACAGATGGCTTTGAGAAACACCGTAAGAAGACTCGCAAAGAGCGTTTTCTTGAAGATATGAACACCATTATTCCCTGGGAAGGCTTGGTTGGTGCGGTTGAGCCCTTCTACCCAAAGCCCAAGGGAGCTGGCCGCCGCCCGATTGGCATCGAACGGATGCTGCGTATTTACTTCCTGCAACATTGGTTCAACTTATCAGACCCAGCAGCAGAGGAAGCGATTTACGATTCACGTGCCATGCGCCAGTTTGTGGGCATTGATCTGGGCAATGAACCAGCACCGGACGAGACCACTATCTGCAAATTCCGGCATTTGATGGAGCGTCATAATCTGGGCGATCAGTTCTTCCACCTGGTGAATGAGTATCTTCAGGAAAACGGCATGAAGGTCAGTCGTGGCACCATTGTTGACGCGACCATTATCAACGCACCGAGCTCCACCAAGAACAAAAAGAAAGAGCGTGACCCAGATATGCGTCAAACCCGCAAAGGCAACCAGTGGTATTTTGGCATGAAGGCCCACATTGGTGTGGATAGTCAGAGCAAGCTGATTCACTCAGTTGTCGCCACCTCAGCCAATGTTCATGACTCGGCAGTGGTTGGTGATTTGCTGCACGGCGAAGAAACATCCGTATGGGGTGACTCTGCGTACTCTGGCAAGAAATCAGTCATCAAAGCAGTAGCGCCAAAGGCCAGAGACTTTACCCAGAAGAAAGGCAGTCGCTATCGGAAGCTGACCGATCAAGAACGTTCAGCCAACCGTTACAAATCGAAAACCCGAGCCAGAGTTGAACACCTGTTCGGCATCATGAAAGGCCGTTTTGGGTTTGCCAAGGTGCGTTACAAGGGCATCGATAAGAATGCTCATCATCTGTTTGTGAGCTGTGCGCTGGCAAATATGGTGGTAGCGAAGACTCATTTGCTGAAACAGCCAGAGCTATCTCAGGCGTAGTGCGCCTGAGATATGGGGAGTAACCTCCAGCAAAGCAAACAAATGTGTAAATATCGAGTTATTTGCGCAAAATTTGGAGAAAACGAGCACCTGAATTTTTGAATTGCAGAAATTGGCGCTGCTTTATCAATTAATCAGATGTTCC
>NZ_JBRKJK010000043.1:0-1182 GCF_052983295.1 Porticoccus sp. GXU_MW_L64 | reverse complement strand
TTCGACCCATCGGCGATGTGCCTCCGGCTGAATATGAAATGCTGTATTATCAAACCGAGTCAAGCGAAGCCGCATGACTCAAATTAAACTGCCTCCGATCAACCCGGGGCGATTCAGAGTTCAATATAGTCATCACCTTCAAGTCCGTAGAATTGATCACCCTGATTAGCAACATTACTGCTTCCAATCATATAATCGTTTGCAGTACCGCCTGTGACCATATAACTGACCAAAATATTTGTAGCCGTTGGGTACCTTTCTCGATTAGAGTCATCAAAGTATGAGTAATCGATTTGCACCGAAACTCTTTGATCTCTGTGCCATACTTTACGGTCAAGAATTGTTCCGTAATACCAGAACTTGTGGGGTGTCCACTCGTAACTTCCAAAGCGATTGATATTTATAAAATCAAAGGGAATAGAGTCGCTAGTTGGTGGGCCTGGATCTCGAACCTTATCTTCAGACCCTAAAGTTATTCCATAATCTCCATCTACAAATTGAGTAAGCCGTATTTGTCCTATATCGTTTTGTGATTTAACATTAATTACAGCTGTGCTAGCATCTTCATCTACTATTATCGATATGTCTGAATCTTCATCTTTGTAGACATTCGATCCATCTACTGACTTAAAATTCAGAGTGGATATATCTGTCGAATTTATTTCAATTCGGTCTCCACCTGTATCTCCATCCAAGATGGTATCAACGCCGTCTCCATTGTTGTAAATAAAGGTATCTTGACCGTCTCCGCCAAGTAGCTCGTCTCTATCCTTACCACCTTCAATCGTGTCATCACCCTTACCGCCTTCTATATAATCTCTACCCGACTCTCCAGCAATAGTGTCATTCCCTCCAAGGCCATAAATCCTATCAGCGTGAATACCTCCAACCAAATCATCGACATCATTATTGCCAAAAATAACCCGTTTAAACTGACCGGGATTTTCAACAACATCATCCTCTATTCGCGCCGTTCCAATTACAGTTTGCCTTCCTGACTCATCTATATATAAACCCGAATTTTCGATATAGAAATTTGGATTTCTCAACAACCGCTGATTAGGGCAACTCTGATTAATTCATCGTTTGAGCGATAATAGCAGCATATCCACAAACCAGAGATACCGATGCGCCAACAATCCCTGACAGATGGCTTTGAGAAACACCGTAAGAAGACTCGCA
>NZ_JBRKJK010000042.1:0-1220 GCF_052983295.1 Porticoccus sp. GXU_MW_L64 | reverse complement strand
CAGGGCCACCTCATCTAAATTAGCGCCTCCAGTACCTTGACAAGAGTCTGATTGTCCCAACCAGCCAGTTTTCTCATTTGCTTAACGCTGGTTCGCTTGGGCTTCACCGTATTGATGGCATTGAGAACGGCATGGCGTATTACGGCAATATTGTTCGGTGCATTTCCTTTGCGGATGCGACTTTGATCTTCCCCAAAGCTCATATCCAACACCCAATGCAGGTTGTTTTCAACGCTCCAATGGCTGCGTATGGCCTTTAAGAGTTCTTGGGCACTATCTTGGCAACTGCCGACGTAATAACGCTTTTCCCTCGAACATTTATCGCCAACATGCCGCTCCGATTCCAACTGAACAATACTGCCTATACTGTTCCAGAGAGGATGGCGCTCGTGCAACCAGGACACCTCTTTGCACACGGATATTTTGCGAACTTCCACTCGCCCATGACCTTTGTCGGTCTGCTCATCTTGTTCCAGTGAAGCCCCTTTGGGAGGGGAGTCAAACCACGCCACAACATCGTCATGAAGCGCACCCTGGTTGCCTTTAAGACCAAGTACATAGTGCCCGCCCGCCCCAACAATCTGATTAGCAATTTTATGCTGGCAACCCATGGCATCAATGGTGATGGTTGCACCCGTCATGTCCAAGGCATCCAGTACCTGCGGGATAGCTGTGATTTCATTGGATTTCTTATCTACCGCGCATTGCCCCAATACCAATCGGGCTTCACTGGCGTAAGCGCTGACCAGGTGCAGCGCCCTGTCGCCACCATCGCGACTGCCACGCAGGGTTTTTCCATCAATGGCAATAGTTTCATTTGAGCCAGATGGGGACAAACACTGGCCTATCCACTGGGAAAATAACGCCTGAAATCGCTGCGGATTCACCGCCCGAAAGAAGCGCCTTAACGTATCGTCACTGGGAACACCATGTGTAAATGGTTTGTAGTTGCGCAGAAAGTCCAGACGCTGTTTGGCAAATAACTCTATATCTGCCCAGCCATCACAGCCTGCGGCAACACCGCAGACTGTCACCAATAGAATTTCCGGCAATGGGTGGAGTTTGGTTCGATCAACTCGTGGGTCTTCAAGCTGTTCAAACACATCAAAAAACGATTCGAGCTCTGTCGGTAAGGCCATAATGGACGACTCCTCTGCAAAAGTAGCAGACTTATCGTCACAAGTGGCTGATTTGTTAGAAATTTAGATGAGGTGACCCTG
>NZ_JBRKJK010000041.1:0-1251 GCF_052983295.1 Porticoccus sp. GXU_MW_L64 | reverse complement strand
GGTAGTGTTCATAAATCTGTGTCATTTCCTTACACTGAAAAATCAGGAGATGACTTATGTCCAAAGAAATCAACTTCGACGTCAATGAAGCCCTTGCTGCCCTGCGCGCAGGCAAGGATTTAAACGGCAAAGACGGCATTCTCACGCCGCTTATCAAGCAACTGACTGAGGCCGCATTGCAAGCTGAGCTGGAGCAGCATCTGGATCAAGAAGCTGCTCCAAATCGCAAGAACGGTTCCACACCCAAGACGATGAAAACGCCCTCTGGCGATTTTGAGCTGAACACACCCAGAGATCGCACTGGCACCTTCGAACCTCAGATCGTCAAGAAAAACCAGACTCACCTCACCGACGAACTGGAGCGCAAAATCCTATCACTTTATGCGCACGGCAACAGCTACCAAACCATTCGTGAGCACATCCAGGACATGTACGACATGTCCATATCCAATGGCACTCTAAACGCTATTACCGACAAGCTGATTCCTGAGTTCAACAGCTGGCGGGAGCGTGATTTGGACTCGGTGTATCCCATTGTCTGGCTGGATGCCATCCACTACAAGATCAAAGAAAACGGCCGCTTTGTCAGCAAAGCGCTTTACACCATCCTGGCTCTGAACATCGAAGGCAAGAAAGAGCTGCTGGGACTCTATCTATCCGATGCTGAAGGCGCGCACTACTGGCTCAGCGTGCTCACGGACCTGCAAAACCGGGGAGTCAAAGACATCTTGATTGCCTGTGTAGACGGACTTACAGGCTTCCCTGAGGCCATTGGCAGCATTTACCCGGATACTGAGGTGCAGCTGTGCATCGTCCACCAGATACGCAACTCCATCAAATACGTGGCCTCCAAGAATCAGAAGTCGTTTATGGCTGATCTTAAAACGGTGTACAAAGCGGCCACTCGCAATGCTGCTGAAACGGCTCTGGATGAGCTGGAGGCCAAGTGGGGAAAACAGTATCCCATTGTGCTGCGTTCCTGGCGCAACAAATGGGAGAATCTGTCGGTTTACTTCAAGTATCCGGAAGATGTGCGCAAAGCCATTTACACCACCAACGCCGTAGAAGCTGTGCACCGCCAATTCCGTAAACTGACCAAAACCAAAGGCGGCTTTGCCAATGAGAATAGTTTGTTGAAATTACTCTATGCTGGCGTCATCAACGCTTCGGAAAAATGGACACACCCCGTTCAAAACTGGAATCTGACGTTGTCGCAAATGGCGATTCATTTTGAAGGGCGGTTAGATGGAG
>NZ_JBRKJK010000040.1:0-1303 GCF_052983295.1 Porticoccus sp. GXU_MW_L64 | reverse complement strand
TGAATCGCCCCGGGTTGATTGGAGGCTAATTTTCTTGAGAGGATTAGCCAATGAACAAACGACCTGGATACTCACCCGAAGTGCGTGAGCGCGCAGTACGCCTGGTGCTGACAAGCGAACACGAACACTCCTCCCGTTGGGCTGCGATAAAGTCCATTGCCACAAAGATTGGTTGTACCCCAGAGACCTTGCGATCATGGGTCAACAAGATGGAAGTTGATTCAGGCGCAAAGCCTGGAGTCAGCAGCGATCAGTCAAAGCGCATGAAAGAGCTGGAGCGCGAGAACCGTGAGCTCAAGCGCGCCAATGAGATTTTGAAGAAGGCTGCCGCTTTTTTCGCCCAGGCGGAGCTCGACCGCAAACCCAAGTGATGGTGGATTTTATTGACCAGCACCGTGATGAACATGGTGTCGAGCCGATCTGCAAGGAGCTGCCGATTGCACCCTCCACCTACCGTCGCTGCAAAGCCCTTGAACAACAACCTGAGAAACGCAGTGAGCGTGTCCGGCGGGATGAGCAGCTCTGCCAGGACATTCGCCGTGTATGGGAAGAGAGCGACCGGAACTACGGTGCTCGCAAGGTCTGGAAACAGCTTGGCCGTGAGTCCATACCTGCGGCTCGTTGCACGGTTGAACGGCTGATGAAAGACCTGGGACTGCAAGGTGTACGGCGCGGCAGGCGCTGTATCACAACGATACCGGACGAGGCCGCCCACAAGCCACTGGATCTGGTGCAACGTCAGTTCTCTGCTGACCGCCCCAACCAGCTCTGGGTGGCGGATATTACCTATGTGCCCACTTGGTCTGGCTTTGTCTACGTGGCTTTTGTGGTAGACGTTTATTCCCGCTACATCGTTGGCTGGCGGGTACTCAAGCACATGCAAACGGATTTAATCCTGGACGCGCTTGAGCAGGCGCTGTGGTTACGGGGCAAGCCGAAAGGAGTTATCCATCACAGCGACCGGGGCAGTCAGTATCTCTCTATCCGCTACACAGAGCGACTGGCGGAGGCAGGCTTTAATGCCTCGGTTGGCAGCGTGGGCGACTCTTACGACAACGCCCTCGCTGAGACTATCAACGGGCTGTACAAAGCAGAGGTGATTCACAAAAACGGCCCTTGGAGGGGACTGGATGATGTGGAGCGGGCCACGCTGACTTGGGTGGAGTGGTTCAATAACCGGCGACTGCTTCGACCCATCGGCGATGTGCCTCCGGCTGAATATGAAATGCTGTATTATCAAACCGAGTCAAGCGAAGCCGCATGACTCAAATTAAACTGCCTCCGATCAACCCGGGGCGATTCA
>NZ_JBRKJK010000039.1:0-2086 GCF_052983295.1 Porticoccus sp. GXU_MW_L64 | reverse complement strand
GTTACACCGGCTCCTACGACAGGGTAGCCGCCTTTGCTCGCCAATGGCGACAAGAGCAACAAGACGCCAAACGAACAGCAAGCAAGGCGTTTGTACCGTTGAGCTTTGCGCCGGGAGAAGCCTTCCAGTTCGACTGGAGTGAAGACTTTGTGGTGATTGGCGGTGTCAGCACCAAGTTACAAATTGCCCACTTCAAGCTGTCTCACAGCCGCGCCTTCTTCCAGCGGGCGTATTTGCTACAAACCCACGAGATGTTGTTTGACGCCCACTACCACGCCTTCCAGGCATTTGGCGGTGTGCCTGAGCGGGGCATCTACGACAACATGAAGACCGCTGTAGACAAGGTAGGCCGGGGCAAGGCGCGTACAGTCAACAAGCGCTTCCAAGCCATGGCCAGTCACTACTTGTTCGATACACACTTTTGCAATCCCGCCGCTGGCTGGGAGAAGGGCCAAGTAGAGAAAGGTGTGCGAGATGCTCGCCATCGTCTTTGGGAGGGTGCCCCACGGTTCGATACTCTGGCTGACGTAAATCATTGGCTCAAACAGCGCTGTGCCGAGCTATGGCATGAACTGCCTCACCCGGAGGACAAGCGCCAAAGCCTTGCGGATTACTGGCAGGCGGAGCGATCACACTTAATGGAGCCCCCAGCGGCTTTTGATGGCTTTGTGGAGCACAACAAACGAGTGACCTCGACCTGCCTGATTACCTTTGAGCACAACCGATACAGCGTTCCGGCAAGCTTTGCCAACCGGAC
Organism: Porticoccus sp. GXU_MW_L64; assembly: GCF_052983295.1. Taxonomy (NCBI): domain Bacteria; kingdom Pseudomonadati; phylum Pseudomonadota; class Gammaproteobacteria; order Cellvibrionales; family Porticoccaceae; genus Porticoccus; species Porticoccus sp. GXU_MW_L64. Next base: position 1,329 of record NZ_JBRKJK010000039.1, on the reverse strand, counting down.
GATCAGCTTGCGGGTCTACGCAGATCGATTAGTAATCGTGGCAGAGGCCGTTGTCGTTGCCACCCATACTCGAGTATTTACCCGTGACCACAGTGTTGCCGGTAAAACTATTTACGACTGGCGACATTACCTGTCTGTAGTGCAACGCAAGCCGGGCGCACTACGTAATGGCGCTCCCTTTAACAAACTGCCCAAGAGCTTTAAGCAGCTGCAAGCGAAGCTGCTCAAACAACCCGGTGGTGACCGGGAGATGGCGGATATATTGGCATTGGTGCTGCTGCACGATGAACAGCTGGTGGAACAAGCTGTGGCCCTGGCTTTGGAGTCAGAGCGTCCAAGCAAGCAGCACGTACTCAATTGCCTGGGCCGCCTGAACGACCAGCCAAAGCCGGATCCCCTATCAACGCCCCCGGCACTCAAGCTGGTCACAGAGCCGCTGGCTGACACACAGCGCTATGACCGGCTGCGGGAGGGTGAGGCATGAACACAGATGCATTGATTGCCACCATGAAGTCACTGAAGCTGCACGGTATGGCGGACACCATCGGCACTCTATCCGAGCAGGCTTCACCCATCTATCAGAAAGCGATACCGATACTGGAAACCCTGCTGAAGGCCGAAGTGGCTGAACGTGAAGTGCGCTCCATCAGCTACCAAATGAAACTAGCTCGCTTCCCGGCCTATCGGGACATTACCGGCTTTGACTTTGCGCAAAGCCAGGTCAACGAGGCGCTTATCCGCTCACTGCATCGCTGTGAGTTTATGGCGGATACTCAGAATGTTGTCTTTGTTGGTGGTCCCGGCACGGGCAAAACCCATCTGGCCACCGCCATCGCTGTACAGGCCATCCAGCACCACCGCTACCGTGTGCGTTTCCTCTCCACCGTGGATCTAGTGAATCAACTGGAGCAGGAAAAGCTCGCAGGCAAACAAGGGCGCATCGCCAACAGGCTGCTGCACACCGACTTGGTGATACTGGATGAGCTGGGTTATCTGCCGTTCAGTCAATCCGGCGGGGCTTTACTGTTCCACTTAATCAGCAAGTTGTACGAGAAGACCAGCATTGCCATCACCACCAATCTCAGTTTCTCTGAGTGGTCTAGTGTATTTGGTGATCCAAAGATGACCACAGCGTTACTCGACCGGCTCACGCACCACTGCCATATCATCGAAACAGGTAACGACAGCTACCGGTTCAAAGAATCAAAAACACATCAACGAGAGGAGAAAAAAGCTGGTAAGAGAAAAACCAACTAGGCCATAATCTGGCCTTCCAGGTGGGTCAATTTTAGATGCAAAACCTGGGTCAAATTTGGGTGCAATTTAACA
>NZ_JBRKJK010000038.1:0-2152 GCF_052983295.1 Porticoccus sp. GXU_MW_L64 | reverse complement strand
TCATTCGCATAAAATGTGATTATGTTGAATGGATTTGGTTAAATGGTGAGCAGTTGAAACAGAGAGTATCGGCCTGTGAATAAACGAAATCTGAAAGCTGTTTTTCTACGGGCTCGTTAGAGCACATTATGAATAAAATCGCGCTATTAATTACAGCAATATTATTTTCATTAATAGGCTTTGCTGGTGGCACCTATTACGGATTCAAGGAAGGCATCAATAATCTAGGTTTACTTGAACAAATTGTTCAGGGCGCATTATCGCGCCACCAACTCGCATCAATCGAAAAAGACAAACTTGAAAGTGTTATTCATTTATTTGAGTTGAATATAGATTCTGGGCTACATCGATACGTCATGTACCAAGAGTCAGGTAATAAATTACTCTCCGAGTATTTCATGCCAGAAATGACATCCAGTCTAGATAGATACGTAGACTTAATGGCAGATTACAGAAAAGAGCATCCAATGGTTTTTAGTCCTGATTGGGCAAAACCTGTAGAAGGTGATGACGAAGAAACAAGAAAATGGAGAGAGCAAGGATACAATGACAGCGTTAAAATGCTCTCTGAAATCAAAGTGCTACTTAGGTCGCGTGGCGTTCCCGAGTCAGCTCTAACAAGTCAAAGCACTCGGACGCAGTAAACTGCGCCGGTGTTTGAGGCGTTAAATTCTTGGAGAATACTATGAAGACTGCAAAATGTCAGTGTGGTCAATTGTCAGTAGATTGTGAAGGAGATCACTCACTTCATGTTCAATGCAGCTGTGAAACCTGCCAACGAAGAACAGGAACGCCTACGAGCTTCCAAATTTATTTTAAAGAAAGCCAAACTACTGTTCATGGTAGACTTAATACATATGCTCGCGAAGCAGTAGGCGAACGAAAAGTCATTTGTCATTTTTGTCCTGACTGCGGAAGTTTTGTGTTTTCAACTGGCCAATTTGCAAATGAGCTATTCGGTGAAAAAATGCGTATTTTAGCCCTTGGTTGTTTCAATGATTCCTCTTTTGGCCCTCCTGATTTTTCAGGCTGGAATCAGTGCTTGGCTGAATGGTTCCCCCCCATACTGCCAGAAGAGCTAAATATGGATACTCAACCGATCTCTATTGATGAATTTAGAGCAGCATTACAAGAGTTAGGTAAGCTTGAATAGCAAAAATTTAACAAAGGTAGGCAAAATCGCCCGCAAAAAAGCGCGGACTGGACTCGCTAACGCTCGCCTTTGCTACTGGCGTTAGGCGTAAACATGGTTGACCCAACAGAAGAGAGTATCAATCAACCCCGATTGCGTTGTGGTGTAGTCGATCGTTATGAATATGAATTCATCGATCCCTATGAAAAATGTATATTCCCCATTTTTCAGAGAAAAATTGATCGAGAATCAGTGCTTGCAGGTACAGGGTTCTTTATTGCGCCAACAGGCATATTCATATCTGCATCACATGTGTTTGAGATCAATTATGACGAAGGTGATACCTACTGGGTGCTATATATTGATTCTGAAGGACGAGAACACGATCTTGATTTTTCAGAGATTATGATTAGACCAGAGGGTCGTGATATAGCATTGGGGCAAGTAGCAATGGGTGATCTGGATCATCCCATCGTAAGCATTATGGAACTACAACCTGAAATAAATGAAGTTATGGCTTCATTTGCATTTTCACATACGCTAATTCACGAAATTGAAGAACAAAATGGAGAGGAAATCCAACGTATTCAGTATAGGAATCACTGGGAGTTAGGTAAGGTCGAGGAGGTTTCGCATACTGGTTTTTGGCAAACACCAGGACCAGCATTCCGCTCAACAATATTAGTAGAAGGCAGAGCTAGTGGCGGTCCTGTTTTCAACTCTAATGGATTTGTTGTCGGAGTAAATTGCCGAGGCATGTCCCCAGATGGAGCTGTTCCATACTCTACGGCTTCAAGTTTAAAAGGAATACGAGATTTGGAAATCATGGGTGAGTCAATCCGAGAGCGCAGAAAGAATATTGATAATAAACCGATTGCGAGGGTTACCCGAATATGAAACGCCTAACGAATAAGGATAAGTAGCGCTTGCCGCGACTTATCCTGTTGTTGAACAAGCCCGGTTCAGGGCGCCCAAGTCGGTTCTTTATATAGCAAATAAATACTCTGGATATCATCGTGA
>NZ_JBRKJK010000037.1:0-2202 GCF_052983295.1 Porticoccus sp. GXU_MW_L64 | reverse complement strand
GTCGGGTAAGCCGACAGTATTGCTACTGCCGGCTCCCCTAAGAACCGTACGTGCAAGTTTCCCTGCATACGGCTCAAGCCTTTCAAAGGCCGAGTAATCAACCCGGCAACAAGACCGATCCGATCATTAAAATACTGGGACTCGATAACGCCAATGAACCTTGCTGTTACGCCGACGAGCTTCTCGGTCAGAGAAGTAGTCTTTGTAACTGGGGTCATAGGGTGTAGCAGCCCCTACTATTTTAATGTGCCGTTTAATAGGAGTATGGGCAGCCTTTGCCAGTGCAACGGGTCGCGACCCGAGTTGACTGTCTGGTACTACGCCTTGAAACACCCACTGGTCAAGCCTGCGACTGGTGTAATACCGCTGTCTAATCCAGTGCACACGCTTTTTCCGGTGTCTGCGTTTCGCCCATTCCCACAACGTTACAGCGATGTGGTGATCCATATAGCTAAACGCTCTCTTGGCAGCAACATGGCGATAGTAATTCGCCCACCCTTGTATCTTTGGGTTGAGTTCTCGAATCAAATCACCTGTTTTTGCCGCCCTTCGCGTCTTGATAGTTTCCCGGATATGATTCAGCATGCCGTGTAGATTTTGCTTGGCAGGCTTTATCAATAGCTTCCCGTTGTACTTGCGTACGTTGAAACCCAGAAAGTCGAACCCTTTATCAATGTGCGTGATTAAGGTTTTCTCTTCTGACAGCTCAAGGCCGCGCACCTTGAGGAAGTCTATAACCGCAGGTTTCACTTTGTTTTCCAGTATCTCTCGCGAGATTCCGGTTATGACAAAGTCATCCGCGTAAGACACCACGTGCACTTTGCTCCCACGTCCGGTGACTTTGGCAACCGCAGCCTCTAATCCCCGAAGTGTGAGCACCATCAGAGCAGGAGAGATAATCCCCCCTTGTGGTGTGCCTTCCTCTGTTCGGTGGTAAACGTTTTCTTCCATGTAGCCCGATTTCAGCCACTGCCGCAGTATCTTCGAGTCCATGGGTATATTGGCCAAAAGCCAGTCATGCCCAATCTTGTCGAAGCACGCTTTTATATCCCCTTCCAACACCCATCTGGATGAGTGTTTACGCGACAGTGCAATAAAGCATTGCTCAATAGCGTCGGCAGCACTGCGCTTGGGCCTGAACCCATAAGCGTTGGCATCAGCCAAGGTTTCCGAGACGGGTTCCAGGGCAAGCAGATGAAGCGCCTGCATTGCCCGGTCAGTCATCGTCGGTATACCCAGTGGCCGTTGTTTGCCATTGCGCTTGGGAATATAAATGCGTCTCAACGGCTGTGCCCGATAGCCCCGGCGATTGATTGCCAGAGCTGCTTGGGCTTTCTGCTTTGCAGTCGTCCATGTCACACCATCAACGCCAGCCGTTCTGGCGCCTCGGTTTTCCGTCACTCGTTTCACAGCCAGTAACTTGGCAGCTAACGAGTGGGTCAGAAGCCATTGCAAGGATTTAACCTTGCCGTGCCTTCCTTCCCTTGTCGCCTTTGCAATACGCACTTGCAGCCGTTTGACGCGCTGTTCCAAGGGTTGCCAGTTAATGGCATCCCAAGCTAAACGCGCAGAGGGCGCACCAGTCACGGATAAATCCGACGCTGTCATTTGCATTCCCTCATAAAATCGGTTCTCCAAACTATCTTGCAAAGAAAGACCCGTCGGACGTGGGCTCACTTTCGTGCCGGGTAACGTTGAAACCCGTATCTGCACCGTTACAGCACAGCATTCGCTTTTTCCGACATCCTATTCCCGCACCGCCATCAGCTTCCCTTGCGGGTTGCTTTCCCCAATGGGGAGCGATACGAGGTTCCCACGTTCCGTGTATAGAGTATGTTGGGTTAGGTGCCTGCTCAGGACCGGGAAATACTGTTGACTGCGAAGTGCCACCTTGAAATGGCCTTTCCGATTTCCTTGCCCGTTTGGGCCAAGCGTTACAACCACTTTCGCTTGTTGTTCCTCACGATCTTTATCGCAGATTCACATATGTTCACCTTACCAACTATCAAGCCCTCACCCGGTTATGTGGTTACCAGGAAGGTGCGCCCCTCACGGTTTGCACCCCGCACACACTGTGTGCTTAGGAGCCTTGTCCGGGCAGCTCTTTATTCATGCCCGTAGATTCATCCAGCAGTATGGGTGGTCACCGACTTAAACCATTCCGTGGTGACAACTCTAAATACACGACTTCGTGTCGCACTC
>NZ_JBRKJK010000036.1:0-2386 GCF_052983295.1 Porticoccus sp. GXU_MW_L64 | reverse complement strand
CGGCAGCAATTCTTCAAGTTGGTTGTTCTTCTGTGTCGGCAGTCTCTCCAACACATCTTTCAGATACGCATACGGATCATGGCCATTGAGTTTGGCCGACTGGATCAGACTCATCACATTGGCAGCACGCTGGCCACTGCGAAGTGAACCCGCGAACAGCCAGTTGTTTCGACCCAGCGCCCAAGGCCGGATCTGATTTTCCACCCGATTGTTGTCGATAGGCACTGCTCCATCTTCGCAATAGCGAGTTAATGCTTCCCATCGTTTAAGGCTGTAATCGATAGCTCTGGCTATTCCCGAACCATCGGGTACTTTCTGGCGCTGCAATATCATCCACTGATGCAAACCATCCAGTATTGGCTGTGATTGCTCTTTTCGAACGCGCTGACGCTTTTTATTGCTCTGCTGCTTGACCTGTTTTTCTATTTGGTAGAGAAGGCCAATCTGCTCTAAGGCATACTCCGCCAAAGTGCTTTGATTGGCCGCGTGCAAGTCAAAGAACTTGCGTCGAGCGTGGGCCATGCAGCCAATCTCTGTGACGTTGTCTCGGAAGCTGGCTTTATAGCCACTGTAGTCATCACAGACCAGCTTGCCTTGCCAGGTTTGCAGGAACTTACGGGCGTGCTCTCCCGAGCGATTCGGAGCAAAGTCGTAGACCACGGCATTGAGTGTTGAGAAGGATGTACTGGTATAAGCCCAGACGTAAGCTTTATGGGTTTTCTTCTTGCCCGGAGTTAGCATCGCTACCGGGGTTTCATCCGCATGCAGTACCGGCTCTTGATGCAATGCACCGCGCATGGCATCCACCAGAGGCTGCAGTGCCACGCCACAACGGCCCACCCAGTCCGCCAGTGTAGAACGAGCAATGTCGACACCGGCCCGCGCAAAGATTTTTTCCTGTCGATACAGCGGTAGATGGTCGCTGTACTTGGCAACCAACACCTGTGCCAGCAAACCAGAAGTGGGGATGCCTTTGTCGATTACCTGCGGTGGCACGGGTGCCTGGGTTAAGGTTTCGCAGGCGTCACACACCCACTTGCCGCGAACGTGGCGCTCAACCGTAAAGGTACCGGGGATGTAATCGAGCTTTTCGCTTACGTCCTCACCAATACGTTTGAGCTGGCAACCACAGTCGCACTGCGTGTTCGTCGGCTCATGCTTGATAGTGGTTCGTGGCAACTCAGGGGGCAACGGCGCCCGTTTGGGGTGACGTTTTTCCGGTGCCTTGGGCTGCAACTGTTGTTCGTGCCGGGCCAGCTGCTCTTCGATGGCCGCAATGTCTTCATTGACCAGCTCGTCCAGCAAACTGCGTTGTTGCGGATTCAACGTTTCACTGGTGCGGGCAAACTTGTGTCGTTTGAGGATTGCCATCTCGTGCTTGAGCTTGCTGTTTTCCAACGAGATGGTCTGGATGGTTTGGTCTTTTTGCTGAGACTCAGTCTGTATCTGTCGCGCCTCAACCTGCATCTGCAGTACCAAGGCGCGAAGCTGGTCTTTGGAGAGGGCATTGAGGTTCGGCGTGTGGGTCATGAGTGCCACTGTGCCTGAACACGAACCGCTTGACGAGTACCAGATCCGGTTATTGCATAAGACGCAGGGCAATGGGTGGTATCAGAGAACAGCGATGCCCTGATTGGAATCTACCTGATGCCAGGGCAAGCCAACTACCAGTGCTTGCAGCTGTTCGGCACTTAGCTCCAGTGGGTGCTGTTGCCAAGTGCGGGCTGGCACAAAACGCCCTCTGTGCAAGCGACGCGCCGCCAACCACAGACCGAAGCCGTCATGAACCAGAACCTTCATACGATTGGCGCGTTTGTTTAAAAACACATACGCTTGGTGCGGCCCTGCCACACCAAACACCTTGATCACTCGAGCCAGACAGGTGTCTGGCCCCGCGCGCATATCCAGTGGTTCGGTGGCCAGCCAGATACGATCGATACGGATCATGATTGCAGCGCCTTGAGCCAAGGCACGGCCTGATGGATGTGTGCTATTGGCCAATGAATCGACAGGTTACCCATCTCAATGCGGACACACTGATCGGCAGCAGGTGCAGATACCGGGATTGGTAAGAAGTCTGCCGATGAGCTTGATGCAGCACTGGATGATTTGTCTGCGCCCCGTATCCACTTGTGCACCAGATTGGCATTCAGACCGTGCTGGCGAGCAATGCCTGCCACAGAAGCATCAGGTTGTTTGCACAGTGCCACAACCTTCGCTCGAAACTCTGGTGTAAAGCGCCGGCGACGCTTGCTATTGGTTGAGGCCGGGAATGAGAGTGAGGTGCCGCTTAATGTATCCATAATAGGTGTCCACTTAATAATAGGTGGACACCATCATTATCGGATCAACACCGGATCGGTAGATGTGTTGGCCGGACGCTTAC
>NZ_JBRKJK010000035.1:0-2409 GCF_052983295.1 Porticoccus sp. GXU_MW_L64 | reverse complement strand
CGTCTGGGGATTTTTTGGGGTATGGTCGTAAAGCCTTCGCGCGATTGCTCTTTAACACCTTGATGCCTCTGGGGAAAACCGCCTTCGCCTACGACAAGTGCGTCGGGGTCATTAAATGGTCGCATTTACGATCCGAAGATTGCCAGGTTCCTTCAGGCCGACCCATTCATACAAGACCCGATGATGACGCAGAGTCTGAATCGGTACAGTTATGTCTGGAACAATCCTTTAAATGCAACTGATCCAAGTGGATATTTTGTAGGCCAGTTACTCAGTAGCTATATCCTGAAAAAAACCATACAGAGCAGCTGGATCGGCAAAAATGTTATTCAGCCAGCACTGCAATACATCTCTAGTAAACCGATACTCAATGCGGTTGTGACTATTGTGATTGCCTATTATGGCGGTGCAAGTGCTGTCGCGGCATACAGTGAAGCTGTTACCTATGCGAATGGAGGCAGCTTGCTTGATGGCGTCAAAGCAGGGGCAATCTCATTTGCGCAATCGTACGTGTTCTCGCAGATAGGTGGTGCAGATTTAAGCGCACCAGAGCGGATATTTGCTCATGCTGTGGCTGGCGGAGTGTTTTCTGAATTACAAGGCGGAAAATTTGGTCACGGGTTCGTAAGTGCTGGCTTAACTAAGGCATTTACGAGTTATATAGGATTTGATTATAGCGACGGGAGTACTGCAGCGGTTATAGGTCGTACGACAGTGGCTGCGATTGTTGGCGGCACAATATCTGAGTTAACAGGAGGGAAGTTTGGTAATGGGGCGGCTACTGCTGCTATTGCCCATTTGTTTAATGCAGAGCTAAGTGCAGCAGAGCATAGAAAGCGTTTTGCAAAAGGCACTTCTGGTAAAGGGCATCATTGGGTCCCAGGCGGCTCCCTCAATGATTTAGACGTTTCAGATGATGCTAGGTCTGTATTTGGGCAGTCGGTAAGTGGAGAAAAACTTCCCAGAGAGGTTCACCAGTGGGACAAGACGCACAAGAAATACAACCTTGCAGTGAGGCAAGAGCTGGCGGCATTTGCGGCAGAAAATGATATAGATCTATCAAGAATGACGAAGTCTGAAGCAAAAGCTTTTGTGAATAGAGTGCGCACATCGAACAATCCGAATATTAGAATCCTTGTGAGAAGGATTGATCGCTTCAATTCATTCAGCGCTGCTCAGAAGAGGAGGTTTTGGTTTGCTAGTAAGATGGGGCTTGCTGGTGCAGCAGAGGCATTTTATCCCTCTCCAATGAGGATCCCACAATGCTTGCTTGATCCAAGTTCTCCAGGTTGTCAGCACATGTAAATTGAGGACTCGACTTGATAACGAGAGACAGGATGATTGGGGTGTGTATCCCTAAAATCCCTTACTACTGGGAGTTTATAGAAAGCTGTGGTGTTCATTCTTGCTTCGTGAACGAAGACATAATGAATGCTATTTGCTCAGAAGAGCAGTTATTTATCCATAAGGAGTATTTGAAAGAGTATGCAAAAGAGGTTTTTCTTTCAGAAAAGCCTCTGTCGGTTCTCACTGTTGATGGTTATAAATTTAATTCGAAATTTTTGATGGCCTTGAGCAAAGACCGTAAAAGTCGATATGGAAAACTGTCTAGATTAAATGTATGGGATGAAACATATAAGTTCCAATTAGATCCCTGTTTGAGGGAACTTCTATATGATAAGAAAGGCACCGCGAGTAAGGCTAGAGATGAACAGTTTGCTGAACGAAGAGCTAAGGAGCTATCTCGGTCTCTTGGTTGTGTTACCTCTGAATTGAAGCATGCGTTAATTGGCCAGAATTTTGACTCTATCTGGGGTTTTGTAGTTAGTGAAATATTTTTAGGTGTGCCTTTTGAGCGATTTATGTCTTATGAAACAGAAGGGGATAAACTTTTAGTTCGTGTTCAGATAGTTGATGGTGAAATTTTAGAAGTGACTTTTTTACTTCAGTTGGATTTTATAGAACTCGAAAATGAGTTTATTGGGGCATTGAGCGTGTCTGTTAGGGTGGCTTCATCCGGTGAAACTGTTAATTTATCTGTTGGCTTTTTATCTATGCTTCCAAATAATTTTGATGACGTAAAGAGCTTTGAGAGTACAGAGGAGTTTTGTGTGCTGGTAAAAGCATGGAAGGTACTTCCTGTGATAATTAATGATTTGCGAAAAGGTGGGAGATCTATTGAAAATCCCTCCTGATTTATAGCTGAGAAACCCCACCCAACGCCCCGCCATTGATCTGCCGGGGCGTTATTTTTGGTCGGTTGCTGGCAGGGGATTACCCGCCCATCTGAATCAGCCGCTCCCTCAGCCGTTGCTGCCGCTGTTTGATAATCGAAAGCACCTGCCCCAGCCCAACCAGGCTGTGCGGCGGCAGCTCAAACCGGCTGACCATCTCCGCCATGATGCCCTC
>NZ_JBRKJK010000034.1:0-2888 GCF_052983295.1 Porticoccus sp. GXU_MW_L64 | reverse complement strand
ACGTCTATCACTCCTGGTTACTCCTGCTTCGGATGAAGTCAGGAAGGGGTTATACGTGGGTCAAAATTCGATGCAAATATGGGGGGTTAGTGGGTCAATTTTGGATGCAATCTAACAGTCATGCACCTCAAATTCAGCAACTGGCAGCGGTTCCTGAAACAAACGTGTCGGATAAACCACTGATGGAATCCACCACCGGCGCTGCCAAGACTATGGCCCTGGACATTAATCGGTTACAACCAGAAGGAGACAACCTGCGCGTCTGGTTTACGCAGGTATCATTTGATAAATCCATGAGGCTATTTGCGACATTAGCTGAAAAGCATAGTGTAAATATTCAACAAATTACCGTTGAAAAGACGGTCAAGCCCGGAATTGTGAATATTCAGTGCCTACTTCAACAAAAATAGCCCGGATTCTATGACTGTGCCATCGCTACACGATCAATACAGCATTTTACAGATCGTCATTTGAAAATCGCTACACTCCTAACCAATAACAAAAGTCTCATTCATCCACGCGCAGACTTATTACGTTTATTTTCGACCACATAAAAAATCGATTTTGAATCAGAGTCGCGTAGATTTTACGCTTTACCCGCTCTATTTTTAGCAGTTGGAAAAAGCTTTCAGCCACAGCATTATCGTGGCAGCTTCCTCTACGAGTGTGGGTGTAGTTTTGCCTTGAGCTCCCGCGTTACGCACACAGGGCGCTCAATTCTACAGAGGGTACGCCTAATCTGTGAGTATTTGCCGTCCCAGCGACCTACAAATTGATCCAGCCTACTACTTCATTGTTACTACCTCTTCATAATTTCTAACAATCCTACCTAACTGACGAATAAGCTTATTGTTCTTTATTCGATAGAACTCAAACTCATTATCTCCCTCATCGTTAATAATTTCACAGACAATCTCACCTTCAGCATCTCCCAATATTTCTGCCAGAGACACACAGTACTTCACTATTTGCTTGTCTGTATCCCTTCCTGAAAACTCAAACTCTAGGAAGTTTTCACCAAAATCTACCTCGATAGCACTCTTTCTTGCCAAAGCACCAATCTTTAACAACCTATTTTCATCAACACCTTTAAAAATAAGATACGCTGAATACTCTCTCATATTTCACCTCAGTCAAATGAACTGATATTGACGTCTGCATTTAACCGTTTAGCATTCCTGACAATAAAATCCATCACATCTTGATGGGGATGCCCCCCACTAAACTCGAACAAAGCTTGGCGCTGTGTAGTTTTAGCAGCCTCTAAGGTAGCTCGAATTTGAGCACGCCTAGACTTGCTTAAGAAATTCTTGGGGCTAATTTGAAATGCCGGAGCATTACCTTGAGTCCTAGGACCAAAAGCCTGCCCGACAAATCTCTCACTAACCATATCGAATTCTCTATTGCCAAATCCTTCAATTTTAACGCTCGCCTGTCCATCATGCTTTCTTGCAAAAGCTTGTGCTGCTGCATCCTTATCATTTGTAGGCACAACCCTACGAAACGGTGAGAAGAATCCCGAAGCTTCATTATCTGCCATTCCAGCAAAGTCTTCTGCACTTCTATTCGGTCTTACTTTTTCCTTGAGCCGTTCAGTCATCCTCGAAAGTAAAGTTTTTCGCAAGGAATCTTGATAAGCTTTTGTAAATGACCCAGCTAAAGCTTTTGTGAATCTGAAAGTTTCTCCCGCTAAAGGACCAGAACCCATGAGCTGGGTAGAAGCGTTTCCAATTGTAGCCACATCCTCAGTTTTCAGCTTTCTTATCAAGCGTTCCTGACCTTCAGGGTCACCATCTTGATATATTCGACTGAAATCCGATGTAGACTCAGAAGAAAAGCCAGCTTCTTCGCGAACAACTTCAAGTTCCTCTGCGTAAATCACTAAGTGTTCGAGAGTTGGAAGTTCAATACCTAAAATGTCTGCAGAATGTTGGGCATTAATGAGGTCTATAACTTCAATGCTTTCTCCTTCAAACCCACTTGGATCTGTCCCATTGAGAGGGTTATTCCAAAGGTAGCTATATCTATTCAAACTTTGAGTGTTAAACGGGTCTTGAATGATCGGATCCGCCTGAACAAACCTGGCCAAATGGGGGTCATAAATACGCCCATTCATGTGAATGATACCAACCTCATCCAACATCTCATGACCTGTAAAGCCGCGCGTCAAACGCTGACGCAAACCGGCGACATTCATAGTGGTAAGAGTAGAAGGGCTTGTGAAGGCTGTCAAAGCTGTCGGTGAAAGTGCAGCCCAGTCATTTACCTGACGGCGTTTACCCCAAGGGTCGAAAGATAACTGGTCTACAATATTCCCATCACCATCCGTCACCAGGTCAAGGCTGCCTAAATGATCATAATGACGATAATGGATTTCTTCACCAAAAAGTCCTTGTACAGAATTTACTTTTAAAGTGACTATAGCCACATCACCAATATAACGTTTGATCTCTGTAGTGTTGCTAGAGCTATTTTCTGTAAATTCAACATTCCCAACATAATGGGTAGTGCGCACAACCCCACTTGATTCAGTATCAACTCGGCGATAACGGTTACGATCTGGTCCGTAGGCAAACTCCGTGATATGCCCATCTTTCTCAATACGTACCGGTTTATCAAAAGTACTATATGTCGTTGATCTACCACCTCCGCTTACATTGTTGCCATTAGCATCATAACGATAATCGCTGCCATCTACGCGAGTAGCCGCATGAGGACCAGACACTGAAGAAGCCGCATCAGAGCGAACAACTCCTTGCAGTGAGCTAGCTGTTAAATTGCACCCAAATTTGACCCAGGTTTTGCATCTAAAATTGACCCACCTGGAAGGCCAGATTATGGCCTAGTTGGTTTTTCTCTTACCAGCTTTTTTCTCCTCTCGTTGATGT
>NZ_JBRKJK010000033.1:0-3341 GCF_052983295.1 Porticoccus sp. GXU_MW_L64 | reverse complement strand
GGAGCCTTGTCCGGGCAGCTCTTTATTCATGCCCGTAGATTCATCCAGCAGTATGGGTGGTCACCGACTTAAACCATTCCGTGGTGACAACTCTAAATACACGACTTCGTGTCGCACTCAATGAGGAACACAGCCGCTTGCGGCGAGTAGTCATTGAACCGGGTGGTTTTGATACCCTTGTGTATGGGTTGCAGTGCGCTGCAACCCTGCTCCCGGCGAGGGTGGGATGGCCCAGCGGCCAGGGCGAAGCCCTTAGAGCGAATAACCTTTTCTTCGTCTTTTCCTGTTTATCCCTAAGACAGATAATTTTGAGTAATCTGCTCTCTTTCATGGCCCAGCAGTTTAGAGACAGCAAGCCGCGCCTGCCTGTCGATTTCCCGCTGTTCAGTAGTCAGTTGCTGCTTTGTCGGGCCACCACAGACCGGAGCGGGCCAGCCGGTCAGTTCCAGGTACTTTGCTTGGGCGTAGGCATGACGCAGGCCGTGCAGCTTGTGAAAGCCTGCCTTGGCGGTTTGCTTTTCGTAGCGCCGCATTTGCTGGACGTAAGATAAATGCCGAGGAATCAACGAGCCGTTACCCGCCAGCTGATGAGCGCGGTTCAATACGTCCCTTTGCTGGTGGTTTTCAATAGGGATGATTCTGGCTTTACCCCCTTTGCACCAAGTAGCTTTGAGTATGATGTGATCCTGCTGATCAGCGTAGCTGGGTATAAATTTGATGCTTTCTTCCCGACGCAGGCCAAACGTCGCCTGTAGCTCAAGGCTGATTTTAATGTGCGGGTCGTCAATGCGATTCAACTGTTGCTGGTCAAGATTTTGTGCCTTGGATTCCACGGCTTTGTATTGAATAGGCTGTATGTCGTAGTGGCTGTTTGAACGGGCCACGACCTGGGGACGACCTATCTTGTCGGCCCACCAGCGCAAATAAGATAAACGGTTTTTCAGAGTGCGGGGATTGATGCCTTCTTGCTGGTACTGTTTGACCAGGGCATCCACATGCTTTTGTTTTAAGGAGCGGGCCCTCATGCCTCTAAAACCCAGCTTGTGTAAATCATTGGCCATCTTTTGGAGATTGGCTTCACGAGTTGAGCGGGTACTGTGGCTGCCGTCCCGGTTGGTTTTACACAGTTGTTTAAGTTCGTAATTCAGTTTCTGCATCGTGTGGTATCCAGCGCTCTGTTGGATACCGGATTTTGATGGCTGTCGGAAACCAGGCCAGTGATTCGCATTCGTTGGCTTTGGAAAGTTTAGGAGAATTGGCCAGATACTTGAAAAAACGTCCGTTACTAACGGTCTTGGGCCAATCAGTGATCAATCACTAATTGCGTATTCCATTGAATATCCGGCCAAAAAGGCGATGGTGGTTTTGCCGTTGTTTTTCGGCATTGATTGACCGTTATCCGATAGCAACGACCGTTACTAACGGTTGCATGAATTCAGTAACGGTGGGGTCGTCCGTTACTAACGGTTGTAACCATTCAGTAACGGACAGATGCCCACAAGCAGCGGTTCAGTACAACGGTCATGGTTGAGGTCAGGTTCTTTTGTCTGGCTTTTGCTTGCCCCTGGCAAACGTCTTGTCCGGGGCGGTTAGGAGAGGATCGGTAACGCACAATACCAGCGCGGTGTTCAATCATTCGGTGAGTGTTAATAGTCCAGTGCGGTAATGAGCCGCAAAGTGCGCAATAGACAATCCATGCGCCGTTGACTGAGGGACACCACTCCCTAAAACCTGAATATGGATGATTACCTTCTGTCGTTATCCCCAAGATGGGACTTGTCGCCAGAGTCGTTCAACCTATTCAACCGTTTGTACTCGATATTGCTGTTTTCCTCCTGTGTGGGCGTAGTGCCTTCAAAGGCTTGTACCACGAGTGAGTGGCGCTTTTGCTCTGGTGAGCCGTTGCAACCAAAAGCCTCGAAAGGCGGTTTGCTACTGAGAGTGCAGTAGTCACACGTAAAAACTGGGGTTCTATTTCCAACAAATACAGCCAGTGGAAACCTGGAATCCATTATGGTTGTTGAGGGTAAAAATACCGGGATAATCCCTTCGTCACTTTAGGAAAGATACCTCTAGCTCAGTATTTGCGCGACGTTGCCGCCGCGTCACTACTCCGAAAAGATGGAGCAGTGACGCGGCTAGGAATGGCAGTTAGATGTATTTAATGATGTGAGTTGAGTACAGAAAGGAATAAAAATAATGAATGGCTCATTAGGGGCTTTGCCCCTAGCCGCAAGGCTTACCCTAACCTCGCCGGTAGGCAGGGTGCCTGTTGGCAGGCACTCATTGATAGGTTGTTTTTTTGATTGCCTGTCAATGAGTTCTCGCCGCAAGCGGCGGTGCTCCTCGGTTGACAGGCATGGGGGGTCAATGATTTAGCTGTAGCGGACATATAGTGAATCAGGATTTTTGCAACACACACTGAATATTCACCAGCCCCGGCTTGCTGGTTTTCTCAATAGTAATGTGCTGAATATGTATCTGGTATTGTTCCTCCAACAACGAAAACAGTTGAATGGCTTTCTCAAACGGCACCTGCGTCATCCAGGCTCTTAAGCTTTCGCCTTCCGGCTGTAGTCGGTTGATCGCTACTTGAACAGATTTGGCCGCACTGGTAGTGGATTCCATAATGGGTTTGTCTGTGGACGTTTTCTTGGGCGCAGCAGCCAGTTGCCGGACTTGCGGTGCGTGTTGTTCTACCCATTGCAATAATGCCTGCTGTTCAACAACTCGGTCTTTGCCATCTTGATAATAGTGGTAGGCAGGCATTGCCAAGCCATAAACCAAAATCAACACCCCAAAAAAAACAGCCAGTATTTTTAAGGCAAGCTGATCTCTATCATCAAGCTGCTGGTAACGTTCCCGTAAATTTGTGCTATTCATCCATTAGCTCTCCGATACCTGCATTCTCACCAGTACCCCGGCGTCGTTGCTGTTACTGGATAAGACTTTCGCGTTCAGTTCGGCTTTTTCCAATGCCTGGCGCAATTGGCTGATGCTCTCATTGCTGTTGCTCTGCACTTCCAGTTGCAGTGTCCCTTGCTGTTGGTCAAAACGCAGATAACGCACTTGATGAGGTGTATTCAGTGCCGGTGCACAGCGTGCCAGCAAGTCCATAAACTGCCCGTCAGATGTGGAATGGGTTTGGTTTTTCAGAAAACCCTGCATGCGTCGTTTGATATTGGCGGTATTTTGGGTATTGGGTACGGCACTTAAGAATACTGTTAGATTGCATCCAAAATTGACCCACTAACCCCCCATATTTGCATCGAATTTTGACCCACGTATAACCCCTTCCTGACTTCATCCGAAGCAGGAGTAACCAGGAGTGATAGACGTGG
>NZ_JBRKJK010000032.1:0-4672 GCF_052983295.1 Porticoccus sp. GXU_MW_L64 | reverse complement strand
CCATTTAATGACCCCGACGCACTTGTCGTAGGCGAAGGCGGTTTTCCCCAGAGGCATCAAGGTGTTAAAGAGCAATCGCGCGAAGGCTTTACGACCATACCCCAAAAAATCCCCAGACGCACTTTTTTCCTTAGCCGCTGTTTTTAGTGGTGTTGCAGGGGCGCGGCAGCGCCCCTGTTTAGCAGCTAAAAAAGGATAGGGGTTTAGCGAAGGCGGCGAGGATGCAGGCCGCTGGCTTTTTAGCGGCCTGCACCGCAGGTGCCCACGCGCGGCGCTGGAGGGTGGGCAATGTGATTGACTGATTCCGCGCGTAACGCAGAGGACTTGAGACAACGGTTATAGAGAGTGCCTTTGGCGGCTTGCCGCACCTTTAAAGCCACAGCGGCATTTACACATAATGCAAATTATGCGGCGCAGCGGACAGTGGGTTGTGTGGTGTGCCGGCCTTACATTGCTGGCTATTGGGATGGCCCTGCCCGGCGCACGACATAACCCACTGCGCATAATTTCAGCATTATGTTAAGTGCTGCTGGGGCGGTGAAGCCCCACGCCTGGGGCGCGCCCTGCAAGGCGCTGGCGCCTGGAAGCGCGGGGGTTGGTAAATGGATAAATGCCGCTGGACGCATGTAGCCCTGGCAACCGCTTTGCCGTTTTTGCACAGCGGATGGCAGGGCTTGATGTGACCAGCGGCTGCCTTATCGTCTCTGCCATCCTTCCACTCGCTACTCACTCTCCCGCCCTTCCACCTTCGCCGGATGGGTCGCTTTATGGATTTCCTTCAATTTCAGGATCGACACCTGGGTATAGATCTGCGTGGTCTCCAACTTGCTGTGCCCCAATATCTCCTGGATATATCTAATGTCCGCACCATTCTCCAGCATATGGGTTGCCATCGCGTGTCGGAACAGATGGCAACTGCCAGTTTTATTGAGATTGGCTCGATCAATGTATTTTTTGACTCGTCGCGATATGCCCTCATTCGAGAACCGCTCACCGTACTGGGTCAGGAACAGCGTCCAGTCATCTTCTCCGGCCACCAGTTCGGGTCTGACACCGGCCATATACCGCTTGACCCAATCCAACGCCCTGTCACCAATGGGCACCACGCGATCTTTCTGACCCTTGCCCTGCTCCACAAACACGATGCCTCGTGCCTGATCGATACTCTGCACGGTCAGGTTCACCAGCTCCATCCGCCGTATTCCGGTGGAGTACAACACCTCCAGGATCGCTCGGTCTCTCAAGCCATAGGGATCGTTAATATCCGGCAGATCCAGGATGCTATCAATCTCCTGCTCCGTCAGTATCGCTTTCGGCAGCCGCCGCTGTTTCTTTGGTAACTGCAACTCACTGGCTGGGTTGTAGAGGATATAACGCTCGCGGGTCAGCCATTTAAAAAAGCCCTTTATAGCACTGAGTCTTACACCCTGGGTATGGGTCGAGATAGGCTCGCCATTACTCCGCCGGTAGTACACCAGGTAGCGTTGATAGCGACTAAGGATGGGGTAAGTGATTTGCTTGGGCTGGGTCAGCCCTCGATCTGAACACCACTCCGTAAACAAGCGCAGATTCGCTGTCCAAGTCTTGATTGTCGTCTCGGTATAACCCTGGGCTCGGCAGCTAACAAAATAGCGGTTCAGGTGGTTGGCAAAGCTCTCCGGGTCGGCTGGTTCGTCGGCCATTTCACTGACCCGCAGCCTGAGCAGCTAATGGGGTTGTGCAACTACGGTACGACCGGCTGTTGTTTTTCAACGTAGTAGTGTTTTCGACGCCAACCCGACTACTTTCACTAAAACCATTGCCATTACTGGGCTGTAGCGACTTTACCGACTCCGACCGCCCCCCGACTTGGGGCCGACCACGGGGCGACTTCTCTTGATTTACCCCCGACTTCTTTCTGTCGTACTGGAGTTTTTGGGTATCAATTAAACCCATTACCTGTGGTTGATCGCTCTCACTGCCATCAAACAGCAATTCGTATTCGTAAGACTGCCCACGCTTTCCTCGATGGCTTAACAGATATTCCATTTCCTCCAGCCGACTCAGATGCACTTTTAATTGGGTGTTGCCCCAACTGGTGTATTCCCGAACATCCCGGCGGCTAAATCGATAATCACGCTGTTCAATACTGTCCGCCTGGCAAGCCTCTCGCACCATTCCCTGGATCAACCGCAACAGCTTTCGAGTCTGGGCCGGCAGCTCATCCAGGGTGCGCCCAAGCACTTCATGGGCCAGCCGATTGGCGGTTTCGATATCACTCAGCTGCACCTCCACATACTCCAGATCCTTGCCAGCGTGGTTAATAGTTTTTACTTCTCTCTGGTACTGGTGCAGCAAAGCAATACTGTCGATCAGTGTCAGGTATTTTTCATGGTCTCGGCGGGTACGGGTTTTGTCATCGAGGAAGGTCAGCTGATCGGCGTAGGGATTGATAACCGCCAGCGGCCGTAACAGGCGCTGGGCATTGCGATGAAGAGCAACCAAACGATCTTTCTCTAATTTGGCCTGCAAGCCCTCAAGAGTCCGCCTCCGACGTTGCGCTTCGTGGATGGCCCGAGTCTGTTCCCTGGATTCATTCACCGTCAACACCAAACAACGATTTAACAGCTCCTCGTCGATATCAATGGCGGTAGTGGTCAGGAACAACATCACTGGCCCTTCAACGCGATACTCCCTTGTTACCAGCTCTCCGGTGTCATCATCTTTCCCGGTGCTGGCAATAGTGATCTCCCCCTCCGATTGCAACAGCTTGAGGGCGTAACTAGCATTGCTGGCCCCTTCTTCCTCCGCAATCGCCAGTATCTTGTGTTTTAAATTGGTCTCGCCCATATAGAACAAGGATTGCCCTGTCATGGCCGAGTACTGCACCCGTTCATCCTCCGGCATCAGATTTAACACCGCATCCATCAATGAGCTTTTACCAGCGGCACTGGTACTCTGGATTATCACCGCCAGTGGTTTATCTAATTTGCGACTCCCCGCCGCCAGATAGCCCACCAGCTTGTTCACTTCCTCACCCACCACACCACAGCGGCTAAAGTCGGTGAGGATGCGATTAAGCAGTTCAGGATCACGCAACAACTCCAGGGCCTCGGTTTGTTCAGCTTCACTCAGGGTATGGCTAACAGCCTTCTCATCACTGACACCACCAATCAACTGTTCCTGCAATTCCTCCAGCTTTAACAACACCTTGCCCAGGTCGGCTTTTAACGTGCTTTCCTCCACCGACAACTCCAGCGCCGCCACCTTGATAAACCCCTGCCGATGCCTGGCCGAGTACAGATCAAAGCTATCCACATGAAGCCCTGATTCGTTACTGGCCAGCACATTGACCTTTAACACTTCGTAGTTTTTGTTCTTCTCAAGGCCACGCACCCGATACTTGCGATCACCAAAGGCAAGGTGGATTTCCTTGTCGGAGATGTCAGCATCAACAGACACACCAGGCGCGTCAGGAACAGCCGCCGCTGGTGGCAAAGGTTCGGATTCAACAACAGTGGATTCAGCAGCTAATGAAGAAGGCTCCTCCCCCTCTCCAAGCCACTGCGCCGAACGGATTACAACTCCCAGGCTTTTACTGGCGGGGGTGACTTCAAGCGCGTAACTATTCGCGTCAGCACTTTTTGGGAAGTTCAGGCGATAACAGGCAAAGCCTTCTTTTTGCAGTCGAACAGCCAGATTTTCAGCAGCCGTATTTCCGGCCTCATCCCGGTCGTAAGCAATCAACACGCGCTCGATATCGCACTGTTTAAACAACGCCAAGTGATCGTCCGTAAAACCCTGTGTGCCGTAGCTGGCCGTCACATTCCGATACCCCGCACACCAAAACGTCATCGCATCAATCAAGGCTTCACACAAGATCACTTCTTTCTGATCGGCCAGACCTTCCGCATTCCACACACCCGCATGAGGGCCAGGTAGATACAGGTGTTTCGGCGTCCCCTTACGAAGATCGTCCCGTATTTTCCGGCCATACAGTTCCACCACATCACCAGAGGCATTAAACACAGGCACAACGAACGACCCATTAAAATGCTCGTGGCCGGATGACCGATAAATACCGATTTCCTGCAACGTGCCACGCAACGCATCCCCCGCCTTGGTGCGCTTTGGTGGCAATCGATACCCCAGCGTCCGGTTGGCGTAGCCCAGCTTAAAACGCTCGACCAGTTCCGGGTTATTCAATCCACGGCTTTCCAGATAGGCCAACGCCTCCGGGCTTTCCTTCAATGCTTGATGGTAATAATCCAATACCTGGTGCAGCAGAGGTTGCACCTCGGCATCTTCTGATAGCAGAGAGTCTAATTTCTTGGCCACGGAGCGTTTTACCGGCTGGGCTGGAGCGGCTAAAACAGAGGCATCGGATTGCAAAATTTCCACAGCGTGGCGGAAGCTGACACCCTGGGTCTTCATCACCCAGTCAATGACTGAACCGGCGGCACCACAGCCAAAGCAATTAAACAGGTTGGTGGATGGGCTGATTATCAGGCTGGCCGTCTTCTCCTCGTGGAACGGGCAGCAGATCGCGTAATCCTTGCCCTGCTTCACTGGCTCATAGCCTTGGCTTTCGATCAGGTTCAGCAATGACACCTCGTTTTTTAGCTTCTCGATCTGCTCTGCCGGTATTCGTGCCATAACTGGATTTTCTCCAAAATGCGTCAAGACTCTTTAA
>NZ_JBRKJK010000031.1:0-5000 GCF_052983295.1 Porticoccus sp. GXU_MW_L64 | reverse complement strand
CTGGGCTACACACGTGCTACA
Organism: Porticoccus sp. GXU_MW_L64; assembly: GCF_052983295.1. Taxonomy (NCBI): domain Bacteria; kingdom Pseudomonadati; phylum Pseudomonadota; class Gammaproteobacteria; order Cellvibrionales; family Porticoccaceae; genus Porticoccus; species Porticoccus sp. GXU_MW_L64. The sequence goes on along the minus strand of NZ_JBRKJK010000031.1, from coordinate 4,979 downwards.
ATGGGGTATACAGAGGGTTGCGAAGCAGCGATGTGAAGCGAATCCCAGAAAATATCTCGTAGTCCGGATTGGAGTCTGCAACTCGACTCCATGAAGTCGGAATCGCTAGTAATCGCGAATCAGAATGTCGCGGTGAATACGTTCCCGGGCCTTGTACACACCGCCCGTCACACCATGGGAGTGGATTGCAAAAGAAGTGGCTAGCTTAACCTTCGGGAGGGCGGTCACCACTTTGTGGTTCATGACTGGGGTGAAGTCGTAACAAGGTAGCCGTAGGGGAACCTGCGGCTGGATCACCTCCTTAATCGAAGCGTTGAGCTTTGGTAAGTGTCCACACTCATTGCCTGATCGAGTGGTTGAAGAAAGAAAGCTATAGGCTTTAGGCTTCAAGTGAGAGCTTGAAGTTTTTTTATGTTTGTAGCTCAGCTGGTTAGAGCGCGCCCCACTCTTTACCTTAAGGAAAGTGGGTGAGGTCGGCAGTTCAAGTCTGCCCAGGCCTGCCAACTCTTCGAGGTATGAGGTTGTAGCTCAGCTGGTTAGAGCGCACCCCGTGTTCTTGATAAAGAGTAGGGTGAGGTCAGGGTTTTTGCAGTTCAAGTCTGCCCAGGCCGTTTCTAATCAGAGTAAGACACTACAGGCCTGTAGCTCAGCTGGTTAGAGCGCACCCCTGATAAGGGTGAGGTCGGCAGTTCAAGTCTGCCCAGGCCTACCAAATTTCCGCCAGTCGGCGCTGTGCAAAAGCTCACGTGTTGTTAACACGCTACGCTTTCACACAACACCAACTGACGAAAATTACTCAGGTTTAAACGCCGAGATTTTTTCGGCTGGCAAGGCGCAAGAGGAGCGAAGGAAAGAGCATAGTTCACTATGTGACTGACTGAGCGACGATTGCAACGCGGCCAGGCGGAAAAAGATCAAGTTTAAAAGGGGCTATAGCTCAGCTGGGAGAGCGCCTGCCTTGCACGCAGGAGGTCAGCGGTTCGATCCCGCTTAGCTCCACCATTTTGCGCAGCTCGGCGTTGGATCATCACTCGCATAGTGAACTATGCGTCGCGATAATCCGCCTTGATCTGCACAAAATGGCTCACTGATCGAAAAACTTTCTTCAATGTAGCTGCTACTTATAAATGATTATGAGAAATGATTATTTATAAGTGGTTTTTACGCCACGGTTCTTTAACAAGGTAGATTCTTAAGTAAAGTCTGATAGATGCAAGTCGATTGTGATGACCGACTTGTTTATCAAAGAGTTCAAGGCGTGTATTTTTTACATGAATTGTCCGGTTTTTTTAGAACGGCTGGTTGGGTACCTTGTTTCGGCAAGGTGCAGAGCGAGCGGATCTAAAAAATAACGTTATAAGCAATACAGTGGCTTGAGTTATATGGTCAAGCGACTAAGCGCATACGGTGGATGCCTTGGCAGTCAGAGGCGATGAAGGACGTAGGAGCCTGCGAAAAGCTCGGGGGAGTTGGCAAACGAACGTTATATCCCGAGATGTCCGAATGGGGAAACCCACCCGGTGTAAGCCGGGTATCATGCACTGAATCCATAGGTGTATGAGGCGAACCCGGGGAACTGAAACATCTAAGTACCCGGAGGAAAAGAAATCAATTGAGATTCCCTCAGTAGCGGCGAGCGAACGGGGATTAGCCGAGCGATGTGAATTAGTGGAACGGTCTGGAAAGTCCGGCGATAGAGGGTGATAGCCCCGTACACGAAAATGATCATCGACGCATTAAGTAGGACGGCACACGTGATATGTTGTCTGAAGATGGGGGGACCATCCTCCAAGGCTAAATACTCCTGACTGACCGATAGTGAACCAGTACCGTGAGGGAAAGGCGAAAAGAACCCCTGTGAGGGGAGTGAAATAGAACCTGAAACCGTATGCGTACAAGCAGTGGGAGCTTCGTCACTCAAGCGCTTTGCGCTTGTGTGACTGCGTCCCACTGCAGAAGACAGTCGACAGAAGACAGAGGACAGAATGATCTGTGCCACTGTCAGAGTTTGAGTGTTTTTTGCAGTGTGTGAAGTGAGGCTGAGAATGTGAAAGAAGCGGATTTTATCTGTCTTCTGTTGACTGTTCTCTGTCCTCTGAACGGAGTCACGAAAAAGCAGAGCTTTTGAGTGACGGAGTGACCGCGTACCTTTTGTATAATGGGTCAGCGACTTACTTTCAGTAGCGAGGTTAACCGTATAGGGGAGCCGTAGGGAAACCGAGTCTTAATAGGGCGTGTAGTTGCTGGGAGTAGACCCGAAACCCGGTGATCTATCCATGGCCAGGGTGAAGGTTGAGTAACATCAACTGGAGGCCCGAACCCAACTATGTTGCAAAATGGTGGGATGAGCTGTGGATCGGAGTGAAAGGCTAATCAAACCGGGAGATAGCTGGTTCTCCTCGAAAGCTATTTAGGTAGCGCCTCGCGTCTCACCCTCGGGGGTAGAGCACTGTTTCGGCTAGGGGCCCATCCCGGGTTACCAAACCGATGCAAACTCCGAATACCGAGGAGTGCAATCGCGGGAGACACACGGCGGGTGCTAACGTCCGTCGTGGAAAGGGAAACAACCCAGACCGTCAGCTAAGGTCCCAAATTACAGTTAAGTGGGAAACGATGTGGGAAGGCTCAGACAGCTAGGAGGTTGGCTTAGAAGCAGCCATCCTTTAAAGAAAGCGTAATAGCTCACTAGTCGAGTCGGCCTGCGCGGAAGATGTATCGGGGCTCAAACTGTAAACCGAAGCTACGGGTTCAGAGGACAGTCTACAGAGGTTAGACGACAGAAATGAAACTTGGATTTGAGAATTTAGAGGTGTTTAAACGGGCCTATAAAATCTCGTTGGAAGTTCATCGAGTCAGCAAAACCTTTCCCAAAGACGAGCAGTACGACCTTACTTCGCAATTGCGACGTGCGAGCAAATCCATCTGTGCTAATTTGGCAGAAGGTTATGCAAAGCAGCACGTTTCCAAGGCTGAATTCAAGCGATTTATCTTGATTGCCCTTGGTAGCAGCGAAGAAATTAGAGTATGGATTCGATATTGTTTTGATTTGGAATATATCAGTGAACAGCAATGGCAAGCATGGCGAGCCGAGTATCTTGAAATAACCAAGATGCTGTCGGGTTTGCATAAAAGTTGGCAATAGTGCCGAGCCATTCTGTCATCTGACTTCTGTAGTCTGTCCTCTGAACGGTAGAGGAGCGTTCTGTAAGCCGTTGAAGGTGTGCTGTGAGGCATGCTGGAGGTATCAGAAGTGCGAATGCTGACATGAGTAACGTTAATGGCGGTGAAAAACCGCCACGCCGGAAGACCAAGGTTTCCTGTCCAACGTTAATCGAGACAGGGTTAGTCGGCCCCTAAGGCGAGGCGGAAACGCGTAGTCGATGGGAAACGGGCTAATATTCCCGTACTTCTTATGAGTGCGATGGGGTGACGGAGTAGGCTAGGCAAGCGCGGCGTTGGTTGTCCGCGTTTAAGCGTGTAGGTGGTGTTCTTAGGCAAATCCGGGAACACATGACACTGAGATGTGATGACGAGTCCTCTTTTGGACGAAGTTGTTGATGCCATGCTTCCAAGAAAACCCTCTAAGCTTCAGCTCATAAGGAACCGTACCCCAAACCAACACTGGTGGTCAGGTAGAGAATACTCAGGCGCTTGAGAGAACTCGGGTGAAGGAACTAGGCAAAATGGTACCGTAACTTCGGGAGAAGGTACGCCGGTTTTGGTGATGGGACTTGCTCCCTAAGCTGAGGCTGGCCGAAGTGACCAGGTGGCTGCAACTGTTTATCAAAAACACAGCACTGTGCAAACACGCAAGTGGACGTATACGGTGTGACGCCTGCCCGGTGCCGGAAGGTTAATTGATGGGGTTAGCGCTTGCGCGAAGCTCTTGATCGAAGCCCCGGTAAACGGCGGCCGTAACTATAACGGTCCTAAGGTAGCGAAATTCCTTGTCGGGTAAGTTCCGACCTGCACGAATGGCGTAATGATGGCCACGCTGTCTCCACCCGAGACTCAGTGAAATTGAAATCGCTGTTAAGATGCAGTGTACCCGCGGCTAGACGGAAAGACCCCGTGAACCTTTACTACAGCTTTGCACTGAACTTTGAGCCTATTTGTGTAGGATAGGTGGGAGGCATTGAAGCGTGATCGCTAGATTGCGTGGAGCCGTCCTTGAAATACCACCCTGGTATGTTTGAGGTTCTAACCCAGTTCCGTTATCCGGATCGGGGACAGTGTATGGTGGGTAGTTTGACTGGGGCGGTCTCCTCCCAAAGAGTAACGGAGGAGCACGAAGGTACACTCGGTATGGTCGGAAATCATACTATGAGCGCAAAGGTAGAAGTGTGCTTGACTGCGAGACAGACTCGTCGAGCAGGTACGAAAGTAGGTCTTAGTGATCCGGTGGTTCTGTATGGAAGGGCCATCGCTCAACGGATAAAAGGTACTCCGGGGATAACAGGCTGATACCGCCCAAGAGTTCACATCGACGGCGGTGTTTGGCACCTCGATGTCGGCTCATCACATCCTGGGGCTGAAGCCGGTCCCAAGGGTATGGCTGTTCGCCATTTAAAGTGGTACGCGAGCTGGGTTCAGAACGTCGTGAGACAGTTCGGTCCCTATCTGCCGTGGGCGTTGGAGATTTGAGGAAAGCTGCTCCTAGTACGAGAGGACCGGAGTGGACGAACCTCTGGTGTTCGGGTTGTTTCGCCAGAAGCATTGCCCGGTAGCTATGTTCGGACAGGATAACCGCTGAAAGCATCTAAGCGGGAAGCCTCTTCCAAGATGAGATCTCCCTGGGGCTGTAAGTCCCCTGAAGGGCCGTTAAAGACTATGACGTTGATAGGCGGGGTGTGGAAGCGTTGTGAGGCGTTGAGCTAACCCGTACTAATTGCCCGTGAGGCTTGACCATATAACTGAGGCTGCTGATTGCGCAGACGTGACGGACATTCGGTCGACAGATGTCACAAGACAGTCGACAG
>NZ_JBRKJK010000030.1:0-9154 GCF_052983295.1 Porticoccus sp. GXU_MW_L64 | reverse complement strand
GTGACGGGCTGAAGGTTCTGAGGCCGCTTCGCGGAATCAGGTCCATCAGACCGGCGCAGTGGCCAACAAGCGAAGCGCGTTAGCTTCGATTTGGTGACACAGAATTTTGAACACCCTCTTAAAAAGACTACTTTTGACATTTAAGGCGGGTTAGTAATTTTCTAATAGGTGTCTCAATCTAAAGAGTCAAGTTCACTAAAGCCCTAAAATTTCGTGCCAGCAAATAAGAAATTAAGAGTATTTTGTGGTTTGCAACCGGATTTCGACCTTTGATTTCTACTGGGGATCTGGTGTCATTAGCCTTGGTACGGCTTTCAGCACGGCCCAATAGATAGTAGTCGTAGCTGGTGATTTAGCCTAGAAAATAAATCTGCTCCCTTATCTTCCTAACTCTAGGCTGCCAATAATTTGGCTGCCATATCGCACCAGCAAGCTGGGTCGTTTATCCATTAAATAGTCTCTAAATTCACAAGACATAATGCGCACTTCAACTTCTCGCTCTTCTCCTCTATGCCAAGGCAAATCACCCAAGATATTAATTTCAGATATCCAAGCGTTCTCTGACTTGCCATCCTCGAATAATTCAACTCTATGCCGAGATGATGTGAGTCCGCTTTCTGGCACTGCACTAATCGCACAAAATAATTTGGCCTTACCAGGTAATGGAGCTGTTGAACTTACCATTCTCTACCTCATAATTTTGGTTTGACTTTAGGCAAGTCTTTTATGGGTACCGTTATCGCAGTACCATTTGGTATGTCAGAAAATGGAGTCTTACTTGCATTATCAAGAACAGACTTAGGTGCCTGCCCCCTTACAATAGTTTGATTCCCTCCAAAAAACTCTGAAAATTTCTTCTGAAGTGCTTTGGCATCGTCAATATTATCGACAAACTGTTTTCCTTCAAATGAACCAGGTGCAGTTCTAAAGCCCCCCGTTTTTTTAATATCCGCCAACTCTACATCATCCACTACACGAAATAGATCTTCTCCTTCATTTCTGGCAGGAGGCCTTTTCCCCCAAACTTTTCTAGATTTCTCAAGTTTATCAGTAAGAACCTTCTTAACTTTCTTAAGCAGCCACTTACCAATCCACTTGCCACCTTTACCAGCAATATAGGTCAAAAGCCCTGAAAGTGAACCAACCCCGGTAGCTGCCTGAGCTACAGCAGCTACCGTTGCCGCTGTATCAAGAACATCCAAGCCCGTAGATATAAGGTCAATCGCTTCCAGTGCATTCTCAAGCTGCCTTTCTGTAACCGAAATATCAAACCCGGCAAAAGAAAAGTCAACTGTTCTAGATGTGTCGGCCAATCCCGTGTGAGATGCATATTCAGCCTTTGGAATAATAACCGTTTTGTAAATAGGCACTTGATATGTCCTATTAATCACACCAACGACTACTTCTCGGGCTTCCGTGTTATATCCCACTATCTCATCAAATGAATTATAAATAGGCTCCCTGTAAACTTGAACTTCAACTATTTCTTCTGCTTGGCTTACTTGCCTATATCCGCTTATGTATGTATAGCTATAACTACCTGTACTTTCAGAAACTGCAGTACCTGTAGCCAGCAATGCCGCTCTAAACCCACTCGGATCAACAAAGCTCATCGGGTTATTCAGCACATAGCTGTAGCGGTTCCAGTTCTGGCTACTGGCGGGCAGTTGCACGTAAGGGTCGGGGCTTAGGAACCGCCCCAGTACCGGGTCGTACACCCGCCCATTCATGTGAATAAAGCCGGTGCGATCAAGGTGTTCGTGCCCGGTAAAGCCTCTGGATGTGCGGATATTGAGGTTATCCAGCAGGCTGTCCAGCTCCGACGTGTCTATATTGCGGAACCAGTCGCTGTCCTTACGGCTACCAAAGGGTTCAAACGCCATCCGTTGCAGCAGGTTGCCATTTTCATCGGTGATGGTGTCAACCGAGCCCAGGTGGTCCCGGTGCAGGTATTCGATTTCTGTGGTGATGGCAAAGCTCTGGTGCAGTATCTCCATGTGGAGGATATTGCTGCCAATACTGGTTTTGTGGACTTCCTGTGTGTCGTTATCGTCCGGTGTGTAGCTGTGTTCGTAATCCCCCACATAGAACACGTATTCGGTTTTGGTCTGGCCGTTGTCCTGGTAGGTGGATTTCTTGAAGTAACGACTACCATCCGGCCCGTACAGGAATTCGTCGCTGGCTTCCGGGCTGGGGTCGTTCAGACCAGTGCCGACAACGATTTTGGTGGGCTGGCTGGAGGCGTTGTACTCAATGTACTTGTCCAGTGTGCTGCTGTCGGTGCGGTCGTAAACGGTTACCGCGCCATTGGCGTCGTAGGTCAGATTGTGCACCACACCGTCAATAGTGGCACTGGTTACGGCGTGGGGGCCCGCCGCACTGCCAGTACTGATGCCGTTGCCGTAGCTATAACTCGTAACATCGGTATCACCACTTTGAGTGCTGGTTTTGCCAATGAGGTTACCTAAACGGTTGTACTGGTAGTCCAGATCCCGTTGCCAAGTACTTCCCAAGTAACTGGCCGCTTCGGTAATCCGATTTAGAGCATCGTATTCAAAGACTTCTCGCCTGGTGGTATTTTGAGCAGTATCGGGCAGAGCCGCACGGCTTTCCAAAGTGCCGTTACTGCGCCATTTGTATTCCAGGTTCTGGAGAACGGTGCTGCCGTTGGTAGTGTCGATATCGGTGAGGCGACCAGACTCTGGGTCGTAGGTGCGCAAGGTGCCCACGCCATTGCCGTAGCTCTCATCGATGACATTGCCAAAAGCATCGGCACTGTTAAAGGTTTGCAGGGCTGCGCCGGTGCTGTTGTTTTCGATCCGTTGCAGGTAGCCACGACCGTTGTACACCCGCTTGACCGCCATGCCCGCCGGGTAGCTGGTCATATCCGGGCGACCGAAGTTATCGTAGGTATTGGTGGTGACATAGTTGTGGCTGGTAGTGCCCAGCACATCGACGCCGGTGATATTGGTATCCACCTGGGTCAGCTGTACCGCGCCACTGAGGTATTGGTAAGTGTAGCTTTCGCTAAAACCGTTATTGTCGGTGCGGCTGGCCAGGTAGCCAGTGCCATTAGTGGCACTATCCCATACCCAATTGCTAGTGCCATCGGCATCGGTACGGCTGGTCACACGACCCAGCAAGTCATAGCCGTAGCTGGTGGCTTGACTTTTGTTATCCGTGACCGTATCCACCTGCCCCAGAGCGGTATAGGTAGTGTCAATAACCCCCACATTGGGGCCAGTAAGTTTGGTGCGGTTGCCGGCTTCATCGTATTCAAACGAAGTGGTGGTTGTGCCGTCGCTGCCACCATTCACTGTCGCCGTTTTGGTGGTGCCATCGGGCCAATAGGTGTAGCTGATACTGGTGGCTTCCGAGCTGCCATGGGCATCGGTAGTTGTCATCAGGCGACTCAGCAAATCGAATTCACTGCGCTTAACCTGTACTTCCGGGTTGTTACCCTGGCTGTCCACAACGGTATCGGATACGGTGACAATTACCCGGTTGGCACCACCATTAACTGTATAGGTAGTGGCAGTGCTTCCGCCATCCGGACGAGTGATTCCAATAATCCGATCTCGCAAATCATAGCTGGGTACCAGATACTCCGGGGTGGCGTTTTCGTAGTAAGGCAATGAGGACTTAGCCACGCGACCCTGGTTGTCGTAGAAGGTATCCCGCAATATGTTGTTACTGCCGCTGTAGGCTTCTACTTCAGTGCGAATCACCCGACCCAACAGGTCATAATACGCAATTGTCTGTGGACTGATACCGGAATCCGTGGTGACTTTAAAGACCGGTGCCACACTGGTGGAACCATCACTGACCGTCCCACAACTACCATTACAGTATTCAATAACAGAGGTGGTAACCACGCCGGTAGAACCTGTAGCGCTAGTCACCCGACCGTGTGCATCCCGTATTTCGCTAACCACCTCGCCATTGACGTCGGTTACCTGCTTGGCGGTGCCAAAGCGCAGATCATAACTATTGATAGTGGTGTTATGGCCTTCCGCATTTTGCAGGCTTTGTGGGTAACGATTATTGAGGAAGTTACTGGCGCTGGATGAGCGAGTAGGCACATTATCGCCGTTTACCGTGGTGCTGGTGACGTTGCCGTAGGTGTCGTACCCGTAGCTGGTGTTCAGTGTCAAGCGCGCGTGATTGGGGAAACGGGTAGCACTGGCAATTCGCAGTGAGCTGCTATGGGGTGTAAAGGTGGCATCCCCGGTAATTGTGTCGGAGCCATCGCTGTTACTACTGCTCACCGCATCCGCAAAACCAACCAGCCACTGGCTGCCAGAGGTGCGGTGGCTAAAACCAGTATTGGTTTGGCTTGTATTGATAACATTGTTGAGGCTGTGGGTTGCGACATCTCCCCAGAAGGCCGGGCTGAAGGACGGTGAGCTGACAGACTCTGCTGTGCTAATGGTGGTATCAACCGTGTCGATAAAACCATTCAGGAAATTGTAGGTATTAGTTTCTTCCGTGGCTCCAAGCAATTGACCACTCTCATAGGCAAAGATGGTGGTGCGATTGCCATAGGCGTATTCGGTGGTATTGTTGTTGCCGTGAGTGATTGTGTGCTTGGTGTATTGGCTTTCCACCTTGCTAAGAACTTCCGTGTGGGAGCCATAAATTCCATCGTATTGATGTACGGCACTGATCTCACCGTAATACAGCGGATCACCCAGATGGCGCTGCATATAGGTGACAATGCCAGACTGTTGGTCAATGACACGCTGGGCGTAGAAACCCAAAAAGCCCCAGTTTTCGGTGCTGTTTAGACCGTCTCCGTGATAAGCGTAGTTGGTGACAAAATCCCCACCCAAGCCATTGCTTTGACGTAGTTCTGTGACCACGTGTTTGTCATCAGCTAAGTTTGCAGTACCTGTAGGTGTAGTTGCTGTACCGAAGGGTCGCTCAGAAAATTGACTACCAGTAGCCGAGAGCAATGAATAGGTAAATTCTGTCCTGACGCCCAAGCCATCAATAACTTCGGATAACCCACCGCTGTAATCAGGGGTTGGATTCGCAACAGCGGCAAAGCTAAATACTAAAGGACTAAAACAGCTTTCTAAAACTCCTTGCTCAGAATAGCCGCACTCCTGAATTTTTTCATTTCCTCCATCGTGAATCAGGCGATATTCCCTAGTTTTAATATTATCCACATAAATAGAAATTAGCCTTAGTGAAATAGGAGGTGTCTCACTGCTTGACCCATACCATTCATAGCCAAATTCAATAACAGCATTATCGTAAGCTGCGCTTAACAAATAATGATTGCCTATAGAATCACCTCCGTGGTCATAAGCATGGTTATACGTGTAGTCAACATCATTACCAAAAGCATCCGTAACTTTGTTAACAGACCATTGTGTAACTGCGCCAAAGAAAAGGACATTTGGGTCATACAATTTATTTGCGACATAGCTGTCTGTGGTTGCGCCATACTGTGCAACCCGGCCATCGGGGAATTTGGCTTCGTACCACGCGCGGCCGGCTATCTCTTTTTGCTCAATCCTGACAAAACTTTCTTTCAAAGTACGATATATGGCACCTGTACTGCCAAAAGTGCCTTGAACAACAACCAGAGGTTCGCCATCTAAGCACAGACCATCAGGGTCAGGTAGGGATATTCCTGTTCGGCATTTGTTAATTGCTGAAATACCATTTAATGACCAGGCTGCATTTCCAAATACATCTTCGGGCATGCCATCTACCAAGCCTTGGGTACCAGAAGCTCCACTGAGATATGAAATAGAAAAATTTGGTTGCAGGCCATTTACACCGGGTGCAACCTTAATAGGTATGGATAGGCTTGCATTACCGCCCGGAGTGACACTGGCTTCATATGGGCTTGAGCCCACGGTTAGATTATTAACTTCTTCTAAGGGGGGAGAAATCGTATTTAACAGCTCGTGAATGCGGACAGAAGCGAATTGTTGCCAGTCGCTGCAATTATTACTGTTACATGCTCGAACCCTGTAGTGATACAGGTTTCGGAACGATTTAGAAGTTGTGTATGTTGTGCCGGAAGATATATTAAAAATAGGGCCGTTCGTGTTTTCTTGCAGCTCGTAATAAGTGACGACTCCCGCTGCTTCTCCCCAAAGAATCGTGTAGTCCTCATCAATTAGCGCTCCATGAGACGAAGCATCAATGTAAGGTGGGGCATCAGGCACATAATCTACTAGCACTTGTACAGAAGCGCTTTCATTACTACAGCCAACATTACTGCAAGCCTTTAACGTATAAGTGTATGTTCCCTCAGTCAAAGTTGCGGAAGGGTTTTGTTGTGTCGGCCCATTATCAGTTAGGGATGTCCCTGAAACTGTTATTGTGCCTAGTCCTCCAGGGCCAGTGCGAGTTAGGAGATAATGGCTTGCTCCAGTTACTGCACCCCAAGATAAAGAAATAGATGATGAACTCACCCCGCTTGGTGCGCTCGGAGCACCAGGAATTGAAGGTGTAGTTACCATACTACTGTTGGAATTACGGTAACCTGAATAAGCTGAGAATGTGCCAACCGTCTTGCGAGCACGAACTCTATATGCGTATGTACCTATGGTCAGATTGTTGAGCGTAGCGCTAGTGCCAGCCCCAGAGTATTTCAATACCCAGCTACCACCATCTTTTTGTTGGTAAAGTTCATAAGCTGTAACTGAGCCTGAAGAACTCCCCCAACTTACCGAGTGACTTCCACTGTAACTTGTACTTGGAGTAGATATGGAGGACGGCACACTTGGCGCAATGGCAACATATGTTGTATCAACCGCACTGTAAGCTGAACATCCAACTGCACTGCATGCCCTTACCCGATAGCCATAAGTGGCACTGCCCAAGCCAGATTCTGACCTGCTGGTGCTGCTGTTAGTTTGAAGTGTACTCCAGCTACCACCGTTAGCACGTCGCTGTAATTCATAGCTAGTAGCTCCTGTTACAGTGCCCCAGGTGACCGAATACGCCCCATCATTACTATTGCTAGGAGCATTTGGAGTACTCGGTGTTGACGGCGAACTAACAACAGCCGTTCCTGAGTATCGCCAGCTAGAGCAACTGGTGAAACTTCCCGTTGTCTTACATGCACGAACAGCATATTGATAATTCCCTTCAGTCAACCCAGAAAATACTTTACTGGTTGAGGTTCCATCGTAACCGCTTGCCCAGCTTCCGCCATTAAAACGCTTATTCAAATCATATTTAGTGATGGAGCCACTTGATGTTCCCCAGCTAACGGTATGAGTGCCACTATAGCTAATGCCCGGTGTTGTTATTGACGCAGGAATTCCGGGAGTGATAGCCACATCAGTGGAATCAACTCCACTGTAAGGAGAACATCCAATCGAGCTACAGGCACGAACACGATATCCATAAGTGCCGTTACTGAGGCCTGCTTCAGAACGGCTTGTGGCACCAATGTTTTGAACTGTTGTCCAGCCAGCGCCATTTATTTGTCTCTGCAACTCATAAGTGTTCGCACCACTAATAACACCCCAGCTTACTGTGTAAGCACCGTTACTGCTGCTGGTTGGAGCACTGGGAGTTCCTGGAGTTGAAGGTGGTACAACATTAGTGGGGTTTGAATAACGCCATGCCGAACAGCTTGTATAGCTGCCTGTTGTTTTACAAGCACGAACAGCATATTCATGATTACCTGCCGCTTGACCACTAAAAGCTTTGCTCGTGGACGTACCATCGTAACCACTACTCCAAGATCCTCCATTAAATCTTTTGTTTAGGTCGTATTTAGTGATCGAACCGCTGGCAGCACCCCAGCTAACTGTAAAGTTGCCGGTATAGCTGACAGATGGATTGCTAATAGATGAGGGGATGCCAGGTGTAATGGCTACATCTGTTTTTTTAATTGAAGTAAATGCAGAGCTGCCAGAGTTGTTACTGGCGTTTACTCGATATTCATATGTGCCATTAGACAGGCCAGATTCAGAACGGCTGGTTGCACTGTTATTTTGAAGTGTGACCCAGCTGCCACCATTCAATCGACGTTGCAGTGAGTAACTGGTTGCACCAGAACTTGAACCCCAACTGACTGTATAACTGCCATCACTATCGCCTGAAGGTACTGTCAAAGCTCCTGGAACAGGGGGAGGGGGCGCAACAGTCACATAATGACCATCTACAATCTGTAGATAATTACCTGTGATTGCAGATTGAACTATACAAACATAAGCATAGCGGTGTTGACCTGAGGTTAATCCGCTTAGATTTATACCACTTACCAATCCAGATCCTACTGGTACACCTCCTGGAGGAATCGGTTCAGCTTTTACCACTGTAAAAGTAGAGAAATCCCCAGCGCTACTTGTATCTTTTACGATTTGTGCATGGAGTACAATGCTGCTACTAACCCCCTCTATTCTCCATAGCAGTGTTGCACTCGATCCCGAGTTGACATGAGAGGTCAATTTCCCAGTTACAGGATCAACTGTTTGTGACAGCAATGTAAAAGACGACCCAGAGGATGGATCTCTAAATCCAGATGTTAATCCCTCGGTTTGAGTTGCTGTCGCAACATTGGCAGATAGAAATATAAAAAGAAATAAGAACGAAGAAAAAAGATACTTGAGGTTTCGATTTATGACTTCAGTCGAAATTTGAAATTTGAAGGCATTGATGAAAATGAAGTTATTTTTAAAAAGAGTCTTTATTAGCTTACCCATTAACATCCGTTTTACCCTCTTAAGTTTGTACTTCCAGTTATCATTAAACCCTATATGTGATGCAGCCAAAATAGAAAATGGCTTGACAACCAACACAACGAGCCGAATTGATGGCCAACCTCAAATTTCTAATTTTGTGGCTTACTTACTATCTATACGAACAACAGGGTCATTTTGGGAGAAAAAATTTAAAAAATTTCCGAAAAAATCAACTTATTTATTGTTTTCAATAGCTTACAAGGTCGCTGAATTGAGGGTGGCAAGTTGAAATTAACTTTTTGTCTAAGAATGCCAGAAAGGATTGAGATGACGAATTCAAAAATTACATCGCTCCGCTAAAACCCATGCTAATAAACTAAGGCAACTCTGATTAATTCATCGTTTGAGCGATAATAGCAGCATATCCACAAACCAGAGATACCGATGCGCCAACAATCCCTGACAGATGGCTTTGAGAAACACCGTAAGAAGAC
>NZ_JBRKJK010000029.1:0-13745 GCF_052983295.1 Porticoccus sp. GXU_MW_L64 | reverse complement strand
TCCTTGCCTGCGCGCAGGGCAGCAAGGGCTTCATTGACGTCGAAGTTGATTTCTTTGGACATAAGTCATCTCCTGATTTTTCAGTGTAAGGAAATGACACAGATTTATGAACACTACCACTGGGGTATTTTTTTACGCTGAACTTGCCACAAATTTCGTATCACTGGTCATTCTTCGGTAGCAGGGTAGTCACGCTTTCGTAGTATGGGTGGTCACCAGTAAGTATTCTGGTGGGCAGATGGGCGTAGTGTGCAAGTGCAGGGGCTATAGAAATGACCAGCCCTGCCTGTATGGCTGACTAACCTCTCATCACAGTTAACTCTTCTCAATGCCTCGTCGGCAAACCCGGCGAGGCATTTTTTATACCTTCAATTCAGGTTTATACCTTCGTCACAAAGATCTTTGTGGGTGGCCTCGGTGAGGCTGGCAATCACGCCAGCCGACTGGTCATTCCCAGCACGGTGGTCAGAGGATTCCGGTTCAGGTGGTCAGTTGACTCCATCCATACAGGCAATTGGGGCCAGCCCCTGCAGCTGCAGGAACCGGGTAAATTGATGCAGGTCGCTGATTTGATTTGCCCACCTCAACCGGAAACCTCTGACCACCGTGCTGGAGAGACTGATAATGACAGAACCTAAACTGATAAAAATCCTCGAACAGAAATCACCGGAAGAGTTTCAGCAGATGCTCGATGGAATCATGCTAAAAGCCTATGGGCCGCTAATGACGGAGGCTGAAGTTGTAGATTTGTTGGGTTATGAGACAAGAGGTTGTCTTCATTACGACCGCAAATGGAAAGGAGTCGATATCGACTTTTTTAATCTTGAGCACAGAAAAGGCAAGTTCGCATTTTATTACGACGTTGCGGCTTGGTTGGCGAGCTATTGGGTTAATACCCTGGGCGGCGGGACTGACGACGAATAACATCTTGGTGAGTCAAGAGTCATCAATTTCAAGTACCGGATCATCCTTTCTGGCAGTGATGGGGAAATCTGTGTATTGCGCAGTATCTTCTATCTCTTCAAAACATCCATCCTGATCTCGAAAACGGGCTTCTCGTTCCGGTATATGGTATTCAGCGAGAACCTGCTGCTTTATCACACTGACATTTGGCTGGACAATGAAATAGCTGCAATGAGACCTCAAATGAACCATTTCAAGTAAATTCAGTAAAGTTGGCCACCTTTTCCGAAAAGGACGCAATCTCGCTATGGCTGGGAATGCCCGATAACAATTGGCCATGTGTTCGGAGTGAGCTTCGACATCTTTGTTGTTTTCTGCCTCTCGCACCATACATAGCAAGGACATAAAACCAAAAATATCTCCACGCTCAAACAGGGCTTCTGAATGTCCTCTGAGTAAGACACAAGGCTTGAGAGGCCACCGCCCATTCCATCGACCGTCGTTGGGGTAGTACCAATATGGCAGATCAGGTAACCGGTACGAGTACGATCCATCGAACAGTCGTTGCATGACATCCGCTGGAATGTCTTCAAGGTGGTCATTCGGGAACAACCAGGCTCCGTTCTTTTCTTCTCGGATGCTGTAAGGCTTGATCAGCTCTCTGGTCTTTCGCTTTGATACGGACTTATCTGCAAGTAGCTCTTTAAGCGGGAACTGGAACAGTAATTTGCTGCTTTCCTTGATTTTATCGTCTTTGATACGACTTAGCGCTCTATTAACGATCAAATTTGAGGCACCACGATTGCCTGTTTTCCACTTCTTAATTGGGCTGTATGTTTCGTCTGGTACGTTCCTCAGATAATCTTTCTCGAATTCATCCAGTGATATACCCAATTGGTATGCTGTCTCTTCGGCCCACACCAGCCCCCAGTATGCATCCACCTCTGTTGCTCGTTTACGAGGTCCCCCGGTGAGGTGAATGTATTCCTCAATTACTGTTTTCATATATGTCAATGTCGCGTTATTGCAAAAAAAGCGGTATTAACTTGATTTTGAAATGTAGTGCATAACGCTGTTAGTTTCCATCAAGTCTTATTTTTCTTTTTCCCGGTGCTGATTTTTTGAGAAGACTATCGCCTCAATTTAAAGGAGCGCTTTTTTGGGAGACAAAATTAAAGGAGCAGTATGATGATTATCTCGGTATCAATGAGCTAACCAAACTCATCAAGTCTACCTCTGAGAATACTCTAAGAAGAGCAAAATCGAGAGGAACCTTGCCCGTCAAATTAATACGATTGCCTGAACGAAAAGGGTTGTATGCCTCAACCGTATCAGTAGCCAAATGGCTTGAGACGGTCGAATATGAACGACGAAATACCAACAACGAATCTGAGGAGGATTATCGTGAATAGCTGTTGATCTGAAAAATATCGATTTTATAAAAGAGGCCTGAATACAGAAAAACCCCCAGTTGGCTAGAACTGAGGGCTTTCTGTGTAGAGTTGTCGTAATTGATCTTCCACGACAATTCTCATTATTCATATCGCTACACCCTGAGTCAAGTGTGTGTCTGTCACAGACTGGTCTGGCTTTAGTGTGGGTATTGCCTCGCAAACTTAACTCGCTGCCCGGTTACTGGTTTGCCAGAAGCCGGGAAGCACTTGCGAACAGGTACAAACTATGAATAACAACATAATGCGAGAGGTGGTGTTCCGGCTGTTGACCACCAACTTCTCGAACCGCTGCATAGCCAACCAAACAGGTTGTGCGCCAAATACAGTACGGCGCTATCGCCAGCTTCTGGAGAAAACAGAATTAGATGTTTCGTCTCTTCAGGAGATGGGGGATAAAGAGCTTGCTGGCCTATTGCGTGTCACCAGGCAGGTGGCTAGCGATAAGCGAACACCGGACTGGCAATACATCTACGATCTTATGCAGAAAGGGCACCAGACCTTACGGCGTATTTATGAGGAAGAGTATGTGCTGGGTGATCGTGAAACAGCCTACTCGTACTCGCAATTTACTCATTACTATAGAAAATTTCTGTCCAGAATCAACGTCACTATGCGGCAAGAGTATCGTCCTGGCTCGGTCGTCTTTGTCGATTTTGCTGGCGACAGAATGGCTTGGACAGACCCCGATACCGGTGAAGAGCACAAGGTTGAAATTTTTATCGCCGTCCTGGGATGCTCCCGTTTAATTTTTGCGATGGCAGTGGCAAGCCAGAAATTGCAGGACTGGGTTTTGGCGCACAACAAAATGGTTGAGTACTTTGGTGGTGTTCCTGAAGTGGTCGTACCGGATAACCTAAAAAGCGCAGTGACCCGTCCTGGTCGAGAGCCAGTGCTAAATCCGACTTATCAGGAATGGTCCCATCATAACGCCTGTACCATCATACCCGCGCGCGTCAGACGCCCGAAAGATAAAGCGCCCGCCGAAGCCGGTGTACGTTTGGCGTATCGTTGGATATTGGCTTCTTTGCATTCCCGTCAATTTTTCAGTCTTGATGAACTCAATACAGCCATCTCGGAAAAACTCGAAGCGCTAAACAATCGCCCATTTCGCAATTTGCCGGGTACTCGTGCCAGCCGATTTGATGAGTGGGAAAAATCTGCCTTAAGGCCTTTACCTGAAAAAACGATGCCCTGTTTCACTTGGGTAAATCCACAGAAGGTTGGTATCGACTACCACATAATGGTGGAACAACACGCTTATTCCGTTCCCTATAGGTATGTGGGTGAACGGGTTGGGGCTCGCGTGTTCCACAATCAAGTGGAGCTTATCTTTGACCACAAACGTGTGGCCCTTCACCCTCGTAGTCGAGATCGTGGGGGTCACACCACCAATCCAGATCATCGCACGGTTGCTCATCAAAAACAGGCTGAACAGACTAAGGCTAATTTTTTGCGCTGGGCAGAAGGCATTGGCGAAGCTTGCGTGGCAGTCGTACAAGCTCAGTTCGACAATCGCCCTGACTATTCACTAGCCGGTCAAAATGCCTGTAGCAACCTCCATAAACTGGCCAGCAGCTATGGCAACGACCGCATGGAATCTGCTTGCAAGAGAGCACAGCTTATAGGCTCACTGACGGTAAAAAGCGTTCGCTCCATATTGCAGCATCGCTTGGATCAAACACTGCCTGAAGACCTGCCAACCCAGGTTCCACTGCCGCTACACCACAATGTGCGCGGCCCTGATTACTACCGACAAGGAGGCCAGCAAAATGCTCTATAACCAAACCTTAGAGGCCTTCCGGCAACTGAACCTACACGGCTTTGTTGATGCCTATACCGCTTACCTGAAAGAGCCTAGTCAGCTGAGAGGTGGTACTGATGAGGTGCTGGCCAAATGTGCGGAGGCTGAAATCAATGACCGGGCTCAGCGCCGCCAGAGTCGGCTTCTAAAAGCGGCCACGCTCAAGTTCAGTAGTGCGTGTTTGGAAGACGTTGATTACGTGAGTACTCGCGGCATTGACAGGCAGTTTATGGCGGGCTTGGCGAATTGCAGCTGGGTGGATAACGCTCAGCACTTTATCGTCAGCGGTGCGACAGGGTGTGGCAAGAGCTGGATCGCTTCAGCCTTTGGTGTGGAGGTGATTCGCAGAGGCTCTCCAGTCCTGTTTTATCGGTTTACCCGGCTGATGGAATTGCTTGAAATTGCACGGGCAGATGGCTCTTTACCCAAGCTGCGCCAAAAACTCACCAAGCCGAAGTTATTGATACTCGATGATTTTGGTCTTTCGACACTGACGGCCTATGGCCGACTTGAACTGCTGGAAATCATCGAGGCACGTTCTGGCACCGGTTCAATTCTGATTACTTCCCAACTCCCAATTGAACAATGGCACGAGTGGATCGGCGATCCGACTTTGGCTGACGCCATATTGGATCGTTTGCTTCACAGAGCCCACAGACTGGAATTGAAGGGCGGCTCACTGCGTCCTCATTACGCTAATTTGGAGAAACAGCAATGAACACTGACATGGTTTTTCACATTCATTCAGAACCCCATTCAGCAGTACTGAAGACTGGGCCAGAAGTTTATTTAATCAGCGTCATTGAGCAACAGGAACAGCTGAAACAGGTGGCTATTGCTCAGGCGCTCAACCATTACCAAGCGTCACTCTGGCGCTCCTCAGAAGCGCTCACCTATTTGGCCACCTGGGGCCTGGCCACTCCCGAGGTGATAGAGCAGTACCAATTAGGATATTCAGATCGCAGCTTTGGGTTAGAGCTTCCTTTGGATGAAACCGAGGAAGGTGCGGCAATGCGAGATGCCCTTCGACAGGCAGGCTTTTTCCTGCCATCTGGACATGAGCTTTTGCGCGGAGCGTTGGTGGTGCCCAACGTGGACGAAAACGGCACTGTAACTGGTGGTTACGGTGTGCGTCTGGATAAACGCTTAGGGCCTGGCGTTTCGAGAGAGATTTCTTGGTCGATGAACGCGCCTGGGTTGTGCAATAGAGTGGCCATGGTGTCTACATCTCATGTGGTGCTCTGTGCGAGCCCCTTGGAGGCTATAACCCTCCGTGAGCAAGGGATTGACAATGTTATTGCCACCCAAGGGGCCAGCGGGTTTTCTGTCGAGGATTTGGAGGCGCTGGAAGCCAGTGCTGTTACTCGTGTTTATTTGGCATTTCCCAATACACCACTGATGGAAAGAACTGCACAACTGATTGCTCAGGCAGTGACGGCGGTTGGGATTGAGTGTTGGCGGATTTACTTGCCAAAGGGTCAAGGTATTCGTCAATGGCGGCTGACTACGGACAATCATCGACAGGCGTTTGATCGCCTGTTGTTGCAGGCTCGGCCCTACCATTTGGCATCGCCTGTGACAAAGGAGGTCGGTTATGTTCACTAAACCTCGACGGCTGAGCCTGACTGACGGTATCGATGGCTACCTACGGGAGTGCATCGCTGCTGGCCAGTCGGATCGTACTCTTGAGGGGAAGCGCTGCATTTTGCAGCGCTTCCTGAAGTGGTTTGAAAATCAAGAGTGGCTCTGGGTTTCAGACCTGACACTGGAACGCCTGATCAAGTACGGCGAATACCTGCATCAGTTTCGCAAACCCAATGGTGACCCGCTGGATCGAGGCACTCGGCGCAACCACCTGACAGTGGTCAAGGGTTGTTGCCGCTACCTGCATGTACTTGGCCATGTGAAAGAGAACCCGGCGGAGTTTCTCTGCCTGCCAAAAACCCCTAAGCGGATACCAAAGCGTGCTCTCAAACAGGTAGAAGTGCCTCTGGTGTTGGAGCGAACGCGAGTGCATGGCATGAAAGGGGTGCGTGATTCGGTGCTGCTGAGTGTTTGCTACGCCACAGGGATCCGCCGTATGGAAATATCCGCACTCAACATTGGGGACGTTGATGTGCACGATAAAACCGTGCGTGTGAATCGAGGGAAGGGAGACAAGGATCGTATGGTGGCTGTCTCCGAGAGCGTGGCTCAGGCTGTTGCGTACTATCTCAAGGAAGTTCGCCCAAAGCTGGCCACAGCTCGCTCAGGCACGGCGCTCTTCCTGGATAACTGGGGGCGTCGGTATCGCGCCCACCAGCTGTCTGGATTGGCGTCAAAGTACTTGAAGCGATCAGGCGTCAGCGCCCAAGGAGCCTGCAACGTTTTCCGGCACAGTGCTGCTACTCATATGCTTGAGAATGGGGCTGATTTGCGCTTCATCCAGGCTCAGTTAGGGCATGCGGATATCTCGACCACTCAAGTCTACACTCGTGTCGCCATTGGTAAGTTGCAAGAAGTGTATGAGAAGAATCACCCAGCGGCCAGGATGTCACTGGACGAACTTCTGCCCAATAGGGTTGAGGGAGGTTCGCAATGATTGAGCCAAGCAAGGTGACCGGTGTTCTCAGGTATTGGACGTTGCACGATCTCAGCTGGTATTACACACCGGAGATGCTGGCCGAGCGCTTTCCAGGGGCGATACCGATGATGCTGACCGGCATGAGCGACTATGATGTACGAGGCAGTTGGCAGGAAGGCTGTGCCATGCGCAGCAGTTTGTTGAGGGGCTTTGACCTCCAGAATATGGCGGTATATACGCTGAATAGCGTATATCTGTTGTCTGGCCCTGGGCGAGTATCGACAGAGTGGCCTGAGCCTTACGATGAGGTAGTGGGCAAGACGATTCTGCTGATTAAAGGGATGATTTCTTGCGATGATTAGTTCTGTGCGCTTTGTTTTAATGACAAACTGAGTTGCTGGCTTGCGGAATAATCATGGCGCACAAACAAAAAACCCCAATCCGAAGACTGGGGTTTTTTGTAATCCTTGCGCTTTATATCGGCTAGCTAGCACCGCTCACAGGCGGGAGAAGACTCATCCGATTAGCTACGAGGTGATTATATGTTTCTTGGTATAGCCTCGTCAAGTACGAGTGCAAATGCTGTAGACTAGCGGGTCGATTAGAGAAGGTCTCTAGAAATTTTAAAAAACAAAAGAGAATCAACGAGTTATGCCAAGGAGTTATGACTACAGCGAGCCCAAAAGGCTCTTTAGTAAGGCAAGACTAACAAGCTATCAGGCTGGGATCGATCCCGAAGATGATGCTGCCCTTATGGGTGCTTACAGCTGGAACATGGCATTGGTCGGAGCATTCTACCCTATGCTACAGATCATTGAGGTGTCATTAAGAAACTGCATCAATGAAGCTGCCAAAGACAAGTATTCTACTAATGCTCAGAAGCATTGGTTTGAAATTATCCAATACAAATTGGATGAGACTGGAAACACGCCAGAAAACGTTAGTACGTTCAAAAATAACCTTCAAAAAGCTAAACGGTACGCGAAGAAGGCGCTAGAGTCGAAAGGTATTCAGGCCGAGCCTACACTCGATCAAATTGTAGCCAGTACCGATTTTTCAACCTGGGAATGCATTTTAGACAAACATTTTTACTCAGGTGCAGGGGGGGCCTTTCTTTGGCCAGGGGCATTGCCAAAAGCGTTTAAAAAAATGCCTATGTATGAAGGCAGCAATCCTCGGTTCCATCAGCGAGACCTGATTAGACGCCGAATTGAATCAGTACGATCCTTCCGGAATCGAATTTCTCATAACGAACCTGCTTGGCGGGTGGCTGAGGCCGCATCAAAAGAGAAGATCGTCGAAAGCCTTAAGGAGAAGCTGGCTGATTGTATCGAGCTTATGCTGTGGATATCGCCGCGTTTGGAGCGATATGTCAGAGACATTGGGGTTGTATCCAGAATAGAGCAGTTGCTAACGATTGATGAGCTCAACAAACATATGCATTTAATGGAGCCCTACGATATAGCGGCCATGGATGATTTGTATGAAATATTAGGAATAGCCAACGGAGAAAATGTGCGTTGCACAGTAGCTGCCAATGGCCAAAGAGGAGTGATACACCCCAATAATACAATGCTAGGGGTCTGACTCCTGATGGCTTATTAAGCAAGCTGGCGATGCATCTCTGGATGCTGATTAATAAAGAGGAGATAAAAGAATAATCAAGTGCAGGGATTAGTATTGAAGTCTTGTGTGTAGGAACTCGATGTAACTCATTGAAATAATTGATGGCAGTAAAAAGCTCTTCATTTGAGAGCTGCATCGTACTTTGTTTGCATCCACATGAACGGTCGCATTTACGATGCAACCGCAGCCCGATTCCTTCAGGCGGATCCCATCATCCAGGACCCACTCAACACCCAAAGCCTGAACCGGTATTCCTATATTTGGAACAACCCGTTGAATGGGACGGATCCGAGTGGGTACTACGCCTGTGCTAGTGGTTGGAGAACAGCTTCAAGCAGTCCGTCAAGCTGTGGAAGTTTTGATCTTCTGCAATCGCAGAAAGATGGTTATGGCGGTACGATCTGGGATAACCATTATGGAAATCAGACGTTGGCTAGCTTTAACCAGCGAGCTACGATCTCTGTACTTGGTGGAATAGACACCAGGAGTATCCTCTTTGCGGCCTATACTGCGGCTTCGGTGTCTGCACAGAAGGGGAACCAGCAGTGTTCGGGTGGGTCTGGAACTGGTTACTGTACGAACGCAACACCTGGAGTTGATCAGTCCAATCAAGATAACAAGCCGGGACTTCAAGCTGTATTTAACGCTGACCAGCTAAAAAACATTTCGGCTTTATTCAAAGATGGGGATTATCCTGGAGCGTACCAATATATTTACGACCAAATAAAAGGACTTGATAGTGTTACGGACGACACAAAGTATTGGTTTAAAAAGGCTGTTGAGATCAACTCGAATTCCGATACGGCAGCAAATACTTTTATCAGGACTTATACGGCATTTGGTCTCGATATGGATGGGAAAGATGTGTCTCCCGAAATACTTCAAAATATCTCTGATGCTATTGCGAAACGAGTTCTAACGGATGTCTTGGAAACAGGGGGTGTTCCCAATATTGATGCAATGGTTAGAAATGATATTGGAGTTGCCTTGGAAGAAGGTGGTCAAACCATAGGAGGATGGGCAGGATCCTTTTATTATTGGAACCTAAAATATGGTGACAATGGTGAGACTGTCGGTGAGCTTATACGAAATAATCCTAAAGAGCTGGATAAATTTAGGAGGAGCTTCAGACATGCAACTTTTGTTACGACACTGCAGCACCCTGGAGAGTCAATTGGAGGTTTTTTTGATGCGGTAGGTAATGATGACTCAAGAGAGGCCATGCGGTACTTATCAGATTAGCCTTGAGATAGAGGTGTTTTTTGAAATTTTGTACTTTAGGGAGTAAAGGAATGTTTTTCTGCCAGAGAAAGGCTGTTGGGGTTTTTATGGTCAGCGTAGCTCTATTACAGAATGCATGTGCTGGCACGGAGCAAGATGGTTTGAGGGCTATGGCAGGAGAAAGTGAAAAAGTTGTCAAGCTTGTAATGGGAAGGGATGAGTATGCGATCCCTGTTAGCTACCTAACTCCTGATGGTGATGATTATCCTGATGAAATTGTGGTGACAAAAGGGCGAATCAATATAGGGGTTTCCTTGCCATCTTATAGAGGCTATTCAAAAGGAGATTCATTGGTTGGGGAGTACAATCCAGCTATCGTCAAGTTTAGTTGGCAAGAGTCAGGCGTTGGAATTGAAAATGATGCTGATAAGCGTCTCAGCAATGCTTTGGAGTATGGGTTAGTGCAGCGTGATCCCAGTAAAGATGTACTGGGAATGGCTGCATATTCAAGCCTATATGATGAGGGGACCATAAATTATATATCTGAAGCGTCTCATGGGAGTAAAGTGAAAATTGAATGTTATACGGGTTCTGTGAACGAGCTTTGCAAAATGCATTACTTCCACAAACAAAAAAGCTTCGGTGTTACAGCTGTTTTTGATCACAGATACCTGAAGGAATGGAAGTCTATTGACGAGAAAATTAATGCCTTATTATCAAGCTGGGAAATGCGTAAAGAGATTTAATTGTTAATAGCAGAAAAGCCTTACTAACGCCCCGTCAGTGACCTGCCGGGGCGTTGTTCGTTTGGCAGTGCGGTCACTCCCTGATCCGCTTTATCTGCTCCCTGAGTTGTTGCTCGCTGTTGTGCACCTTTTTCTGATCGTAGTTTCTGCCAAATTATCGATCGTAGGATTGGCTAAAAAACAACCTGTTTTCCCAAATTGCTGTTGTGTGCAAAAACGCCCTTGCTAAATTACTATCGTGTTTTGTGCCGCGCTTTTGTCGTAAGCCTGTGGATGACTTTTTCCGCTTTTTGAGTAACAAAAAAGAGTAACAAAAAAGGGCTTTCGCCCTTTTCCGTTTTTTGCTGTAATGCTCGCGCAGCGAGCATTCAAAAAGGAATGATATCGTCCTCCCAATCCGTAAGCGTCGATCTGTCTTGCGGGCCGCAAGGCGGTGATTGACCGTGTTGCTGCTGGTAGTGCTCGACAATGTCAGGCCCATAGGCATTCCACAGGGTATCGCGCAGTTCATCCAGCAAGGACAGCACGCTGTGGGCTTCTTCCGGTGTGTAGTGGGTCTTCAGTTGCGTCAGTTTCATCAGGGTGTTTCCGTTAAGTGGTCGCTTGCTGTTTGATCAGTTCGTCGTGGGAACGCCAGTGAGGTTGCACCAGTACGTTGTTCACATGGGTGATGGTGACGATCTTCTGGGTTTCTCTGGCCGCCTCAATCAAGCTGCCCAGGCACAGGTTACGACACAGGCGCAAGTTGCCCTCGGCGGAGCGAATGATCAGCGCCATGGCCGCTTCGTCAAAGGTGTTGATGCCCATTTTGGCCGCCTCCAGCTCCCGCACGACATAGTTTTCCATATCGTCGTCATTGAGGGGCTTGATGCTGGCGGAGTAGGTAATACGGCTTTTGATGTCCCGGTTGGCCCCCAGCGACAGGTAGTGCAACAGCTCTGGCTGACCCAGTAACACCAGGTTGTGGTTTTTGGGAAAGCGCTCAAACAGCAGGCGCAGTTTGCGCAGTACGGCTATCTCCAGCAAATGGGCTTCGTCGATCAGGATATAGAGTGTCTTGCGTTCTCTGACCTGTTCAAACCCGGCCTGAATCAAATCGCCTTCGATGGCCTTTTCGGTGGTGTGCAGTTTGAAGGCATCTGCCAGTTGCCAGAGGATTTGGCGGTAAGTGTGCAAGGTTCGGGAACAGCACACCACCGTGTACTCCCGCTGTTTGTCGAGTGCTTCAATGGCTTCGCGCAGAACGGTTTTACCGACACCGGGCAACCCAATCACTACAGAGAATCCGCCTTGCTGGGCGTGGATTTTGATGATGTCAAAAATGGCTTTTTGCTGAGGCAGCAGTGGCAGCGAATCGCGCTTGAACGGTGTTTGCGTATCGTATGACCCATTGTGCTCGAGGCGTTCGCAATCAGTAGTGTCAATTACTCTTCAATATCTGCGGTTATTGAAGAGCCAGAATCACTTACCAAAATCCTCAAAACCAGTCTAAATTCCCCGTTTCGTAAGGATATGCTGAACGCATGCCTGCACGGAAAAATCCCAAGGTAAACCTGGCCCTCGTCACTCCAAAAAAATGGAGTGACGAGGGGCGCAAACCCTTGCAGCATCTAGCTTTAAATCAACTTTTTTGGTGTGACAGAAGAATTATGGGGGTAGATTTATCGAAAATTTGCATAATGAACTCTTCAACGTGTGACTACTGCACACTCAGTAGTAAACCGGCTCGAAGGAGTCATTTCGTGGACTCTTGTAACAGCAATGACGAAGCACTCATTTCAACAAAATAAGGAGGTGTACCAGGCTACACACTGTCTAAAACGTGAAAACCAATCAGAACTGTAGCCCTTCGGGTCCTTGGTTCTGTGGGTAAGAACCTATTTCAGGTTTGCCGGGAGTGGTGTCCCGAGGCGACAGCAATCAGCAATATCGATTGCTCTTCAATAACTGCGGTTATTGGACAGCCAGAAACACTGACCAAAATCCCTTACACCTTACTGTGACTGTCCAATATTGACCGTGTTTGGCGTGTTTGGCGTGTTTGAAAGCATTCAAACCAAAAATCACGGTCGAAAAAGTTCAATCACGGTCAAACAAATCTGACCGGATCGATTAGGCGCAAACCCGTTTAAACACTGACTTTGCCGCATTTCAAACACGCCAAACACGGTGGCTCTTTTTTTACCACAATTAATTACTTATGCACGCCAATGAAATACCACTGAATTTGGCCAATAGCTGAGTAAAGATCGCTTCCACAGTAACAACACGTGGAGACAGAATGCGTGAAAGACCTTAATCATCAACTGAAGATACTGTGCGCCCGGAACCGTGACGGCAGTCAATCGACTCAACACACTCGCGAAAAACTCCTGAAATCCATTGCAAACGAACTATCCGCCTTGGGTTTTCGTCGGATGAGTATCAAATCCTTAAAGCCAAAACACATCGAAGCCCTTGTTGCCCATTTTCAAGAGATGGAAATGAAATCGGGTACCATTAAAAATTACATGAGCGCATTACGCTGGTGGGCTGAAAAAGTCGGCAAACAGAATGTGATTGCCAGGGACAATGCCTTCTATGGCATAGAGTCTCGCGTATTTGTCACCAATGTGTCCAAGGCCCGTGACATTGATAAAGAACACCTGGCGCAAATCAGCGACCCTCATCTAAGGGTAAGTCTGGAATTGCAAAAAGCCTTTGGTCTGCGCCGTGAAGAATCCATAAAGTTCATTCCTTCTTACGCCGATCAAAGCACTCATATTCGATTGAAGGACACCTGGTGCAAAGGGGGTAGGGCGCGTGAAATCCCCATCCGCAACGATGAGCAAAAAGATGTGCTGGTCAAAGCCCATAAAATTGCCGGAAAGGGATCTTTGATTCCTGCCAATCTGATGTATGTCCAGCAAATGCGCCTCTACGAGCGAGAAACCCAAAAACTGGGCTTGTCCAAACTGCACGGCCTGAGACACCGATACGCCCAGATACGCTACGAAGAACTAACCGGAAAATTACCCCCAGCTTGTGGCGGCCCGAAAAGCAAACAGTTGACTGAAGGTGAAAAGGCGAAAGATACAGTGGCCCGACACGCCATCAGCCAGGAATTAGGCCATGAACGCCCACAAGTAACCGCTGTTTATTTAGGCAGGTAATAGATAAAAACGATCTAGCGCTCAAAGGGCTCCGCCCTGGCCGCTGGGCCTTCCCACCCTCGCCGGGAGCAGGGTTGCAGGTGAACTGCAACCCGTAACCAAGGGTGCCAAATCCGCTGTGTCAAGGACTACTCGCCGCAAGCGGCTTGCGTTCCTCCTGGAGTGCGACACGAAGTCGTGTATTTAGAGTTGTCACCACGGAATGGTTTAAGTCGGTGACCACCCATACTGCTGGATGAATCTACGGGCATGAATAAAGAGCTGCCCGGACAAGGCTCC
>NZ_JBRKJK010000028.1:0-16668 GCF_052983295.1 Porticoccus sp. GXU_MW_L64 | reverse complement strand
TTCGCTTGTCAGCACCAGGCGTACTGCGCGCTCACGCACTTCGGGTGAGTATCCAGGTCGTTTGTTCATTGGCTAATCCTCTCAAGAAAATTAGCCTCCAATCAACCCGGGGCGATTCATCTTTATTGAGCTTATCGATCAGCTCTGCCTGCCAACGTGTTAACACCGGGAATTGATCAACATGGCAGACCACCAGTTTGCGTATTGCGCTACTGGACTCTGCAATCATCAACTGTTGTATGGCCTCTAGCTCCTCCGGCAACCTGCCACCTAACTCAATCAGCAATCGCACAAGATCTTCAACGTGCTTTCTCGGACGCTCGGGAAGCTGGTCAAAATCAGCCTTGGCAATTCCATCTTCATCACCAGGCTGGGTTGCACTGATAAGGAGTGATAACGCGGCTTCTACTTCAGCAGCCGTCTCTTGGGATGCCACTTCAAGGCTTTGAGACCAGAATGCATCTGAAATATTTTCAAGTGCATGATAGAAAACCTGGCTCCAGTCATTTGACCGTTTCGGAACTAAATAAGCGCTTCTGGCCTGCTCAATAAGTTCTGGCCATGTGCCTATCTGCACACCCATGCAGGGAGTTTGTGTAGCGATTATTCGACGCAGGCGACGAGCGGCGCTGCCATCTGGAACTAATATGAATGTCGTTATCTGCTGCGTCACCCACACGTTCCTTTGTCTATATTCATCTGCTCTTTATCCATGAAGCTGATACAGCACTCAATCAGCGTTTATAAATGTCCACCTTAGTCTCCAGACAAATACATTAATGGCAACCTGTAGCGCTCGCTCTTCATGTACTCTGGGCATCGGCTAATATCCATTTAAATACTACAATCATGCTTTTCTTCTACGTAAGAGAAAAACTCCGTCATAAATCGCACTAGAAAAGGGCTTACTCAACCAGGGCCTTCAACATAGCGTCACGCGCATCAGAATAAAATTGCACATCGATCTTCGTCGCCATATCATCGGATAAATCAAATAGCTGCTTCCTGCAGCTAACAGGTAACAAAATTGCTTGCGCACCTTTTTCAACAGCTAATTCAACAATATTGACAGCACTATAGAGCGGCTCTATAGAGCCACCTAAATTTATCTCCCCAACCAAAATCAGCCCCCCTTTGATGGGTTTTTTGAGCATAGCGCTACAAAGACCAATTAGAGTTGCCATGCCAAGCTTCGCGCCTTTTTTAGCTGAATCGAACGCTCTGAGCTGTATACTAAATTCATGTGATCTGGGGTCTCTGTCGTCCACCAGATGAGTAGCACGCGTGTAAAGATTTTGCTCTGCGTATTTGACCGACTCCTTAAAAGGAGGTGGAGCCGGGTTATTAAGAATCTTTACACCACTACCAGGCCCTTCCGTAACCTCAATCCGGTACAAGCCTGAGCTATCATCGACATCATGCCCCCCTTCACTAACGGCCCAGACCTGACCTGGCTCTAAAGGGTCACCCCCAATCTCATTATCCGCGCGCAACTCTGGTGTAGAGACAAACTTTTCCACACCGTCATCACCCATCACATAACTGAAATGGGTGTTCCTGAACTCCGCCGCGCCAATGCGTTTTTGTTGCTCTTTAACCCGACGGCGAGATTCCAATGACAACCTAACAACATACTCAAGATCCTCGTCCGAAACTGACTCAGAAGCATCTGGATAGAGTAATTTTAAAAGACCAGAAGCCGTTTTATTTACCGCGTTGGTATCACGACCGCTCAAAGCGCCACCAAGATGCACGCGCCCCTGCAACGCACTCACCCGGCTTTGATTTCTGAATTGACTTAAGCATTCGGAAAGAAAGTCACTCACCAAACCAAAATGATCGGTAAGCAAATCTTTATTCATCTTGGGCACATTCCAACCAGGCAGATAACAATGAATACGATCCATCCAGGCTGTATCATTGCGCATCTCATCAGGCAAGGGGCCAAATAAGTGACCTACGCGCTGCTGGTGTTCGACATCAACATCAAAGTTACCAACGAATACCAAAGAGCCATCCCCACGAATACTTTCCTTGCCTCGACTAAATTCACCGGATTCCATATACCCTTTCATGATGTTCACGCCATCTTTTGAATCAAATGAGATACCGCTGACCTCATCGAAACATACAACGTCATATTGGCAAACCAGGCCGCGCTGGCCATTGGCGTTGTTAACAAACATCTTCGCTACTGTAGCTTTACCACCTGATATCAAATGAGCATAGGGAGAAACCTGTTGAAACAGATGACTTTTACCTGTGCCTCTTGGGCCAAGCTCCACCATGTTGTAATTGCGCTCCACAAAAGGAATCATTCTTAACAACATCGTACTTTTGGCATTAGCATCGAGCTTTTCAGGCTCTAAGCCTATCGAACGCAGGAGAAAATCGACCCACTCTTCTGTGGTAAATCGCTTTCTAGCTTCAACTAACGTATCTAAAACATCTCTTTTTGACAGTTGTATGGGTTTCAGCATGAAGATGCCAAAAGGATTACCGCCCTTTTCTTCAGCTATTACAGCGTCATACTCCAACGTGATCTCGGCATAAAAACCACCCGTCAGCAAACGTTCATTCTCATCGACTACTTTGTCTGGAATTCGCACATTGGTTAAGCGCACACTTGGCAACGTGGCCAAATACCCATTGTCTTTCGCGCTAAAACGCACGCTGATCATATCAATCAGCTTTACCGTTCCATCCTTATAGGCACGAGCCTTGAATAACTCTTCCTCACCTGCTTTCACAGTACGAGAAGAAAGCTGACGCTGAACGATCTCCAGACCTTCCGCGATTTCATTTTCTTCTGTTGTTGCACAATAACGCCCCAAAAGAAACTCAACGACATAAGTAGGAACAGGAAACTGCCGGCTAAACGTACGGACCAAGTCTTTGCGAACGACATAGCCCTCGAAAACCTCGGCTGCTTTACTGTCTAAACTATCTAATTGCATTAATCATCGCCCCCTATTGTCGTGAGCTGCTTGCAAAGGACATTATCTTGCTCATCTAAGATCACTATAATTGCTGATATACCTTCTTGATCATCGTCGGCAACCATGAGACTGGCCTTCCCATCCTGATCCAATGATTTAACCTTTACTAGCGAACTACCTGGATCTGCCAGCTTGGTACGTAAATCTACGCGTAAATTTTGAGTGCTTGTCTCCACTTTCACCTTACAGGTCAAACCTAACCACTTAGCTGTTGATATCTGAGCTGAAGAAGACACAGCAGGCTGTTTCGAATTAATCGAAATGACAGGGACAACACACTCCTGCAGACTTAAGCCACCATGGCCATAAGCTCTGCCTGCGATAAATGAATGAATGCCATAAGGAAAGTGGATTGGCACACTTGGGTTCCAGTGCCAACCAAGCGTCAATCCTTCTACTTCAACATTTTTCTTAAGTTGAGCGCATCGCCCCCAACGGCTGTCTGCTGCCTGCACTGGCAGTGTTGATTTGGGCATATCGCCAGGCACCAGTAACCAGCCATGATCCGTGACCAGGCGAATCTTCTTCCAGCCTGCATTTTGCAGGTCAACTATACGCTCGACAATGCTATCCAAAATGGGCGCAATTGCTTTCGCTAATTTCAGCTCAGTTTTGTGGCCCTCTTTATCGATATCACCACAGGCGACCCAGGCATTGCCTGCTGGGTCGCCTGTTTCGTCGTCTTTGAGGTATTGCCAATTATGCTTTGCCAACAAACGCTTAAATCGATCGTGAGTAAGGCCACCTTCCCCCTTCACACTGGGCTCGAAGTCCGAATCATCATCCAGCCCTTCTATATGTTCGTAGACTGGACTAACAGCCGCTTTTGCCGTTGCCGTAACCGATGGCACTGCTGCCCATTGCGTGGCCAAATTTGAGCTAACACCAATCCGATCTAACTTGTCGATAAGCTGATGAGCAACATCCAGGCGCAAGCCGTCAATGAAAAACACCACTTCACCACCTACCTGATAATTCGCAATCGCCTCTTTGACTTCAGTAGCGCCAGGATACCCTTTTGTTTTGATCAGCTTTTGTAACCGCTCATTGGTGTCTGCCAGCCAAGGCGTATAGATAGCCGCCAAAACATTCTCAATGATAGAGAGTTGCTGTTTATTCTCACACAAGCTTAACACCCTAACGGCTGCCGCATCGGCCTTCCAGCCATGTTCTGCATAGCGTTGACCAAGTTCCTCAGCGCTTAATCCGTTTATGGCGAACTCTGTGGCATTCACCACATCGGCTAGCGGTTCTAAAACCATCGCCCAAGAAGCCTTACCTAAAGAAGCCCACAAACTACTGCGCCTGGCGCCATGAGAGGCCTCCAAAGATTGGATTATTTGCTTCGCTTCATTACATGACTTGCCTGCGAGGCTTTCCAATGACGCTTGTAAATCTCTCTCGGCATTGGCATTGGCTTGCGGATAAGTATCAGGGTCAGCAAACAAACCTGGTAAAGGCACACGCTCTAACAATTCTGGCAAGGCGGAATAAATACCAGGACTCTCACAGAAACGATTCCAAACTTGCTGCCACTCACCCTCTTTTTCGCATAGCTTTTCTGCGGCAGCGAATGCACCATCCCGAACAATATCAAGCTTGAATTTGGTTTTCGCGATATTGCATAGCGCCTGCCAACGCGCAGCACCAAAATGCTCCTCGGTACTCTCTGGTTGATTCATCCAACTCAACAAATCTCGAACAGGGTCATTGGAGATTAGCCGGTGAAAGTCCTCCGCCTCTAAGCGCCTGCCATCTAAACTTTCTACAGAATGATTTAAAAGCTGTTCGAGGGAAGGCGCGATGGCCTCTTGGGTTGCTTTATCTTGGGCAACATCAAGGCCCAAGCCGGAGGCTCCAGAGGTTAAGAAAGCATTAATGGTCCAATCTTTACCATTGAGTTGGCTCCAAACCGCGCCACGATACTGCAGCTCTGCCAAAGGTTTAATGTGGTCAGGGCAATTGGCCACAGCACGAAGCTCCGAACGAGAGAGCCCTGGCAGGTAGATAATTGGCACTTTATTATCAGGAAGAGCAACATCGAGTTTTCGTGCTAACACACACTTCAACCAAATTGCCGGGCCGGCTTTATGATCAGGTTTATAACCTCCTAGGATCAGCAACTCTGGCAGCACACTCTGCAGCACTGGCAGTACACTTTTCCACTGCTGCTCTTTATCCGTCCAAAGTGTCACTACAGGTTTAACCTGAGAATTGGCGTTGTAGGTAGCAGCATTACGGATACTACGAACAAACTCTTCAATGACAGTACTCATAGAGTGCTCACCTTCCTATATCCAACTGCCGTGCTACTAGTCATTCGCAACAGCCTCGTTCTCAAATATGAAAAGCTTTAATACCTTATGGATTAAGAGTTCAGTCCGCTCATCAATATCAGCTACTTGCCAACTTTCTTTTAGCGCCAGTTCAGCATTTAACTTTAAACCGTTTTTATAACCGACTGGCCTTCCCTGTTTATCCGTACGTTCACGTTTTTCAATAAAACTTTTCGCACCTAACGTACTGTTAAAGCCAGAAATCGTTAAATTGCCTAGCTTATGTACATATTGATCTCTGTAGAGATTTGCCTGGTCTCTATCACCAACAGCAATCATATCCACCCAGTGATCCGGAATATTCTCACCTTGTGGAAAGATATGCTCTATCGTGAATTCGTACTTTTTGTGCTTGTCTAATTTCCACAAATCAACTTGTGTTTCGCGTGTCATTGTAGACTCCTCTAAAGCACAGAGAAGAAAACGCGCTACCGCAGAGTTATCGAGGTACAAATCACCGTTCAAACTCTCCTGCATTCTTTCAAGCGACGCTGAAACTGCAACTAGGTTATCCTGAATTAAAGAAAATACGGCCTCACCGATTAATTGTTTCTCGTTAATTGTCGCAATCATACTGACAAACATTCGGTCTAAATCACGTGTTGGTGGCGTATCCGTCAGGTTACGTCGGACGAAGAAA
Organism: Porticoccus sp. GXU_MW_L64; assembly: GCF_052983295.1. NCBI lineage: Bacteria > Pseudomonadati > Pseudomonadota > Gammaproteobacteria > Cellvibrionales > Porticoccaceae > Porticoccus > Porticoccus sp. GXU_MW_L64. The sequence goes on along the minus strand of NZ_JBRKJK010000028.1, from coordinate 10,693 downwards.
ACAACTAAAAGGTTTACTATGTGTTTAAGAAGGTTAACGTCGATATTTAAGTAACCACGTCGCAGCCAAAGAAACAGCAATAAGATATATGAAGGCGCGCCCTGGATATGTTCAAGATTTTCTAAAGGCTTATCCAACAACGCTAAATCATCTAAATCCTTATCACCTATTATTTGCGAATAACAGCGTCCTGCTTCCAGTACATTATTTAGAAATGGAAAAACATCATTGGATATTAGTTTCTCGTATACTTGAATCAATGATGAGCGAGTAACAAAAGGCACCTTGGTAATGCCTTTGAACTCACCTTGAAAAGCATTGTAATACTGCCTAAAAAAGCGCTCCTGAGTGCCATAATCATCCCCCAGGTATGCAAGCAAACGCTTCCATTTATCAAAAGCAGGATCAATCTTGGCCTGATCTTTTCTGCCGACTTCAGCCAACAGTTTGTTCTTAATCAAATCAATAGCGGTTAAAGGCGCTCCACGGTTATTTAATGATTCAAAGAGCACATAAGCATCAGAATGACTACTGACCTCGATTTTCACCAATACTGCTTGGTTTACCGCATCCAACAATTCAAACAAGGTGGATAATACTTTGCCTTTATCTTCACAATGTAAATCTATACGGCTTTGAAAATATCGAAAAGCCTTAAATACACGTCTATTGCCCGCATTGGCAACGGTTTCAACATCATCAAGTAAACCTACTTGGTTCAAAATAGCGCAATAATCGTTAGAGTTATTATTTTGCGCCTGAAGCTCTAACCGTGGATTCAACGCTTTTTTTAATAATAGGCGGTATTTAAGCGCGGTTACATCGGCTTGTTGATCTTCATCCAGACCAGCTTTATGAGACTGAAAGCAAGCATATAAAGCCGCTAGAAAAAGAGATAAAGTTGTCATTCGTTGCTGGCCATCAACCAATTCTAGTGTTTGATTCGCCAACGAATCTTCTGATTGATTGATGCAGATGATAGAGCCCAGGAAATAACCGCGATCATTCTCTAATAGATCATCAAAAAGGTTCTCCCATTGTGATTTACCCCAGCTATACTCACGTTGATAACGTGGAATATGGTAGATCACACTGTTATCGCCGTTGAGCAAGGCTGAAACCGGATAATCATTAACTGACTTTATCATTTTTGGCTTCCTTTCCTATGGTTTTTTCGCGGACTGCTTATTAGCTAAAGTGAGATGATGATCATTAATTCGATCGCCACCAAATACTTTAAACCAGGGAGCACTTTCTACATCTTTACCGCGATCTTTGGTCCATTTAATATTGGGTTTGGCCTTGAGAATGCCTGCCCCCTTCTTACCGACATCATACACAGACATAAAAGGGCGGATATTCATGCGCACGCCATCATTTAAATCAGGATTCCAGCCAATTGGTTGTTCGGCCAATGATTTCCAGCGCACAAAGATGTCATACGGGGCTTCACCTTCGAGGATCAGCTCTAGTCGTTCTTTTAAATGTTCTGCAGCATTTAAGCGAATATCCGCGCCATCTATGCCTTCACTAACGGCATGTTTTTGGGTCTTAATCCAATCATCAAGATAGGTATAGATAAGTCGCTCAAGGTTTTTCTTATCGAGCATGTGGTAATTCAGTAACGCAGAGAAACCGTCTTTAAGGCCATCCCACACGTGCCAAATAAAGGGGCGATGCTGGAAGAGCTTGCAATGCTGCTCAAAGAACTTTTCTCGCAGCCAGTATTCCAGGTTATGATTTTTGCAGGAAACAGATTCTAGTAGCTTATTCCGTGTTTGAGAGTTCCACTCATCTCCATACGCCGCCTGCAATAGAGCTTCCAAGCGCACATCGGCAGCTTGCTCTCCACGTACTGCCGGCAAGCAAACAATGCCATCGTCATCGGCGTGATCGAGCAATTCTTCACATCGATCAACCCAGGTGCGCTGCTCTTCAGCCAGCTCCATATCAGCATCAAGCTCAGCAGGCCAGCGATAACCCAGCAAACGGGCTACAGCGACATGCAATGGGGTATTTGAATTTTCTGGATGCCCACTAAAAAGCCATTGAGTTGGGTCGCTTGAATATGGGACAGGAAACTCATCTTTTCCGTCCCATTTTTTGAGATCAACGCTTACTTTACCTGCTGTAGCATTTGTTAAACTAAGCTTTTGATCTAGCGCTTTTACAGCGGTTTTAAACTCCTCGGAGCTGCAATAGCTCCACAAAGCGTTAACATCATCAGGGTTATTGGGAACAATAGTAATTAGATTGTTATCAAACTTTTCTCCAAAATATGGTGTTGCCCTAAGCCCAATTCGAGTTATTGCGACACCTTTCTTACCCCAGTTGAGATTTCCGCTCTCGTGCATGTCATGAAGGCGTTCACGATTTTCTTTGGCAAACTCGTAAAGTCGGCCATTAGCATGCTCCCAATGTATTATCTGCTCACGCCCTAGAGGAATTCCTTCTCCAGAAAACCCATCGAGAAAATATTGCCAGTTGGCATCAAAACTCCCGATTTCCCAAAATTTGAAAATATAAGAGTTTCTATCGCCAGTTATTAACCCTTGGTAAGGATTAGCATATTTTGAGAGCAACTCTCCACTCAGGGATAGCTCCTCTAGAACTACTCTGAAGTCAGGATTCTCCAACTGCTTCGCCTGCTTTACCGATTTTACTTCTGTAGAAATTAACTGCACAGCCTTTTCCGCTGCTGTGCGTAACTCAGAAACATCCACACCGCGCAGTAGATTACCCGCTTTGTTTTCACCAAATAAGCCACCGTTAGATGACTCGAAATCAGCTCGACTAAGGTTTATAAGAATTGCTTTTACCACCTCCCCGCTAATGGTTTCAAAAGCACCTGGACCTAAACGGGCAATCATGTGCCAAGTATCATTAGTAAGCAGTTTTTCGCGAAACTTTTTGTAACTTGAAAGGAATAACCAATTTTGCGGCATTACAACACTACTGCTCCCACCTGTAACACAGAAATCCAAACATCGATCAAGAAAAACAGTTGCCAGATCACTTTTGGCGGCAGGAAAATTCTTTTCACAAAACTCAAGAAGTTTGTCGCAGTGTTTACTTCTACCAAGATAAGGTACATTGGTAATCACCCACTGATACTGCCCAGCTAACAACTTTGCTGCTTTTGCCATACCCTGGGCCATAACAGCAGCCTCTAATTGCTCTTCCGTTTGCTCTTTTGCTAATGCTGATTCCAATGCTTCTGAAAGCTCTTCCCAACTTACCAAGCTAGCAGCTTTGCTTTTTCCAGGGTTTAATAGGCTGCCCAATACGGGCGCATGCCTGAAATTATCATGCAGCCAATCCATTGCGATGGTGAGGTTCTTTTTCCCTAAGCCTAATTGCTTCCACTCTTCTTTTGCTAAGGCTATTGGCAAGCCTGAGCATGCTACTTGAATTTCGGGTAAAGGCCGGTAACCACCTGCATTCGGATACTTCCAGGCACTCAGTGCTAACGCAAAAGCTGCAAGTTCTACGCAGCGCTGATCAAGCTCTAGGCCATGAATATTGTCGCGCAATACTGTATCGACGGCTTCTTGCGCACTAAGCCCCTCTTCGGACATCCTTAGCGGCACCAACATATTGAAAGCGGCAACCAGGAAATGACCCGAACCGCAGCTTGGGTCTAGTGTTGTTAATCCCGCCAGTTGTCTAGGCCAATTCTCAAATCTACCCGAGGCCGGAGCCCATGTAAGATTGCCCTGCTCGTCCTCTTCTTGAGCAAAACGCAGATAATCTAATGGCACGCCATCAATAGCGGCTTTTTGACGCAATTCTTCTTCGGAATTTGCTGCTGATAAATCATTAGCACTTAACTTTTTCGCTGCCCACCAGGCTCCTAGTGAGTTATCCAACAGGAAACTCACCATATAGGGTTCGGTAAATAACTGGGTTACAGCTGGTAATTCATCGGCACCAATCTTCACTTCAGACGCATTCACGGCATCTTTCTTTTTGCTCTGCCAGAATTGATACACCCAACCCAAAGAATCAGAGGCAGTAAACACCTCATGTGGTAAATCCGTTAAAAGCTGTTCTAACTGCTTTTGGTAGTTAGGTGCAAATTGAAGCCCAAACACTGGCGATTCAATGCGGAATATCTGCGGTAACATTTTGGCGGCATACTGTGCAGCGTATTGCCAGCCGTTTGCACTATCGCCTGTTTCTTCTTCTGCCAGGTCAAAGCAGTCTTGAATAGACAGCGCAGTCACACCGTCTTCATACATCAATAGATTGTTTTCGGACAGGAAGCGGGCAAACAGCATACGGTGCCAGTGCTCATAGGCGACTTCGCTCACCAGGTAGCTGGTAGCTTGCTCACTCGAAGGTTTACGCAGATCGCCCAATGCACGACCATGCACCCGTAATCGTTTTCGCAACGCTTTTTGATCTGAGTTTAAATAATCTGCCGCTTCCTTATCGCCAACGCTTAGCCGGGTAAGCTCTTCTTCAGTGGCTAACTCAGCGATATCGCGTGCTTTTATTACGGCGCGTTCTAGTTGATTACGTAATGTCTTATCTAAAGGTGCTTGCATGGGTAGCCTTTCAAATTCCTTTTAGCCGTTAAACAATGACTGGGCCTTGTTTTAATTTTTCTTTAATTTCCGCTTCTGCATCTTTCAACCATTGCTCTATATCAGTTTCGGTTTCTAACGTGCGTTTCGGCAGGCTTGCACGCACAGCTTTGGGCAAGAGTAGTTGTGCCGCCTCTTCTCGAGCGCTTTCGAATTTGCTGATAAGTGCTGCAGTACGATCTGACCATTGTTCTAAGCCACAAGCATCAAGACTGTCGATCACATCGTCCGTGCCATTCAACACCGGCTGCTGTGGTTGCGTAACACCTCGACGACCGAGCAATTCCTCTTGCTTAGCTGCGTCCAGCTTCACCCAATTAGTATCGGTTTCTAATTCAATCAGTGCTTTTTGATAGGCTTCTTTATAAACATCAAAGCGGTGTTGAATAGAGGTACGCAGGTTATCTGTGGTTTCTTTTACCAGCGTATCTACTGGGTTTGGATCTTCTAACAAACGTCTTCCATGCTCGAGAGCACTGACTTCATTTTCCAGTTCGCTGTAGAAACTCAGATCACGGCTTAAGGCTAACAATTGCTTTAGCTGATTCCAGCCAGGCATACGTTTGGTAATGGCTTCTTTTTTGTCCTGCCAGTCTTTTATATCCGCTTCAATTTCATCTTTGTATTCATACAGCTTAAGAATGCGGCTATTGCCTGCTTCGCCCGCTATTTCATCAAAAAGTGCTGTATCTGGCTTATGCGGTTGCGGAGCAGCACCACCGGCATCGTCGGCCAGGTCTCGCGCCCATTGCAGGAACTCAGCAATCTTTCGTTCTTCGTCACCTGGATTACAGCCAATTGTTTCTGTCAGTAACTTTCTAACAGCCAATTTTTGTGCTGTTGAGATAGTTACATTTTCAACTTCAAAACTGGCCTGTGTGATGTGTTTACGCTCCAGGCCTTTAGCATCAACTGCCTGATGCGCAGCATTCTTAGCTTTGATACTGCCGCAAGCTAGCAAGGCATAGATCGCCCCGTCTATAGAGTCTTGTGGCCACCCAAAAGGAGCATCTTGGAAGTGCTCTCGAATTTCATTGCCCTTCTTCCCCGAACCAATAAACCGATGCAGCTGCGCACATACGGGGTGCTTGACAGGCTCATCCTTAAAACCAATGGCATTTATCGCTGTTTCGCCACCTGCTTGCCGTGCCTTGTCGACAACTTTGTGCCAATTGGCGTCATCGGCAATATCAAATTGTTTATAGAGCCTGTCTTGAGCAGTTTTGGCGCCATTCTCTAACTTGGATTTTAAGGTATCCCCCTCAATCTCAGAGCCCCCGGAGATAAATACGCGTACACCCTCAAAGATTTCATCGAGCAAACGATTACGTAGCTTTTCTGCATCGCTCAATCGCGTTTCCATGGCAACGCGCGCGTCTTTCCCTTCTGGTGTGCTCGGCAGACCGCGAATATCCAGCGTAGCTGATGCCGCTTTCAGCGTAGTGATAGCATTATTCAAATCGCTCTTGTTCCGCGCAGGTATAAAGACATACAGCGTGCCATTTTTGGTTTCATCAGCGCGAGCTGCTGCGATCACAGACTTTTCATCGGCTTGCCATCCGTGCTGTACCCAGGCATACAGCTGCTTATGTGCATCTCTTGGCAATTCTGCATCAAAACAAAAATTGAGTTTTCTGGGCTCTTTGCTGACACCCTGAACCAAACGTAACTCACCGGCAGACTTTCTCATCCGGCTTGTTAAAAGATCATCTCGTTCAGTTTCAATACGCTGAGGGTTACCTGCAATATCGGCCTCTTGTTGACGATAAGTGTCATGCCACTGGCTACTTTCTCTGGTTTGCAGACGATATTCGGTTTCACCACCCGTGCTCATCGCCATGATAGCGCCGGTGTTTTCTAAAGCAGCTAATTGTTCGGGCACATTTTTACGTAGATTGGTAGAGCCTTGCCCTAGATCTTCCACTAACAGATCTGCCAAGGTATCAGATGTCGCTTTGACACCAATATCATCGAAGGCTTCACTGGGCAATTTACCTATCAGGAATATGAGTGCGAGCAATTTCGATTGCAGCTTCTCTACTTCTGTTCCAGCAGCTAACTTAGCAATGGTTTCGTAGACATTTTTAGAGATAACACCCGTTTGCAATAAATTGGGCGCAATTTGGCCATAAATAAAATCACCGGTAACAACAGTTCCCAAAGATTTATCTGCAGTAATTTTGGTGGCCTCATGCACGACTTTTAGCTGGTTTCGCAGCTGAGAAACTGTACCGGTGGTATCAACTATGCGAAGAACTTTCTCCCAGAACCGACGACGAACTGGCAAAATGGGGTAATCTTGCGACAGCACATTTTCATCGTCTCTTTCATGAGCGATTTTTGATGCGCTCAGGTGCCTTGATATCTCACCGAGATTATCGGCAATGACTTTTTCAACATTTGGAAGCGCGGAAGACTTTTTCTGCAGAATGATTTTTCGAATAACCGAATCAACATCCGTATCTGAGAGTTGAACAGGAACCTGGAATCGCCCCATCAAACGCATGAGGTTTGGCATACCTGACAAAGCATTTTGACCGGTACCAACAAAAAGAAGCTGGCTACTAAAATGTTTGCAGCAGGTTTCGACCGTTTCTTGTACCTGGTAGGCACGATCAGCATTGTCGCCTATATATTGCTGCACCTCATCTAACACGATCAGTGTTAATGGGAATTTACCGTCAACAGACAGCGCATCCTTGATCGCCTCTACCATTTGATCATTAGAGACATCATCGACACGTTTATATTCTTCACGCAAAAGGCTGCGTAGCTCTTTTTCATCACTCGCCAGATCCGGTTTAGCCTTTAATAAGGCGTTGGCAATCACCGGAGACATAAACAAGTGATTAAGCTCTTTTAGCCAATCCTTGCCATCATCTTCCACAGCCTGTCTTACTTGATCTTCGATACCTTGCTGGCGCAACCAAATAACGAATCGAGCTAGGTGATAAAGCTCAGGTAAACCCGCCGACTTAAACATAATACCTAATAAGGCAGATCTTACCCAATCACTTGCCCCCTGACCCAGTGTTCCTGACGCAGCGTGCAAGCCTCCGTGTTTAGCACTTGCCCTACTTAAGCGCGTCAACTGATCGCTAATTTCCGTTGGCAATTGTGCAAGTCCTCGAGCAGTCGTGCCATTGGAAAAATCAAAATCTGTCCAGAGAGTTCTAAGCATCTTAGCTAAGTGCGATTTACCCGAGCCATAAAAACCACTAATCCAGATACCTGGTTGTTCTTTTTTCTGCTCAACATTATTCAAAAAAGTTTCAAGAATCTTCTCTAGGCCCTTTTCGTATTCACCGTCACATACGAAGGTTTCCAACTCATATTTGAGTGTTTCAAGCGCTTGCACAGAGAGATCATCTTTAACCTCGGCAACCCCATTATTTGCGAGCTTGTTGGAAATCGGATCTTTAACGTAAACTTCTTGGTTTAACACGGTATTATTCTCCAAATAAAAACTGTGCGAATTTTATAGCGTATCGGTTGCTGTAATAGGCACAGCCTGATAGTTCCATCCAGGCCTTGCATCCAATAAACGATAGTTATTATTTTCATATTCCCCGGGAAACAGAACACATAAACGCCCAGGTACCTGATTAGCCACTTTGGCGACAATTTCAGAGCAGTGAGAGAAGCCAAACAATGTAGCTACTCCTTGCAATGCCACTACGGTGTTTTCATCAACCTTTTCTAAAGTCGCATTGATTGTTTCTACAACTGAATCTGTAAATTCACTCAGGCTATCTTGTAGATCGTCGGGGTACTCAAAATAGCTTTCACTGTATTCCTGTTGCATTAGCCAGGCTGGGAATGCATCAGTGATATCCACTAATGCCCAGTTATGCCCTGCTGCTTTGGTTGCTATCTCAAACTCTTCCACCTGAGCTCGCATTCGTAATTCTTCAGTTTTGTCATAAACCACAAAAAGCACTTTTTGCACGCCCGCTAACCCCTTTTCCCATGGCAGCGAAATATAGTTTTGGTAGCTTTCAACTAAGCGTGCAATGCGACTACTCATGCAACCAAGCCTCTTCCTGTTTGGTTAAAAAGCCTGGAAACCGAACGTCAGTGACGCCACCAGACTGCTTAAAATCAATAATGCCCCGATGACTAGCGGCAATAGCTAGCTCTTTTAACTGATGTTCGTTTAGATCTAATAATTTGCACCATTTGTTTTGCAATAAGCGGTCGCCTGTCGCTCCTTCCAAGAAACCAAGAAACAAAGCGAAAGCGACATTTACCGGTGTAATTTTGGGGGTAGCGCGATGTTTTTTATTTCTTCCTACCAAAAAACCCGCCTGTGTCCACGATCCATTAATGTTCTGTGCAAATGACTTTAATGATGCCGGACTGAAGCGATCAGGGTTTGGCGCTTTCAAAACTGCTTCCATATCTTCCCTGGCTAGCAAATCACCCTCATCTAACTCTGTGATTCTGGCTATCGACATCCTTAATAAAGGATCGCGAACCACTGCTAGCTGGAATGCCAGTAAACTTTGCGCTTCGACATCGATTGACCACAGCTTTCTAAACACCCTAAATAGCGGCACCTCGTTACTCATGCCGTATAAATCAACCAGGTGACGGAAAGTCAGCATCCTGGCTTTGGCTGTCGGCTTATTGAGCAGGTTAAAATCGCAGATACCGGCCTGATACTGCTCTTTATCAGTCTCTTTGTCGGTACTCGCAAATAGAACTTTGAGCTCTTCAGCCATCATGCTGCGAGCTGAATGAGCGCCATTCTGACCAAATTTGAAGCCGAATTTTTCTAATTTAGTATGTCGTGACATTTGTATAACTTGCCGAAGCATCAATCTTGCATCGAAGATAAGGGAATATCTCCTCGAATGTGTCAAAGGCATCACTGGTAGGCCCCATAAAATTGCTCTCCCACCAATCGTACTGGGATTTCTCGCCAAGAAATCCAATCAGCAGCCGAAGCTCTACGATCAATTTCACAACATCATTGTTCATCAATTATCCAACTGTTAATTTGCTTGTTTGTACCCTGGCGCAATAACCAGATTTTCCACACCATAAAGCGCCTGCCAATTCTTGAGCCATAAATGGTATTCAGCCCCTTCAAGACTATGGTCTTCCGTACAGTCCACATTCCATCGTCTGAGAACATAGCCAGCAGCAGCAGCGCGCACATTTACCTTGAGAACACCATCCTGCATGGCATAGTCCATCTCGATGGTTTCTGGGTGAGGTAGATTTGGGTGAGCCACCAAATTCATTTCAACGATGCGATTCCACTGTATGTCGGCCTCACTTGATTCGTGATCTTGTGGACTATCTTCAACAATGACCGGATTCGCTATTCGGGTAACCACAAAGTCAATAAAAGCCTGGCGATTGCGGTCGAACGCCCGAACATGCCAGCGCAAACCATTGTCTACCAATACAAAAGGAACGATTTCTCTCTCGCTTAACCCAGACTGGATAGAGCGGTATTGAATCTTCACCACCTTGTTGTGGTAAATAGCTCTAGTAAGCACGGCCAATACAGGTAGTAACGGCCTGTTTAGTTCCGCTGGTGTTTCACATCGCACCATCGGCTTGTGACTACCGATGAAATCCTCACCAAACCCCTGGGAAAGAGCCGCCAACACCTGGGGCGGCGAATATTCGAAGAGAGGGCTAAACGATTCGGATTTAACGTAGGACTTCAACTTGGTGTCGTAGTCCAGATTGGCGGGCACCAATTCTCTATATAAGGTGATGTCGCGAGTGGCTGCCGCCTCGCCTATTCCAAAACGAGAAACCAAATCGCTTCGGCCTATCTCACCTAAAAAGTAAGTGCGAAAATCGATATGCGACAGACGCTCTTTCTGCGCCTGGCTGATGTCTGATAATTCCACCCTGGTTGAACTCCCCCTAATCAAGGCAAATGTCATTTTGCACCATTTTGACTCTACATGGTAATACTTTCTCCTATATTGATTATTTTAATCTGTTGACATCATCATTTTGATTAGGGAACATCTGATTAATTGATAAAGCAGCGCCAATTTCTGCAATTCAAAAATTCAGGTGCTCGTTTTCTCCAAATTTTGCGCAAATAACTCGATATTTACACATTTGTTTGCTTT
>NZ_JBRKJK010000027.1:0-17395 GCF_052983295.1 Porticoccus sp. GXU_MW_L64 | reverse complement strand
GTTGAAATTACTCTATGCTGGCGTCATCAACGCTTCGGAAAAATGGACACACCCCGTTCAAAACTGGAATCTGACGTTGTCGCAAATGGCGATTCATTTTGAAGGGCGGTTAGATGGAGTGCTGGATATTTAAAGCGCCACCGCGCTAAACTGACGCCGCTGTGACGGGCTGAAGGTTCTGAGGCCGCTTCGCGGAATCAGGTTCATCAGACCGGCGCAGTGGCCAACAAGCGAAGCGCGTTAGCTTCGATTTGGTGACACAGAATTTTGAACACCCTCACCCCAGTGGATAAGCTCTACTGGGGCATTTCAATATTGAATTCAATAATGGTTAATTTTTCTTGGCGCTATATAACAGCTCCTGGGGACTGCAACCAGTTGAGCCTACTATATATTGTAAGCCCCACTATAACTATTAGATAAAGGACGATAATGCACTTTTCAGAGACACTAACATGCCGAAACAAGAAGCCTATCGGAATTAATAAAACAATCATAAGTGTGATTGCCAACTTAATTAACGCTACGTTTTCATCATCAGCCTGAGCAATAGATGTTGGGTGCAAATACCGATAATCATTATCAGGCATTGTCGCCCAAGGGAAAGCAATAAAGAAATATACCAAAAGAGTCAAATATAGAAATAGCCTTTTCATTTTGTTACTCCAAGAATCCGCGCATCTTATCCATTTTTCCTAACAAATCATCTCCGTAATTTGAAATTCCTCTCTTACTGATCTCAGAAAGGTCTTTACCCTCACCAATAAGTGGATGTGGGTAGCCAATATTGTACATATAGCCTGCTGCACGAATATGTTCATCAGTATAGTCAGCTGCCGTTAAACCATCATATTCTTGGCGCATTGCCTCTCCTATATGCCTAGCAACAACATTCAGGTTTGCATTTTCATTTTGCATTAGCTTGATAAGCTGGACACGACCACCATAATTTAAGGACTCAGGATCAACATTTAGCGCCTTGGCCACATTCCGCAATTGAATCTGTACATCTCCGAAGGAAGTATTCAAGGGGTCTCCAGATATTAAGCCCATAGACCGTAGATCATGAACAATAATATCTTGATCATCTGGATCTCCACCGACTTCAGTCCAAGCTATACCTGCCAACATCTCCGGTGGGATATCATGATATTCAGCTATTTTCTTTATTGCCTCTTTTTTGTCTTTGACCCATGCATCTTTAAATTCTGCCAAGCTAGACTCTGCTGGATTGCTGTTGAATAAATTCTCAAAGAAATATTGTATAGCATCAATTTCATTCCATTTATGGTCATTACCATCAGAACTGACATTATCTCCTCTGGCAACATGCCCACCTCCCTCACTGCTGTCCTCTGATGCAGAAGTCAATGCCCCAGCCGAAAACGATGCCAAGCTCGAACCCTTGGGTATCACTCTACTCCCCAAGCTACCAAATACACTGCTCATAGCAGCAAATGTATTCATCGTGCTAGATGAATTCCAACCGAACACATCCCCCAATGTAGCTCCTCCAAGAGATCTTAATGCATCACCGGAGATTATCGTCACATATCCACTCGGATCCGTGGCGTTCAGAGGATTGTTCCACGTATAACTGTATCGGTTCAGAGATTGGGTATTCAGTGGATCCTGGATAATCGGATCAGCCTGAAGGAATCGGGCGATCTTCGCATCGTAAATCCGCCCGTTCATGTGAACGATGCCCACTTCGTCCAGCATCTCGTGCCCGGTAAAGCCCCGGGTGGTGATGCCGTGAGCCCCTATGCCATTTCTCAGGGTGCTGTCATTGTCAAAGAACCCGGCGAGTTCTGTCGCCGTCAGGTCGCTCCAGTTTACGCCGTTTCTGCGCTCACCCCAAGGGTCGAAGCTCAGTTCTTCCACTATGGCGCCATTGGCATTGGTGATCACGTCCAAACTGCCCAGGTGGTCATAGTGGCGGTAGTGGGTGTCGCTGTGGGTGACGGTCTGGTTGTTGTTGAGGTGCAGGGTAACAATGGCGGCATCGCCAATGTAGCGTTTGATTTCCGTCATGCCCTCGGCGTCTTCGATGATTTCTACGCTGCCGATGTACCAGGTGGTCTTGTCGATGCCGTTGTTGTTTTTATCGTCGGTGCGTTTGTAGCGCATCCGGTCGGGCCCGTAGTCAAAGGCGGTGGTGTGGCTGCTGCCTTTTTGGATGTGTACGGGTTTGTCGAAGCTGCTGTAGGTCAGGGTTCGGCCATCGCCACTGGTGTTGTTGCCGTTGGCATCGTATTGGTAGCTTTGCCCGGCGATGGTGGTGGCGGCGTGAGGGCCGGCGTTGTTTTGGCCGTAGCGGTAGTTGCCCACATCGCTTTTGTGGGTGATGTTGCCCAGGGCGTCATACTGTACGGTTTTGGTGGCGCCGCTGACGGTGTATTGGGTGAGGCGGTTAAGGCCATCGTACTGGAAGGTTTCGCTCAGGTTTTTGTTGCCGGACTGCTCCTGGCGGTGGGTGAGGTTACCCAGGGTGTCCCAGGTGTAGTCCAGTTCTTGAATGTCGCCGTGACTGCCGGCAATGCTGGTGCCGAGTTAGGGGTTCACCTTGGCTCTATGTGGTGGTCTTGCCACATGAATCCGACCTGATTTTTAAAATCAATCGAGTCTGACCCTATCGGTTAGAGTCTGACCCTATCGGTTAGACCCTATCGGTTCTCTGATCGGGCTCGGGCAGTTTCTCAGTCTGGTGCGCCAGCGGGAGCAACAACTCAAAGAGCGGATAAAGCGGATCAGGGAGTGACCGCACCACCAAACGAACAACGCCCCGGCAGATGACTGGCGGGGCGTTGGGTAGGATTTCCTCGGTTATATATCAGTGATGATTAGTTAAATCTATTTTCTTTTCGCTTAGCTTGCTCATTAAATCGTCTAATCTCAAAGGGCGTTCCGACTCTACCAAAGAAGCCTTTCTTCCCCCTGCAAGAACTGCAACTTCCCACTTTTTTCCCTTCATATCAATTATTCTTATAACCGAGGTTTCTTTGCAAAAATTTCTAATAGCTTTAGCTTTTTTCTTGTCATATGGAACAACATTTGAGTATCTCACCATATTCAAAACACCACCTCGCGAATGAGGGCTTTGGCCAACACCTAAAAAATCTCCAACATCATTTACTGTTGATATCAAAAGCTCTTTTCCCTTCGCATTTAACTCTCCGTCTTGGCGATAATCCTCTCCAAAATCTGCAACAAAAACTATATCAAGAAGCTCCAAATTCTCCCTGTATTGTATTTTCTCAAAAAAGACCCCAGACTGTTTTAATCTAGACATCCTTCCTTCGGCAACTTTCAGATCAAGGTAAACCCTAAACAAAAAATCATCTAACTCTTGAGTTGTAAAAACTCTATCCGCATCTGCAGATGCTCCGCAAAAAAGAGTCGATAATATCAGTGCAAAAACAAACTTCATGCTATTCCCTATCAATTCAGATCATACTCTCTTAAATCTTTGCCTAAGGTACGCCCAAAGGCTCCAAGATCACCTTTAGGTGGTGAACCATATTTCGCAGGAGAGCTAATTATTTGAAGTTTACGCCTATTGATGGCCCACTTAACTCGTCCAGTTCGGCGCGTATCATAATTTCTAACTTTCTCAATTGCTCGGGGTATCCCCGGTTTACGCCAATCACCCTGGTATCGTGTAAACCCTGTAGTACTGTATTCCGCATAAAGGGTTTCGTACTGAACCGTTCTCCTCCAAACATTAGTAGCTGTCGACTCCATCACTTGACCTGTTATATCTGCAATCCTTCCAGGCCCAGTCTTTTTAGCTAATTCAAGCGCAGCACCAAGAGTTTGTGCCGCTGCACCAGCATCAGATTGCAACGATTCGTTTTCCACTAATTCCCAATCTGAATAAACCACCCGAGTGACAATCACCCCAATTGATGATCCAGGACTTTTTGGATTCGAAACCGCACGGTATGTTAAAAATTCGCCATGTATTAAATTTATGTACTCTCCATCGGTTAGCACATCCATATTAATATTTTCTTCGTTGTCGTAATCGCCATCGAATACTTCATAATCTGGATCGAATAACGGATCTGCAGGCTCATTTTCACCATTATCTTGCTTCACCCCCGGCATCGAACAATAGTGCATATTCGACCCTGAACAACTGCCTCCGTTCTCCTCCTGTGCAGATGCATGAACCCGACGCCTGTCCTACGCTACCTCCCGATTTTCCCTAGTCCCTTCAGCCACTTAGCTCACCATTTCCCCGATACCATACCCCACCCGCAAAAAAATTCCCAGAGGCGCTTTTTTGCCCTTAGCCGCCGATTCGGGGGCGCGGCAGCGCCCCTGATCAGCAGCTAAAAGGGTTGTGGGTTTGGGAAGGCGGCGAGGATGGGGCAGCGGGTTTTTGCTGCCACACCGCAGGTGCCCACGCGCGGCACTGGATGGCGGGCAATGCTGGGACTGTTTCCGCGCGTAGCTCTCGGGATTGGCTACAAGGTTTATAGAGAGTGCCTTTTGCGGCTTGCCGCCCCCTTAAAGCGACTGGGCCATTTACACATAATGCAAATTATGCGGCGCAGCGGACAGTGGGTTGTGTGGTGTGCCGCCCTGCGTTGTTGGTTATTTGGATTAACTTACACGGCGCACGACATGACCCACTGCGCATAATTTCAGCATTATGTTCAATGGCCCTGGCGCGGTGCAGCCCCATGCCTGGGGCGCGCCCTGGAGGCTGCTTGCAGCCGGAAGTGCGGGGGTTGGTAAACAATATAGCGCTGCTGGACGCATGAAGGTTTGGCGCGCTGGTTGCGCTGGTTGCAAGCAGCGTGACAAGCCTTGATGTGGCCAGCTGTTGCCTTATTGTCTTTTCGGTGTTTCGCTAATGCGTCGGGCTCTCCGCCTAAATGCGCTCTTCTCGACTGTGCCAAACACGCACAATCACAACACGCTCTTTTTCTTCACGATACCGCAAGACATAGTTACCGTTACCAAACGGGATCAACAGATCACGGAACGGCAGCAAGTCTTCAACCGGGCGTCCAGCTTCCGGGTTTTCTGACAAGATTATCGCCGCCTCTTTGATGCGACTGGCAGCCCGTTGTGCGGCTGCCGGATTTTTCTCACGGATAAAATCACGGAGCCGCGAGACATCTCTCACGGCTCCGGACAACCAGACTATTTCACTGGGCATGCACTTTCCTTAGGGTCTCCCCAACTGTCCAGCCATTGGGTCATGGCGTCATTGCTCACCACCTCCCCTGTCTCCTGATAGGCTTCCCAGCGCTCCAGGGTTTCCTGCCTGGCTTGCTCCTTTGCCTCTTCCTGCTGGATATAACGGCGCAAAGCCTCTTTGGCATGGTGGCTCTTGGAGCGATGGGTTTTCTCTGCTAAGGCAGTCAAGCGCTGCTCCAGGTTTTCATCGAGACGGACTCCCAACATAACGCACCTCGTTTAACGATGTTTAACAACGTTAAACAGTATAGTCTCAAGCCCTTCATTCGTCACCCTCATCATCAGACTCCATTTCCAATGTGGTCAACAGCTCTTCTTCCGTGGCCTCTGGTTCATCACTCTCCTGCCGCTCCCGATGCATCGCCGGATGGGTCATATCATGGATCTGCTTGAGCTTCACAATCGAGACCTGCGTGTAAATCTGGGTGGTCTGGATACTGGCGTGCCCCAGCATCTGTTGGATAAAACGGATATCGGCACCGTTATCCAGCATCAGTGTCGCCACAGTGTGTCTAAACAGGTGGCAGCTGCCATTCTTCCCGATATCCGCTTGCTTGATGTACTTGGTAACAATGCGACTCAGTTTGTCGGGCAGCAATGGCAGGCCAGTGGGCTCCAGGAACACCACACCCTCATCCGGCTCAAGGGCAAACCCTGGTCGCACTTCGTCCAAGTAGCGCTGGAGCCAGATAACTGCCCGCTCACTGATCGGCACAAAGCGGTCTTTCTTGTTCTTGCCCTGCCGTACCGCCAGCACACCCCGCTCGGCGTGGATATCTGCGCGCACCAGGTTAATCACTTCCATGCGGCGGATACCGGTGCTGTAGAGCACTTCCAGGATGGCGCGATTGCGCAACCCTTCCTCGGTGCAGATGTCCGGCAACGACAGGATCAGTTCCGCCTCCTGGGCGGTCAATGTCGCCTGAGGCAATCGCTTCTCCACCTTCGGCAGCTCCAGCTCACTGGCCGGATTGTAGAGCAGGTAGTTTTGCTGCGTCGCCCACTTAAAAAAACTGCGCAATGGAACCAGTCGCGCCAGCTGGTTTTTCGCACTCAACTGATTGCCCTTGCGATCCAGGCTGTGGTGCAGGTGACGGCGGTAACGCTCCAGGATGGGTTTCGTAATATCAGTGGCGCAACCGATACCGCGCTCATCACACCAGGCGGTAAATTGATTCAAAGTGACATGGCGGTGGGTAATGGTGCGCTCGGCGTAATTCATCACCTGCAGGTGATCCAGGTACAGGCGGCTAAGGAAGGTCAGGCTCAAGCTGTTCATCAGGAGGCCGCTACCACTCCACTACGGTACGACCCGTTATTGCGTTTCGCTCCTAATACATTTTCAGCGTTACCCCGACCACTTTCTGGCAACTCCGTGCCATCACTGGACTGGGATGATTTCACCGACTCCGACCGTCCCCCGACTTGGGGCCGACCAAGAGCCGACAACTTATCGGTTACCCCCGACTTCTTTTTGTCATACCCCCTTGTTCCATAACCCAGTTTTTCGGTATCAATCAGACCCATCATCCGTAGCTGATCGCCGTCACCGCCATCAAACAGCAACTCATATTCGTAAGATTGGCCACGTCGGCCCCGATGAGTCAGCAAGTATTCCATTTCCTCCAGTCGGCCCAGGTGCACCTTGAGCTGGGTGTTGCCCCAACTCGTGTACTCCCGCACCTCACGGCGGCTAAAGCGGTAATCCTTCTGCTCGATGCTGTCCGTCTGACAAGCCTCTTTCACCATTTCCTGGATCAACCGCAGCAGTTTGCGCGTCTGCGCCGGCAACTCGTCCAAAGTCCGTCCCAACACCTCATGGGCCAGCCGGTTAGCGGTCTCGATGTCACTGAGCTGCACTTCCACATATTCCAGATTCTGGCCTGCGTGATTCACGGTTTTAATATCGCGCTGGTATTGATGCAAAAGAGCAATGCTGTCGATCAGGGTGAGGTATTTTTCGTGGTCACGACGGGTACGGGTTTTGTCATCCAGGAAGGTGAGTTGATCGGCGTAAGGGTTAATCACTGCCAGCGGTCGCAGCAATCGTTGGGCGTTGCGGTGCAGAGCAACCAGCCGATCCTTTTCCAGTTTGGCTTGGAGGCCTTCGAGGGTTCTACGCCGACGCTGCGCCTCGTGGATTGCTCGTGTCTGCTCCCTGGATTCGTTGACGGTTAACACCAGGCAGCGATTTAACAGCTCCTCGTCGATATCAATGGCGGTGGTGGTCAGGAACAACATTACCGGCCCTTCCACCCGGTATTCCCGCGTCACCAGGTCGCCGCTGTTTTCATCTTTGCCGGTACTGGCAATGGTGATTTCCCCTTCACTCTGCAACAGCTTTAACGCATAACTGGCATTGCTGGCGCCTTCCTCTTCAGCAATGGCCAGTATCTTGTGCTTGAGGTTGGTTTCCCCCATGTAAAACAAACTCTGGCCGGTCATGGCTGAGTATTGCACCCGCTCATCTTCCGGCATCAGGTTCAACACCGCGTCCATCAAACTGCTTTTACCGGCTGCGCTGGTGGATTGGATAATCACCGCCAGCGGTCGATCCAATTTTCTCGATCCCGCCGCCAGGTAACCAACCAACTTATTTACTTCCTCACCCACCACACCACAGCGACTAAAATCGGTCAGGATACGTTCCAACAATGCAGGATCACGCAGTAATTCCAGCGCCTCGGATTCCTCACCCTCACTCAACACACTGGCCTTTTTCTCTTCCAGCTGACTACCCTGGATTAACTGCTCTTGCAGCTCCTCCAACTTTAATAGCACCTTGCCTAGGTCGGCTTTTAAGGTGTTTTCCTCAACAGCCAGCTCCAGTGCCGCCACCTTGATAAAGCTCTGCCGATGTTTCGCTGAGTACAGATCGAAGGTATCCACATGCAACGATTCTTCCCGACTGGCCAGCACATTCACTTTCAGCACTTCGTAGTTTTTGTTTTTCTCCAGGCCGCGCACGCGATACTTGCGATCACCAAACACCAGGTTCACTTCCCGGTCGGTCACGTTGGCACCTATGGGGTTGGCGGGTGCATCAGGCACCGCCGCAGCCGGTGGCAAAAGCGCTTTTTCTGGTTCAGCAACTGGCGCGTCGCCCTCGCCCATCCATTCCGCACTGCGGATCACTACACCCAGGCTTTTGCTGGCGGGCGTTACTTCCAGCGCGTAACGGTTTGCGTCCATGCCTTTTGGGAAGTTCAGGCGGTAACAACCAAAACCGGATTGCTGTAACTGCTTGGCCAATTTTTCAGCGGCGCTATTTCCCGCCTCGTCTCGATCATAGGTAATCAACACCCGCTGGATTTCCAACTGTTTAAACAACGCCAAGTGGTCATCCGTAAAACCCTGTGTGCCGTAACTGGCCGTCACATTGCGATACCCAGCACACCAGAACGTCATTGCATCGATCAGCGCTTCACAGAGGATTACTTCTTTTTGATCCACCAGCCCGACCGCATTCCAGACACCGGCGTGAGGGCCGGGCAGATAAAGATGTTTCGGGGTGCCCTTGCGCAGGTCGTCCCGCACCTTGCGGCCGTACAGTTCCACCACCTGGCCGCCATCATTCAACACCGGTACCACCAGCGAACCGTTAAAGTGCTCGTGACCGGATTTTCGATAGATGCCCAGCTCCTGGAGCTTACTGCGCAGCTCCGCGCCGCTTTTGCTTCGCTTGGTGGGCAGCCGGTAACTCAAGGTGCGGTTGGCATAGCCCAATTTAAAACGGTTGATCAGTTCGGGATGGCTCAACCCCCGACTCTCCAGGTACGCCAGCGCCTCTGGGCTTTCTTGCAGGGCCTGGTGGTAATAATCAGTGATCTGGTTCAGCAGTTGTTGGGCTTCGGCATCCTCCGACAACACCACATCCAGCTTGCGGGCAATGGATTTTTTTACCGGACGCTCTGGAGCGGCTAAAACAGAGGTGTCCGATTGCAAGATTTCAACAGCGTGGCGGAAGCTCACGCCCTGGGTCTTGATCACCCAATCGATCACCGACCCGGCGGCACCGCAGCCAAAGCAGTTAAACAGGTTGGATTGCGGGCTGATGATCAGGCTCGGCGTCTTCTCCTCGTGGAACGGGCAACAGATCGCGTAGTCCTTGCCCTGCTTCACAGGTTGGTAGTCCTGGTTTTTGACCAGCTGTAACAGCGATACCTCGCTTTTCAGCTTCTCGACTTGTTCTGCTGGTATGCGCGCCATGCCTATCTCCCAATACGGGATTTCAGCTAAATGCTGTCAACCCCTATATTCAAAAAATGTATACTTTATTTGTTGGACGCAAGCATATACACTGCATGTATATATCGTCAACCCAAGGCGGAAGTAATATGCAAAACCAGGGATACAATCAGCGGCATCAAGCACCACAACGGAGCTTCACGATGCCAAAACAAGATATGGAACAGCTCACCGATTTCGGCAAACGGTTGGTGACCCTGCGTAAAAAGGCCGGATACACCCAAGTGGAACTGGCCAGAGAGCTGGATGTGACTCAGCGGATGATTTCTTACTACGAGGGACACAGTGAGTATCCACCCGCCGCCCTATTACCCAAACTGGCCAAGGTACTCGGCGTCAGCTCCGATGAGTTGCTGGGCATCAAACCTCTGAAGAAGACTCGGCAGCCTGATACCCGGCTACAGCGACGCCTGCAACATATCGAGAAGTTGACTCCCGCCAGGAAGCGGCAGATTTTGCAGGTGATTGATACGTTTATTG
Organism: Porticoccus sp. GXU_MW_L64; assembly: GCF_052983295.1. Classification (NCBI taxonomy): domain Bacteria; kingdom Pseudomonadati; phylum Pseudomonadota; class Gammaproteobacteria; order Cellvibrionales; family Porticoccaceae; genus Porticoccus; species Porticoccus sp. GXU_MW_L64. The sequence continues at coordinate 7,453 of NZ_JBRKJK010000027.1, read as the reverse complement.
AGAATGAGCACCTCAGACAACAGGCTTCGTAAGCGTTAACCAAGTGTGCGGCCACCCGCCCGGCTAACTAACCAAAACAATCTACACAACAGGTTACTATCGCTACCTTGATCATACGGTGGCCATAATGTCTAGGAGACACTAAATTTTGAAGTTTATTATGACTATAGCGGCTGCTTTAATATCTTCGCTTACATTAAGTTGTTCTGCTGATCTCGGCTATCAGCCAGAAAGTGGAGACATCATCTTTCATACATCAAAATCCGCTCAAAGTTCGGCGATTCAGTTGGCAACAAAATCAAAGTATAGCCACATGGGGATAGTGTATGTTTTAAAGGGAGAGCCTTTTGTCTTTGAAGCTGTTGAGCCAGTTAAGACTACCCCACTAAAAGAATGGGTCGCTCGAGGTGAAGATGGTCATTACGTGGTGAAGCGGCTTGCTAATGCTACAGCTGTACTTTCACCGGAAGGATTAGCGCGTATGCAAAAGGTTGGAGAGAGTTTTACCGGGAAGCACTACGATTTGTACTTTGGCTGGAGCGATGAGCGAATTTATTGCTCTGAGTTGGTTTGGAAAATTTTCAAGCGTGGTTTAGGTGTAGAGATCGGTGCGTTGGAGACATTGGGCGACTTCGACCTCTCTTCTCCTGAGGCTCATCAAAAGCTACAGGAGCGCTGGGGAGGTAAGCCACCACTTGAAGAGCAGGTGATTTCACCAGCCGCCATGTTTGATAGTGACTTACTTGTAGAGGTTCATCGCGAGTAAATACCTTAACAGCTGTTCAAAAAAATATTCGTTCTCAGCTATAAATTAAGACGATTTCTCAACAAATAAATTTGCCCCCTTTTCGCTCGTTTTTTATTCTTGGTAGCCACTTAAAGGGCTAATAGCATTTATTTTCTCAAGTTCAACAGGCTCAATCACCATTTGGTTTTTCATATTTAAAAAGACTATGTATGTAACCGTTTCTGACTTCGCTCTATATTTATAAATAATGCTTCCAGGCGGAAGTGTGCCAATTTTTCCGGGAGATGCCTGGAGAGTAATTTCCTCTAGCAACTTATATGTCGACATATCTCCCAAATTATATCGCTTCCACTTTGCTCCTGCCCAAAAGGCAAGGACACATAGAACCAAAACGATTGATAAATACATAATTTTTCTCACTATAAAACTCGCTTTTACCATTTGTATGTATTAGTAGAATCTACCTTCCCTGATTGTTTAATTGCATCCTGCAAATCTAAGGGCATCCTTACTCCATCACCAGACTTGGCAAAACGATATGCTCTCCTGCTGAGCCAACTCAAACCTCTACCTTTATCAAATTTATTTTGGTTAAGTGTTCTATACAGTTCAGAATTTCCAGCCTTTAGACCATCTAATGCAACCGTTGCACAATTACAATTTGCAGCATGATAATCCGTTGCGAGCTGGTACTGCTTCATATGATCGCCCCGTTCTTCATTTGGTTTTCGGCCAGACACGAGGCTACTAAAGTGAGATATTATCTTGCCAGCTTCTTCAGTAGATGATGAAAAAACATAACCCTTTGTAGTCCTTCCCGTCGCATTTTCACCTGTTATATATTTATCGAAATTGGTCCAAATCCGAAGTGTTCCCTCTCCTTCACTGTCTTCAATTCCCCAAGGCTCACCATGATAGCGTCCAAAATCGTATGTATAGTCAAAATCCCCATCTTCACTATATACACGCAAAGCTACATGCCCATATGTGACATCTTCTCCGTCTCTATCCGTGTATCCTCCACCAATTAAAAGCTCGATTTTTACAACAGGCTTTTTAGCTTCTTCATTAGCTTTAACGTTTTTGGTGTCACCCTCATCCATGGTGCAATAATGCACGCCCGACCCGGAACAGCCACTCCCATTCTCATTCTGTGCAGATGCATGAACCCGACGCCTGTCCTACGCTACCTCCCGATTTTCCCTAGTCCCTTCAGCCACTTAGCTCACCATTTCCCCGATACCATACCCCACCCGCAAAAAAATTCCCAGAGGCGCTTTTTTGCCCTTAGCCGCCGATTCGGGGGCGCGGCAGCGCCCCTGATCAGCAGCTAAAAGGGTTGTGGGTTTGGGAAGGCGGCGAGGATGGGGCAGCGGGTTTTTGCTGCCACACCGCAGGTGCCCACGCGCGGCACTGGATGGCGGGCAATGCTGGGACTGTTTCCGCGCGTAGCTCTCGGGATTGGCTACAAGGTTTATAGAGAGTGCCTTTTGCGGCTTGCCGCCCCCTTAAAGCGACTGGGCCATTTACACATAATGCAAATTATGCGGCGCAGCGGACAGTGGGTTGTGTGGTGTGCCGCCCTGCGTTGTTGGTTATTTGGATTAACTTACACGGCGCACGACATGACCCACTGCGCATAATTTCAGCATTATGTTCAATGGCCCTGGCGCGGTGCAGCCCCATGCCTGGGGCGCGCCCTGGAGGCTGCTTGCAGCCGGAAGTGCGGGGGTTGGTAAACAATATAGCGCTGCTGGACGCATGAAGGTTTGGCGCGCTGGTTGCGCTGGTTGCAAGCAGCGTGACAAGCCTTGATGTGGCCAGCTGTTGCCTTATTGTCTTTTCGGTGTTTCGCTAATGCGTCGGGCTCTCCGCCTAAATGCGCTCTTCTCGACTGTGCCAAACACGCACAATCACAACACGCTCTTTTTCTTCACGATACCGCAAGACATAGTTACCGTTACCAAACGGGATCAACAGATCACGGAACGGCAGCAAGTCTTCAACCGGGCGTCCAGCTTCCGGGTTTTCTGACAAGATTATCGCCGCCTCTTTGATGCGACTGGCAGCCCGTTGTGCGGCTGCCGGATTTTTCTCACGGATAAAATCACGGAGCCGCGAGACATCTCTCACGGCTCCGGACAACCAGACTATTTCACTGGGCATGCACTTTCCTTAGGGTCTCCCCAACTGTCCAGCCATTGGGTCATGGCGTCATTGCTCACCACCTCCCCTGTCTCCTGATAGGCTTCCCAGCGCTCCAGGGTTTCCTGCCTGGCTTGCTCCTTTGCCTCTTCCTGCTGGATATAACGGCGCAAAGCCTCTTTGGCATGGTGGCTCTTGGAGCGATGGGTTTTCTCTGCTAAGGCAGTCAAGCGCTGCTCCAGGTTTTCATCGAGACGGACTCCCAACATAACGCACCTCGTTTAACGATGTTTAACAACGTTAAACAGTATAGTCTCAAGCCCTTCATTCGTCACCCTCATCATCAGACTCCATTTCCAATGTGGTCAACAGCTCTTCTTCCGTGGCCTCTGGTTCATCACTCTCCTGCCGCTCCCGATGCATCGCCGGATGGGTCATATCATGGATCTGCTTGAGCTTCACAATCGAGACCTGCGTGTAAATCTGGGTGGTCTGGATACTGGCGTGCCCCAGCATCTGTTGGATAAAACGGATATCGGCACCGTTATCCAGCATCAGTGTCGCCACAGTGTGTCTAAACAGGTGGCAGCTGCCATTCTTCCCGATATCCGCTTGCTTGATGTACTTGGTAACAATGCGACTCAGTTTGTCGGGCAGCAATGGCAGGCCAGTGGGCTCCAGGAACACCACACCCTCATCCGGCTCAAGGGCAAACCCTGGTCGCACTTCGTCCAAGTAGCGCTGGAGCCAGATAACTGCCCGCTCACTGATCGGCACAAAGCGGTCTTTCTTGTTCTTGCCCTGCCGTACCGCCAGCACACCCCGCTCGGCGTGGATATCTGCGCGCACCAGGTTAATCACTTCCATGCGGCGGATACCGGTGCTGTAGAGCACTTCCAGGATGGCGCGATTGCGCAACCCTTCCTCGGTGCAGATGTCCGGCAACGACAGGATCAGTTCCGCCTCCTGGGCGGTCAATGTCGCCTGAGGCAATCGCTTCTCCACCTTCGGCAGCTCCAGCTCACTGGCCGGATTGTAGAGCAGGTAGTTTTGCTGCGTCGCCCACTTAAAAAAACTGCGCAATGGAACCAGTCGCGCCAGCTGGTTTTTCGCACTCAACTGATTGCCCTTGCGATCCAGGCTGTGGTGCAGGTGACGGCGGTAACGCTCCAGGATGGGTTTCGTAATATCAGTGGCGCAACCGATACCGCGCTCATCACACCAGGCGGTAAATTGATTCAAAGTGACATGGCGGTGGGTAATGGTGCGCTCGGCGTAATTCATCACCTGCAGGTGATCCAGGTACAGGCGGCTAAGGAAGGTCAGGCTCAAGCTGTTCATCAGGAGGCCGCTACCACTCCACTACGGTACGACCCGTTATTGCGTTTCGCTCCTAATACATTTTCAGCGTTACCCCGACCACTTTCTGGCAACTCCGTGCCATCACTGGACTGGGATGATTTCACCGACTCCGACCGTCCCCCGACTTGGGGCCGACCAAGAGCCGACAACTTATCGGTTACCCCCGACTTCTTTTTGTCATACCCCCTTGTTCCATAACCCAGTTTTTCGGTATCAATCAGACCCATCATCCGTAGCTGATCGCCGTCACCGCCATCAAACAGCAACTCATATTCGTAAGATTGGCCACGTCGGCCCCGATGAGTCAGCAAGTATTCCATTTCCTCCAGTCGGCCCAGGTGCACCTTGAGCTGGGTGTTGCCCCAACTCGTGTACTCCCGCACCTCACGGCGGCTAAAGCGGTAATCCTTCTGCTCGATGCTGTCCGTCTGACAAGCCTCTTTCACCATTTCCTGGATCAACCGCAGCAGTTTGCGCGTCTGCGCCGGCAACTCGTCCAAAGTCCGTCCCAACACCTCATGGGCCAGCCGGTTAGCGGTCTCGATGTCACTGAGCTGCACTTCCACATATTCCAGATTCTGGCCTGCGTGATTCACGGTTTTAATATCGCGCTGGTATTGATGCAAAAGAGCAATGCTGTCGATCAGGGTGAGGTATTTTTCGTGGTCACGACGGGTACGGGTTTTGTCATCCAGGAAGGTGAGTTGATCGGCGTAAGGGTTAATCACTGCCAGCGGTCGCAGCAATCGTTGGGCGTTGCGGTGCAGAGCAACCAGCCGATCCTTTTCCAGTTTGGCTTGGAGGCCTTCGAGGGTTCTACGCCGACGCTGCGCCTCGTGGATTGCTCGTGTCTGCTCCCTGGATTCGTTGACGGTTAACACCAGGCAGCGATTTAACAGCTCCTCGTCGATATCAATGGCGGTGGTGGTCAGGAACAACATTACCGGCCCTTCCACCCGGTATTCCCGCGTCACCAGGTCGCCGCTGTTTTCATCTTTGCCGGTACTGGCAATGGTGATTTCCCCTTCACTCTGCAACAGCTTTAACGCATAACTGGCATTGCTGGCGCCTTCCTCTTCAGCAATGGCCAGTATCTTGTGCTTGAGGTTGGTTTCCCCCATGTAAAACAAACTCTGGCCGGTCATGGCTGAGTATTGCACCCGCTCATCTTCCGGCATCAGGTTCAACACCGCGTCCATCAAACTGCTTTTACCGGCTGCGCTGGTGGATTGGATAATCACCGCCAGCGGTCGATCCAATTTTCTCGATCCCGCCGCCAGGTAACCAACCAACTTATTTACTTCCTCACCCACCACACCACAGCGACTAAAATCGGTCAGGATACGTTCCAACAATGCAGGATCACGCAGTAATTCCAGCGCCTCGGATTCCTCACCCTCACTCAACACACTGGCCTTTTTCTCTTCCAGCTGACTACCCTGGATTAACTGCTCTTGCAGCTCCTCCAACTTTAATAGCACCTTGCCTAGGTCGGCTTTTAAGGTGTTTTCCTCAACAGCCAGCTCCAGTGCCGCCACCTTGATAAAGCTCTGCCGATGTTTCGCTGAGTACAGATCGAAGGTATCCACATGCAACGATTCTTCCCGACTGGCCAGCACATTCACTTTCAGCACTTCGTAGTTTTTGTTTTTCTCCAGGCCGCGCACGCGATACTTGCGATCACCAAACACCAGGTTCACTTCCCGGTCGGTCACGTTGGCACCTATGGGGTTGGCGGGTGCATCAGGCACCGCCGCAGCCGGTGGCAAAAGCGCTTTTTCTGGTTCAGCAACTGGCGCGTCGCCCTCGCCCATCCATTCCGCACTGCGGATCACTACACCCAGGCTTTTGCTGGCGGGCGTTACTTCCAGCGCGTAACGGTTTGCGTCCATGCCTTTTGGGAAGTTCAGGCGGTAACAACCAAAACCGGATTGCTGTAACTGCTTGGCCAATTTTTCAGCGGCGCTATTTCCCGCCTCGTCTCGATCATAGGTAATCAACACCCGCTGGATTTCCAACTGTTTAAACAACGCCAAGTGGTCATCCGTAAAACCCTGTGTGCCGTAACTGGCCGTCACATTGCGATACCCAGCACACCAGAACGTCATTGCATCGATCAGCGCTTCACAGAGGATTACTTCTTTTTGATCCACCAGCCCGACCGCATTCCAGACACCGGCGTGAGGGCCGGGCAGATAAAGATGTTTCGGGGTGCCCTTGCGCAGGTCGTCCCGCACCTTGCGGCCGTACAGTTCCACCACCTGGCCGCCATCATTCAACACCGGTACCACCAGCGAACCGTTAAAGTGCTCGTGACCGGATTTTCGATAGATGCCCAGCTCCTGGAGCTTACTGCGCAGCTCCGCGCCGCTTTTGCTTCGCTTGGTGGGCAGCCGGTAACTCAAGGTGCGGTTGGCATAGCCCAATTTAAAACGGTTGATCAGTTCGGGATGGCTCAACCCCCGACTCTCCAGGTACGCCAGCGCCTCTGGGCTTTCTTGCAGGGCCTGGTGGTAATAATCAGTGATCTGGTTCAGCAGTTGTTGGGCTTCGGCATCCTCCGACAACACCACATCCAGCTTGCGGGCAATGGATTTTTTTACCGGACGCTCTGGAGCGGCTAAAACAGAGGTGTCCGATTGCAAGATTTCAACAGCGTGGCGGAAGCTCACGCCCTGGGTCTTGATCACCCAATCGATCACCGACCCGGCGGCACCGCAGCCAAAGCAGTTAAACAGGTTGGATTGCGGGCTGATGATCAGGCTCGGCGTCTTCTCCTCGTGGAACGGGCAACAGATCGCGTAGTCCTTGCCCTGCTTCACAGGTTGGTAGTCCTGGTTTTTGACCAGCTGTAACAGCGATACCTCGCTTTTCAGCTTCTCGACTTGTTCTGCTGGTATGCGCGCCATGCCTATCTCCCAATACGGGATTTCAGCTAAATGCTGTCAACCCCTATATTCAAAAAATGTATACTTTATTTGTTGGACGCAAGCATATACACTGCATGTATATATCGTCAACCCAAGGCGGAAGTAATATGCAAAACCAGGGATACAATCAGCGGCATCAAGCACCACAACTGTTAAATTGCACCCAAATTTGACCCAGGTTTTGCATCTAAAATTGACCCACCTGGAAGGCCAGATTATGGCCTAGTTGGTTTTTCTCTTACCAGCTTTTTTCTCCTCTCGTTGATGT
>NZ_JBRKJK010000026.1:0-18080 GCF_052983295.1 Porticoccus sp. GXU_MW_L64 | reverse complement strand
CAAAGCAAACAAATGTGTAAATATCGAGTTATTTGCGCAAAATTTGGAGAAAACGAGCACCTGAATTTTTGAATTGCAGAAATTGGCGCTGCTTTATCAATTAATCAGATGTTCCCTAATAATAAGCGTTTCAGTTTTTCCCAATCTCACTGTCGTTGCTGCTGATCCAAAGCGCCATTGTACAAAGGTCTAATGGTGGTGCTTTTTTGAATTAGCTATAAGTCTATTTCGCGACCTAGGTCGTATGGTTACAGGGTGCTGCTTTCCCCAAGTATAGCGGCACGTAATCAAACGACGAGGGGTAGTGATGAACATTAACAACAAGAAAAAAGCATGCATTCCAGCTTTGCTGGCGCCCGCATTATTGTGTTCCGGTGCGGCTCTGGCTGATGATAACAGCGAGCTGCTGGAAAAACTCAAACTGCTTGAACAGGAGTTGACGTCGGTCAAAGCGGCATTGGCCAAACAGGGTGAGCAGCAAAAACAGTTGGTTGAGCAGCAAGCGGCTGCGGCAAAAAATGCAGCGGCAAAAAGTGAAAAGAAAAATGGTACCGAATTTAATTACGGGGGCTTTATCAAATCCGATTTTATGTACAGCAATTATTCCGGCGGCGAGCGTGCCAATGCGGGAATTGGCGATGAGATTCTGGTGCCTTCGGTCATTCCCATTGGTGGAACCAACGGCGGTTCGCGTCTGGACAGCCACATCAAAACCTCCCGTTTCTGGTTTAAAACCACCACTGATACCGCGGCGGGCAGCATCAACAGCCATATTGAACTGGACTTTCTCACCGCCGAGGGCAACGAGCGCATTTCCAATTCTGCCGGTGCGCGAGTGCGCCATGCTTACCTGAACTGGAATTATTCAGACGACGCTTCGCTATTGGTCGGCCAAACCTGGTCTACCCTGATGACCCCCAGTGCACTGCCGGAAGCGGTGGATTTTATCGGCCCTACCTCCGGCGTTATTTTTAACCGCCAATCGCAAATTCGCTGGAGCAAAAAAGTGGCCGGTGGTGGCGCGGTAAAAGTGGCGTTGGAAAACCCCTCCAGCAGTATTCTGGATGCCGGTGGCGGTATTTCCGGGGCCAACTTTGATGACAGTACGCTGCCGGACCTGATAGTGCGCTACGATGGCAAGGCGGGCAATCTGACATATGGTCTGGCGGTGCTGGGTACGGAAGTGGGTTTTGATAATGGTGTTACCTCTGCCGACGATTTTGGCATTGGTTTCAGCGCTGCTGGCAAGTACGTATTTGCCAATGGCGATGATCTGAAATTTCAAATAAGCCATGGCCCACTGGGGCGTTTTCTGGCATTGCAGCCGTTCCGTGCGGCGGCGTCCGATGTGGACGGCGGTGTTTCCACCATCGACCAGACCGGCGGCTATGTGGCCTACCGACACAAGTGGACAGACAAACTGCGCAGCACTTTTATGGTTGCCATGGCGGATACGGATATTCCCGATGGTGCTTCCCTGGCCAATACCGAATCCGTTTCCAACTACAACGTCAATTTGATTTACTCTCCTACCCCCAAACTGTCGTTTGGAATTGAGTACATCGATGCGGAGCGGGAGCTGGCCAACGGCCAGAGCGGTGACCTGAAACGCCTGCAATTTATGGGTAAGTATGCGTTTTGAAACGCTGTCACCCTACAGTCATTCACAATGACGGTTTTAACGAAGTAATAAACAACAAAAGCAACGATAACGAGGTGATTTATGAGCTTGGTAACAAGTGAAAAATCGAAAGCCTACTGGAAAGAAAACCTGCGCCTGATGCTGATATTGCTGGCGATTTGGTTTGTGGTTTCCTACGGCTTCGGCATCCTGTTTGTGGATGCGTTAAATACCATTCCCCTGGGGGGCTTCAAACTCGGTTTCTGGTTTGCCCAGCAGGGTTCCATGTACGTATTTGTGGCGCTGATTTTTGTGTACATCCGTGCCATGAAAAAGCTCGATCACAAATACGACCTTCACGAAGACGACGACAATCCTGATACATAAGGGGACAACAATGAGTATTCAAGTTTGGACGTACCTGCTGATTGGACTGTCGTTTGCTCTGTATATCGGCATTGCCATTCGCGCCCGCGCTGGTTCCACCAAAGAGTTTTACGTGGCCGGTGGCGGTGTTCCCGCTGTGGCCAACGGTATGGCAACCGCGGCTGACTGGATGTCGGCGGCATCGTTTATTTCCCTGGCGGGGATTATCTCCTTCCTGGGTTATGACGCATCCGTTTACCTGATGGGCTGGACCGGTGGTTATGTGCTGTTGGCGCTGTGCCTGGCACCTTACCTGCGCAAGTTTGGCAAATTTACCGTGCCGGACTTTATCGGCGACCGCTACTATTCCCAGCTGGCGCGCACGGTGGCGGTTATTTGCGCCATCTTTATCTGCTTTACCTACATCGCCGGGCAAATGCGTGGCGTGGGTGTGGTGTTCTCCCGCTTCCTGGAAGTGGAAGTGACCTGGGGGGTGATTATCGGTGGCGTGATCGTGTTCTTCTACGCGGTACTCGGCGGTATGAAAGGCATTACCTATACCCAGGTGGCACAGTACTGCGTGCTGATTTTCGCCTATATGGTGCCAGCGATTTTTATTTCGTTGTTGATGACCGGTAATCCGGTTCCACAGTTGGGTTTTGGCAGTGAGCTGGCGGACGGTTCCGGTGTGTCGCTGCTGGACAAGCTCGACGGGCTATCGAAAGAACTGGGCTTTACCGCCTATACGGATGGCAACAAAAGTACCATCGATGTGTTCTTTATTACCGCTGCCCTGATGGTGGGAACCGCCGGCTTGCCCCACGTGATTGTGCGCTTTTTTACCGTGGCCAAAGTACACGATGCGCGCCGTTCCGCTGGTTGGGCTCTGTTGTTTATCGCCATTCTGTATACCACGGCTCCCGCTGTTGCCAGCTTTGCCCGGGTGAACATGATCGAAACCATTAACGGCACGGACGGTACGGGTACCTTGCAGGAAGAAACCCCCCAATGGGTGAGCAACTGGCAGGAAACCGGCCTGATCAGCTGGGACGACAAAAACCAGGATGGCCGTATGTTCTACTCCGGTGATGAGCGCAACGAAATGAAAATCGACCGCGACATCATGGTATTGGCCAACCCGGAAATTGCCCAGCTGCCCAACTGGGTGATCGCACTGGTAGCCGCCGGTGGTATTGCGGCGGCACTGTCTACCTCGGCGGGGCTGTTGCTGGTGATTTCCACATCCGTGTCCCACGATCTGCTAAAACGCAATTTAATGCCTGATATCAGTGATCGGCAGGAATTGGGTTACGCCCGTATCGCCGCGGCAGTAGCGCTGGCAGCGGCCTCCTATTTGGGTATTAACCCGCCGGATTATGTGGCCTCGGTGGTGGCGTTTGCCTTTGGCCTGGCAGCGGCCAGTTTCTTCCCGGCCATTATTCTGGGTATATTCTCCAAGCGCATGAACAAGGAAGGGGCCATTGCCGGTATGCTGGTGGGTATTATCTTTACCGCCGCGTACATCATCTATTTCAAGTTTGTGCACCCGGAATTGAACAATGCTGAGCACTGGTGGTTTGGTGTTTCGCCAGAGGGCATTGGTACTCTGGGTATGCTGCTGAACTTTGCAGTGGCCTTGGTGGTGCAACGTTTTACCGCCAAAACGCCGGACGAGATCGGCGATATGGTGGAAAGCCTGCGCTACCCGAAAGGGGCAGGGGAGGCTCATGTTCACTAATTGCTAACACATTACCTACCTGAGCTTGGCCGCCCTGATTTGTAATGAAAGGGCGGCCTTTTTTTGCTGGTGTTTTTGATCAATCTGGGTGGCGATCAGAGGCTGGAAATGCCTTTCCAGATACGCCGTGTATACGTCCATGTAGGCTCGGATGCGACGTCCTGTCGCATACGATCTGGAAAGGCATTTCCAGCCTCTAATCTTAATTTTCAGATTTGGCGTTCTTAACGTCTCCCGAATTCAAATCTGAAGATCAGCAGTGGGTGGTACTTATCCAGACCGTATGCGACAAGGATGTCGCATCCGAGCCTACACGGACGTATTAACGGCGTGTCTGGATAAGTACCACCCACTGCTGATCGCCACCGCTCCGTTAAACCACCGCTCTATTACACCAAAGTCGCATTCTATTTTGGGCGCATAACTGCCAGACTTTCACAAAGTGGGTAAATGGGCTTTCTGTTATGCTGAAGCTCAAATAAATAGAATACAAAAATCATTTGACGACACAATCATTTCTACTGCTATTGGCACTGAGTTACATGGTGCTGCTGGTGTCCATCGCCTGGTGGACAGAGCGTCGTGTTGGCTGGTTTTCCCGTTTGCATCCCTATATTTACAGCCTCACCCTGGCGGTGTATTGCAGTTCCTGGACGTACTTTGGCACGGTAGGCACCGCTGCCGAAGATGCCTGGGGGTACATGCCTATCTACCTGGCTCCGGCGCTGTTGTTTGTATTTGGCATGAGCTTTTTGCAAAAACTGGTGTGGACCGGGGCGCGCCATAAAACCACGTCTATTGCCGATTTTATCGGCACTCGCTACGGCAAGCGGCAGATTCTGGCGGGCTGTGTGGCCCTGGTTGCGGTGATTGGCTCCTTGCCCTACATCGCCTTGCAGCTGAAAGCGGTATCCCTGGCCATGGACACGCTGGGTACCCCCATAGCCAGTGACACCATCGCCGGTTATGAATTCGACAGTGTGATGATGGTAGCGCTGCTGTTGGCGCTATTTGCCATGATTTTTGGCACCCGCCATGTGGAGGGCCGGGAGCGCAATCGAGGCATGATGTCGGCGCTGGCGTTTGAATCGGTGGTAAAGCTGGTTGCTCTGCTGGCAATTGCCGGTCTTGCCCTGGTAATCGCCTTTGATGTGGACATTAACCCCTCGGGCTTTCAGGCCATTGTTGACAGCAATGAAGCCGCCTGGTCAGACAGGCCGTTTAACAGCCGCTACATCACCATGGGTTTGTTGGCGCTGTTGGCCATTATCTGTCTGCCGCGCCAGTTTCATGTGATGGTGGTGGAATATCAGGATCGCCGCGACCTGGCAAAATCCCGCTGGCTGTTTCCCCTGTATTTGTTGCTGATTATTCTGGTGGTGTTGCCCATTACTTTTGTGGGCAATCATTACTTTATGGGCAGCGATGTGTCCGCAGAAACCTTTGTGCTGCGCCTGCCCATGGACAGCGGTTTTCCACTGTTGAGCCAACTGGCATTTATCGGCGGTTTTTCGGCGGCCAGCGGCATGGTGATTGTGGCGGTTGTTACCCTGTCGGTGATGATCTCCAACGAAATTCTGGTGCCGCTGCTATTGCGTTGGGGCAGCCGCTGGTTTCACCCGGAAAAGCTGGGGCGCAACCTGCGCTGGATTCGCCGGATTTGCATTCTGGCCATGATGTGGGGTGGCTGGGCGGTGAACCAGTTGATTATTCGCAACGAGAGCCTGGCGGGGATTGGCCTGGTGTCGTTTGCGGGTTTTGCCCAGCTAGCCCCCGCGCTGGTGGCGGCTATTTATTGGCGCCGCATTCATGCCCGCGGTGTTTACCTGGGCCTGGCTGTGGGGTTGTTGGCCTGGTTTTATTGCTTGTTGTGGCCGCTGTTGCTGGCGAATAACGACCCTGTTTTGACTCAGGGCCCCGCCGCTATCGGTTGGCTGCGTCCACAGGCATTGTTCGGCATGGACTTTCTCGACCCTTTGAGTCACGGGGTGTTGTGGAGCCTGTTGCCCAATGTACTGATCATGGTGCTGGTGTCATATTTCAGCCGCCCCGGTGAACAGGATATGGCTCAGGCGGATGCGTTTGTGGGGCTGGATTTTCAGCCCGGGCAGGCGCAGCAACCGCTGGCGTTGTCGACGGTTCAAACCGGCCGGCTGCGTTTGGTAATCGACCCGTTTCTCAGTGCAGAGCAGCGCAATCAATTGTGGCGGGATTGCGAAGAACGTGCCCGCCAGCGCCTGCTGGACGATGATTGGGCTCCGGAGTTTGTGGTTAACCGGGTAGAGCAATCCCTGGCGGGTTTTATTGGCGCGGCCTCTGCACGCAGCACCATCAAACGCCTGGGCAGCGCCAAAAAACTGCAATTGCGGGATATTGCCGCGCTGGTGGGCGGGGCATCCCAGCAACTGCAATTCAGTCGCGAACTGTTGCAGGCAACGGTAGAAACAGTCAGCCAGGGCATTATGGTGGTGGACCGCGAGTTGCGCGTTATTGCCTGGAACCACCGTTATCAGGAGCTGTTTGATTATCCGCCGCGCCTGCTCTACGTGGGCTGCCCCATACGCGAGGTGTATCGCTACAACGCCGAACAGGGGCTGCTGGGTAGCGGCAATAATGCCATGGATGAAATTGACAAGCGCCTGCAACAGCTGCGTGCCGGGTCGCGGCATCGATCACAGCGCACTCTGCCCAGCGGCATTACTTTGCAGGTGGTGGGCAACCCCATGCCCAACGGCGGCTACGTGACTACCTACACCGACATCAGCGATTACCAGGCGGTGCTGGATGAGCTGGAGCAGGCCAAAGAAAACCTGGAAGAACGCATTGCCGAACGCACCGTGGAGCTGCACCAGTTACACACCAGTAAAACCCGCTTTATGCAGGCCACGTGCCACGACCTGCTGCAGCCCATCAGTTCGGCGCGCCTGTTTTTGGAGGTGTTTAAAAACTTGCCGGATAACAGCGATGCCACGGAAGTAAAACAGCAGGTGGGGTACATCGACAAATCGCTCACAGCTGCGGAAGATTTGATCGCCGCACTGCGGGAAATTTCCCGTCTGGACAGCGGTAAACTGGTCCCCCAGCGCAAAGATTTTAACCTTGGTGAATTACTCAGCGAGTTGGCGATTGAGTTTACCCTGTTGGCTGAAAATAAAGGCATAGCATTGCACTCGGTGCCCTGTAGTGTATGGGTAAACAGTGATCGGCATTTGCTGCGGCGAATTTTGCAGAACTTTCTCAGCAACGCCATTCACTACACCAGGCGGGGCAGGGTGTTACTGGGTTGCCGCCGATACCGGGGCAAACTGAGGGTGGAAGTGTGGGATACCGGGCCGGGCATCAGCAACGAAGCCATGGAAAAAATCTTTGAGGAATTTGAGCGCCTCAGCCCCGGAGCCCGGGGGGTGGACAAGGGGCTTGGCCTTGGTCTGACCATTGCCCGGCGCATGGCCACATTATTGCAACATCGCATTCAGGTAAATTCCGAGCCGGGCAGCGGCTCTGTATTCAGTGTGGAATTGAATCGCGGTGAAGTAAAAGATGAACCTGCACACAAGCTCCCGGAGGAGCGCCAGGCGGTGAATTTGCAAGGGTTGCGAGTGTTCTGTGTGGACAACGAAGAAGACATTCTGCGGGGCATGGAAAGCCTGCTGAAACAATGGGGTTGTGAAGTGCACTGTGCCCAGAACCGCGCCCAGGTGGAGCAATTGATAGCCGATCAGCCGCCGCCCCATGTGTGGCTGCTGGACTATCATTTGGAACATAAGCTGACCGGTGTTGAGTTGTTGGCAAAACTGCCACAAGACTACGCCAGGGTGCCGACCATTGTTATCAGCGCAGATGCCAGCGAAGAAGTCGCCGAGAGCATTGAACAGGCCGGGCACCAACAAATGTTAAAGCCGGTGGACGCAAAGCGCCTGGCGGGGAAGTTACAAAAACTGTTAACACCTCCTATGGCATGAACTGGGTATTACTTGCTGTGACACGCCGTAGACCCTTCCCTGGGGGCTCGGGGCCAGCGTCCATGCTGGCCACGGTCACATCAAGCAATACCCAGTTCATGCTTCCAGATTGGTGGGCGGTAGTTAGAAAAATGCATTGCTGTTATCAAAGGTGAGTAGAAAATGAAAAAAACAATCGTTGCCGACGATCATCCGCTATTTCGCGCGGCAATCTCACAGCTGCTAAACAACCTGGATAGCGACACGCAATTGTTGCAGGCGGACAGTATGCAGAGTTTGCAAGCAACACTGGCAGAACACCCGGATGCTACCCTGGTGTTGCTGGATCTGCATATGCCCGGCGCTCACGGTTTTAGCGCGCTGGCTTACCTGAAAGGCCACCACCGGGATTTTCCGGTTTTGGTGGTTTCCGGGGATGAACGCCCGGAAATTATCCGCCGCGCCATGGAGTTTGGTGCCAGAGGGTTTTTGCCGAAATCTTCCAGCCCGGAGCAGATTGCGAATGCGATTCAAACGGTTCAGAACGGCCAGCAGTGGTTGCCTGACGATATTGGCCAGGGAGCGGCACCGGACGAAGACGAAACCCGCATTATGGATGCCATCGCCACCCTGACGCCGCAGCAATATCTGGTGTTGACCATGCTGGCAGAAGGGCTGTTTAACAAACAGATTGCCTACGAACTGGATGTTACCGAAGCCACCATCAAGGCTCATATGACGGCGATTTTCCGCAAGCTGGGTGTGCGTTCACGCACTCAGGTGGCATTGGCGGTGGGCAAGTTAAATCTTGATCCGCCAGTGGTTTGAGATTTGAGGTGTGAGGGTGCTATTGCGAAATGGAGGGCGGTGTGCGGCTTGAGAACTTCGTCATCGCGAGCGTAGCGCGGCGATCTCGGTCAAAATAGCAAAAGAGAATGGCGGCAACCGGATGGAGATTGCCGCGCTTCGCTCGCAATGACGGGGTTGTATTACCTGCCCAAAACCGTTTTATAACCCTGGGTGTACACCCAGTCCTGGTTTTTAACCGGTACATGGCAGCCAAAGCAATTGTTAAAGCCTTCGCCCTGCCAGTTGCTGGTTTGGCTTTTTGGGTCGCCGGGATTAAACAGTGCCCAACCCCAGCCTTCGGCCCAGGCTTTATTGCTGGCAAAGCGACCCTTGGTGTTTTTAACCATCATAAAGGTCACTTTGGGAGCGTCTTCGTAGCTGGCCAGGCCTGTAGTCAAAGGCTCCGACTTGGTGCCGTTTACGTCTTTCAGAAGTACCGTGCCATCGGGGAATTTGCCGTGTTTGCGATAGTGGGCAGCGGCGTCCGGTTGGGTGTAGACGGTGTGTACATCGTGAGTGGGGCCTCCCTCCGCCATGCTTTCGCCAGCGCCTTTGACAAAATAGGTGCCGAGAAATGTCCAGTTTTGGCGGTAGTTTTGCGGCAGGGTGATGTTGCCTTTTTTATCGACGAGATCAGTGTAGGTATCTTTAATGGTGACATCGCCAAAGGCGTGAAAACTGCCTGCAAGTAAACAGGCGGCAATGGCTAACTTTCGCATGGCTGTGCTCCTGGTAGGATGATTTAAGCGCTTGCCATGCTAATGGAGTGCGCAGCCCAAAGCTGTCGGCTGGCTGACAGTATCTTCTTATTCGCAGAGTTTTTTCAGGCGTGCCATGTCTTCCAGGCACAGAAAGTCGCGAGAGTAGTCGATAAAGCCCTGTTGTCGCCACTCGGCCAGCAATTGGCTGACGCTCTGGCGGGTGCTGCCAATCATCTCGGCGATTTCCTGCTGGGACAGCAGTACGTCCCGGTCGTGGCCGTGGCTGCAGGGTTGGCTCTGGTAGTTAAACAGGTACATCAACAGTTGTGCAAGCCGGGTGGTCAGGTTGGCGGTTTGCTGCAAAAACAGCCGCTGGCGCAGTTGCTGGTCCCGGCCACTGAGCTGTTGCACAAGCTGTTGAGCCAGGGCGGGGTCGCTGGCCAATAATTGCCATACCTCGTCACTGCTGTAACGCTGCAAAGTGCAATGAGGCTTGGTTTTGGCGTTTTGTATGGCCTGGTTATCACTCAGACCGGGGCCGAACCAGCAGCCGGGGCCGTACAGGTCAGTCAGCCCCTGTTTGCCATTGGCATCAATTGCGTAAGTGATCACAAAGCCCTGCTCAATGCGATACACCCAGGGGTGTTGTTCGCCCTGGCAAAACAGTTGTGTGGCTTTGGGGTAATTCAACGTTTTATTGTGCATGTCGTTCATGGTGCAGCATGTTAGTGGCTTTGAAAAATATTTAATAGAGACTTCAACAGGTAGGGTGGATTAGCCGCGAAGCGGCGTAATCCACCATAAGGGCACCGGCGCTTATGCAGACTGGCTAAACAAGTAAACCACTAACAGCAACAGCAAAAACCAGAAGCCGGATAATAATTTCCACAACATTAACGAGCTGGCTTTTTGTTTTTCTACCGGGTCGTCTTTTAAAAATTCTATATTGGGTTGGGTCAGGTCTTGCATCAGTTGCTCAACGGTGCCGTAGCGTTGCTCCAGGTCGAAGCTGACGCCTTTTTTCAGGGCACCGTCAAACCAGGCGGGAATAACCGGGTTGAAATCGCTGGCACTGCGGTAGCGCAGGTGGTCGTAGTCGAAGGCGCTTTTGCAGTTTTCGATTTTGTCTCCGTAGGGCAGCTCACCGGTAAACAGTTCGTAGGTGATGGTAGCCAGGGCATAGACGTCCCCCTGAATGCCGGAGTTGTTACCCAGCAGGTATTGGGGATCGGCGTAATGGGCCGTGCCCAGGGCGCCTTCGTGCACCAGTGGGCGGGCCATTTCTGCAACGCCGGCCACGTAGACGGCACCGAAGTCGACAATTTTTACGGTGTCCTTTCCATCGCCATGAGAATCAGCCACCAGAATATTGCCAGGTTTTAAATCCTGGTGAATGGCTTCGTTGTTGTGAAAGGCGTTTAGTCCCTCTGCCACTTGTTTAATCAGGCCAATGGCGCGCTTGGGCTTGGGGAAGTGGTTTTGCGCCATCCAGTCATCCAGGCCCATGCCCTGCACAAATTCCATCAAATAGTAAAGCGCGGTGCGGGGGCGGTTCTGGCGAATAATTTTCACTACATAAGGGCTGCTGATGCGCTTGCCGATCCATTCTTCCTGAATAAAGCGGTCGATGTAGCTGGTGTCGTCTTCAAAGTTGCGAGACGGGGTTTTCATAGCCAGCTGTTCGCCGGTTTCTGTGTCGCGCACCAGATAGAGCTGGCTGCGGCTGGAGGCGAACAGTTCTTTCTCTACCCGATAGCCGTCCAGGGTCATGCCCGGTGCCAATTCAGGTGGAAAGGGCAGGCGGGTGAGGCGGGCGTTGTAGTCGTCGATGTTTTCAGAAGGCAATTGCAGCACCTTGGCGATAACGCAGCTGATGTTGTCGTCGCTGTCGGCGGCCAGGGATTGTTCAATAAGCTGGTCGGCCAGTTGCTGGCTGTTGCAATCGCTGTTCAAGTGTTCGGCAAGATTTTCTGCATTGAGAAAGTCGTGAACACCATCACTGGTAATCAACAGGATATCGCCGTTTTCCAGGGGCACTTTGCTGTAATCCAACGCCAGGCGGTTGTCCATGCCCAGGGCGCGGGTGAGGAAAAATTTGCCATCGGCGATGGCGGCAGTGTGGTCGTGGGTGAGTTGTTTTAGCTGGTTGTTGCGGTACCGGTAAATGCGCGAATCCCCCACATGAAAACAGTGGGCGGTGCGGCCTTTAATGATCACCGCGCTGAAGGTGCACAGGTAGCCTTTGCTGTCGGTGGTGAATTCATGGCTTTTGCGGTACAGCCGCAGGTTGAGGGTGGAGAGTACCTTTTCGCCACAGTGACTGACGGACCAGGTATCCGGTGTCTGGAAATATTCATCCAGAAAGCGGTTGACGGCGGTATCGCTGGCCTCTTTGCCAGCTTCGGCAGAGGAAACGCCGTCCGCCACCACCAGTGCCGCCCCCTTGCTGCCCAACAGGTAACTGTCGTCGGGAATATGCATTCCCGCGCAGTCTTCGTTAATGGCCTTGCGCCCCTGTACGGAGGCGAAGGCGGCATCGAGTTTTAGTTGGTTGGACATACCCGCTTAACTCTAGTTGTCGTCATTGCGAGCGCAGCGAAGCAATCCAGAATCTTTGAGCGGATAAAGCCACTGGATTGCCACGTCGCTACGCTCCTCGCAATGACAAAGATGAAACCACCCGGCTAATCCTAACCGGGTGGTTGCTTCGCTACAAAGCGCCAGAACACCTGTCTGCTGTTACCTGTAAGCGCGCAGCGCGCCCTGTAGCCTCGCAGAGGCGTGCTGTTTTTTAACCTACATCAATCATCTGCACAGTGCCATCCGGCAGCACTTCAGAGATTTGCCCTTTGGGTTCGTCCATGCGCATGGCGATAAAGAATACCACTACGGCAGAGGCGCCGATCACCATAAAGAAGGTGCTGTAGTCCACAAAGCTCAGTACGGTGAGGTAGGTGACTGCACCCACGTTGCCGTAGGCGCCTGCCATGCCCGCAATCTGGCCGGTCATGCGACGCTTGATCAGCGGTACCACGGCAAACACCGCGCCTTCACCGGCCTGTACAAAGAAGGAGCAGCACATGGTGGCAACCACCGCCAGCCAGATCCACCAGGCACCAGTGACCTGGCTCAGTACAAAGTAGCCCAGGGCCAGGCCGCCGATCAGGATCATCAGCGCCTTGCGGCGGCCAAAGCGGTCGGAGAACCAGCCGCCGGTGGGCCGTGCCACCAGGTTCATAAAGGCGAAGCCGGAGGCCAGCAGACCTGCTTTCACCGGGTCCAGGCCTTCAAAGGTTTCCAGGAAGAACAGCGGCAGCATGGATACCACCGCCAGCTCTGAACCAAAAGTGACAAAGTAAGACCAGTCGAGAATGGCCACGTTTTTAAAGTGGTACTTGTCCAGCTCCGGTACGCCCTGGGTCAGGTGCTCTTTGTTCACCTGCCAGATGGAGTGCACCTGGAAGAAAAACAGCGCTACCAATACCGCCCAGATCACGTACATGGCGGTTGTGCTGAGCAGGCTGACACCAGAGGGAGACAGTTTCCAGCTGAGTACCGCCAGAGCCAGGTACATGGGAATGTTCATCAGCAGGTACATGACAAAATCGCCCTTGGAGGTCACTTCCAGGCCGCCGGATTTCTTCGGCTTGAAGTAGGTGGAACCCTTGGGGGTGTTGCGTGCCATTTTGTAGTAGAAGAAAGAGTACACACCGATAATGATACCGGTGGTGGCCAGGGCGTAGCGCCAGCCGTCTTCACCGCCGTAAGCCAGTGCCAGGGTGGGCAGGCTCATGGCGGCAGCGGCGGAACCAAAGTTGCCCCAGCCGCCGTAAATGCCCTCTGCGATACCCACGGTTTTGTGGGGGAACCACTCGCCCACCATACGAATGCCAATCACAAAACCGGCGCCCACAAAGCCCATTAAAAAGCGCATCATGGCCAGTTGTTCGTAGCTGTTTGAAAAGGCAAACAGCAAACAGAGTACGGACGAAATCAGCAGCAGGCCACTGTACACGTGGCGCGGCCCGAACTTGTCCACCAGTATGCCAATCACAATCCGTGCGGGAATGGTGAGTGCCACGTTGAGAATCATCAACGCTTTTACCTGCTGCCCGGTCAGGTCAAAAGCCTCTTTCATAAAGGCCAGCAGGGGCGCGTGGTTAAACCACACCACAAAGGTTAAAAAGAAAGCAAACCAGGTGATGTGCAGGGTTTTGATTTTGGGGTCGCCCAAATTTACCAGATTGATTTTATGGTCGGACATGATGCTCTCCTCAGGGAGAAAGTGTTGGAAATTTTTGCCGTTAACAGAACGGATTCTTGCCACTGTCACGGGTATTTGCGGGCAGTGTGGGGCAAGCATTGAGGGGCGTTTTTGATGTGTGTCAACTAACAAATTGGCAGACTGTCGGAGTACCTCTTTAGAGAGATTTTTGGGTATGTATCCTGTGGTACTTTTTGGGCATGGAACTGGTGGTGGATTATGCTTACGCTAATCCACCCTACGAATATATCGCCTGTCAAAAAGGATATGTTGTGCAAAAAAACATTCCCGGTGCGTATCGGGCACTGACCATGGCCACCATCGCCTTTGCCGCAAACTTTTCTGTTTGGGTGCTGTATGCGGTGTTGGGCGTCGAGGTGGCAGAGCGCTTGCAGTTGAGTTCCACAAAGCTGGGACTGTTGTTATCGGCACCCATCGTCACCGGCGCACTGATGCGTATTCCCGCCGGTTTTTTGTCGGAAAAGTACAGCGCCAAAATTCTGCTTTTCTGGCAAATGCTGCTGGTGGCACCTGCGCTGTTTTTGCTGCCGCAGGTGAGTTCTTACAGCGGTTATATCTGGTTGGGTTTGTGGCTGGGAATCAGCGGCGTGTCTTTCACTTTGGGCGTGCGCTATGTGACGGACTGGTTTGATCGCAGTCGCCAGGGTACGGCTTTGGGTATCTTCGGTGCGGGCAATGCCGGAGCTGCCATTACTCTGGCACTGGCCCCGCTGGTTGTGGGACAGTGGGGCTGGCAGGGTCTGGGCCCGGCGTATGGTGCCGGGCTGTTGCTGATGGCTCTGCTGTTTGTTTTGTTTGCGCCTGCCATACCCCGCCATGTTCATCGGGCAAGCCGGGAACAGAGCTTGTCGCTGGCGCCGTTAAAACAACTGCGGGTGTGGCGCTTTTGCCTGTATTACTACTTTGTGTTCGGCAGCTTTTTGGCGCTGATTTTATGGCTGCCCACCTATTACCGCGAAGTCTATGAGCTGAGTTTTTCACAGGCCATGGCGTTTACTTTGTTTTTTGTGGCTACCTCCAGCCTGGTGCGCGCACTGGGGGGCTGGTTTGCCGACCGCTACGGTGGGCGCACGGTGAACTGGAGTGTGTTTTGGGTGTGCCTGGTGTGTTTGTTTTTCCTCAGTTACCCACCCACCACCATGACCATTCACGGGGTAAAAGGGGATGTGAATTTAAGCATTGAAGTGGGTCTTTGGCTGTTTACCGGTTTGATGTTTGTGATCGGCATTGCCCAGGGTTTTGGTCGCGCCAGCGTGTATAAAACCATTCACGATTACTACCCGCAGCAGATGGGCGTGGTGGGTGGCCTGGTGTCGGCCATAGGTGCACTGGGTGGCTGTACGTTGCCCATTTTGTTTGGTTTGGGGGTGGACCTGGTGGGTATTCACAGCGCCAGCTTTATGTTGCTGTACGGAGTGCTGGCGTTCTGCATGACAGTGATGTTTTTTGCCAACAAAGCGGATCGTTTTCAAGGCAGGGTGCAGGAGGCGTTAAGCCATAATTTTCTGGAAGATGATTGAGCTATCTATACCCGGTTAGTGCCAGGCCTCAGTGATCTCTGTCCATTTTCTGCCGTACTGCCCGTTTCTGTAGGGTGGATTAGCCGCGAAGCGATGTAATCCACCGGTCGGGCTCACGGACTCAACAACCCAGCATTCACCAAATCCTGCCGGGTGGCGCCAGGCTGTAACCCCGAGGCAAAGTAACGGCCAATCACCAGTGAGTCGATACCGGTCAGGGTGCCGGAAATAGAGCTGGTAAAGATATCGTCCCCAAACGACATCAGCGAGTTTCTGGGGTTGCCAATCTGGTTGCCGTCGATATGACACAGCCCGAAAATGCCGTGGCCGATCACATCGTGGGCAAAGCCCTGGGATAACTGATTATCCGGCAACACCACCCGGGCGGCGGTGATCACCCCGGGGCCATTGAACGTCAAAATGGTGCAACCCTGGGGCAGGCAGCCCAGGTTTGCCGGCGGTGTGCCCACGGTCACCGTAACCTCGTTGGCCGCTGGCAGTGGGTCAATATTCGCAGTGGAAACCATGGTGGCACTTAACGCGCCGTTGGAGGCTTCGGCCACCAGTGGCAGGTTGTTCTCGATATCCGCCCGCTGCGCTTCCGTCAGGGTATCCGACACCACAATGCGAATTGCGGTACCCGAAGGGAAGGCGGAAACCACACCCGGAAACGGGCAGAACGATGCGTTTTGCGGTATCAGCGGACCGGTGCCCAGCAGCAGGGCTTCCAGCACCGCGTTTTCCTCCAGCACCAGAATATTGGTGTTGGCGGTATCCGCACTGCCGCCACTGTCCGTTGCGGTCAGGGCGATGTCGTGCTCCCCCTCAAAAGACAGCACCGTGGTAATCACCGCGCCCTCGCCAAGCTCGCCCTCAAGGTCGCTGTTCCAGCGCAGGGCAGAACCGGTCAAATTGCCATCTTCCGGGTCACTGGCCTCGCCCTCAAGCTCAATGGTCTGACCACCGACAATGGCCCGGACCGTAAAGGGCTCGTTAATCTGTGCTGTAGGCGCCGAATTGCTGGCGCCGCCACCCGCCGGAGGCACCGGGGGCACAGGCGGGTTGGTCGCCGGTGAAGAACTGCCGCCACCGCAGGCGGTCAGAGTCAGTGCTGAAAAAAGCAGAGCGGTGCGGAAAGACAGTGATTGGTAACTTTTCAGGAAGGATTCTGGCATGCGGGTTTCCTGCTTAACGTCTGAAATAAAAAATGTGAAGTGGCAACTTCTGAATTATCTGGATAGGTGGAGTGATTTTTGATTAAAGCAAAGTGTTGTTGGTATATCAAATTTATTGATAATTTTAAAATTTTTCATAATAATGCTGCTGTTGACTGAACTTTCATCAAAAGCCGCTGTATTAATAACGGAGTGAATTTAGTCATGTAAGAAAAAATGAACGATGGATATCGTTTAGCCAACAAGGAATTGAAATGGACTCAGGGTTATTTCGCCAGCAAGCCATTGCTCATCAAACCGATCGCCTCCACGGAGAGATACTGGTATTACCGCGTATCTCATTTGTCAGTTAATGGTGGGACGCCGCCGCCACCGCCACCCCCTCCACCTGAAAATGCCGCAAGAGGTGGTGCCACAGCTGGTGGGGCAGTTGCGGGTGCGACCACGGGTGCCCTTAGAGGAGCCTCTATAGGAAGGTGGGCTGGGGTTGCTGGCGCTGTAGCGGGAGCCGTCATAGGTGGGATTATCGGATATGTTGCCTACGAAATTGGAAGCTAACGATTGTGGCTGTAGAGTAATAAAGTCGTATTAAGTCCGATCTTATGCTCTGTTAAGCACTTTAACTAAGTAAAGCCTCAATTATTTCTGAGGCTTTACTTTTCATTAGTTAAGTAGAGAGGCTTTTAATTGTGCAAAAAATTGAAAATATTTTCAACACGGTAGGGTTTATTTCAATCATTGCAATTGTGTTGTCTATGATTCTAGTGCGTGACCCATTAATGCATGGCTTGATAATTATTGCTGCCGGAGCTATCGGTCTTTCTTCAATTTTTAAAAGTTATTACATCTCAAAAAAACCACACAATAGCTGGCTTAACTTAGGTTTTTTTTTGATTTCAGTATTGATGGCTAGTTGCGTTTATTTTGTTGCCTGGCTGATTGGGTATTAAAGGGTTTCAGAGAAGATTTAAAATTGTTATCGTTTAATTTAATATGGGGGTTTTTATGAATATATTAATGAAAGAAAATTCTCAATTTTCTGGAATTAGAGAGATTGATAGCTTAGAAATAGGGAATGTTGTAGGTGGGGAGTTGCCGCCACCTCCGCCAGTGCCTCTATTGCCGCAACAATCGCCATTCGACTTTCCATTTGTTGTTGGCGTAAATAACATTTTGTCGATCAGTGACCTACACGATTACCCGAGAAGAAACAATATTGTTTGAATCTGTAAAGTAATTGGTGCCCGTTTATAATCTGGAATGGTTTTGAAAATTTTTTTATGAGTGAGCGCTGATTGTGGAAGGGTGCGATGAAAAGAGTTTATAATCCGGTATCATTCTTATCACTTATTGCAATTGTATTGTCCATGATTTTGGTGGCTGATCCAGTTGTACATGCTTTGACAATCATTGCTGCCGGAGCTGTCGGTTTGTTTTCAGTTATTAAGGGTCATTATGTGCCAAAGAAGCTACACAACGGCTGGCTTAATTTAGGCATTTTTTTGGTATCGGCTTTGCTGATTGGTGGTGTTTATTTTGTTGCCAGACTGATTGGGTCTTAATGGTTTTTAAGGGGTAGTTTAAGATGTGGAGCCTCAAATGCCCTGAGTGTAAACATCTAGCTCTATCCAAGTGGCAAAAATTTTTTATGGTTAGAAGTATACGCTGTAGGGAGTGTGGTGAGGCAATAGAAATTTCAAGGCCTCATCTCATAGTTGGTGCTGTAGTGACTGCCTTGTTGATAGCTACCATAAATATTTCAGTAGAGGGTGTTCAAAATTCTGTGTCACCAAATCGAAGCTAACGCGCTTCGCTTGTTGGCCACTGCGCCGGTCTGATGGACCTGATTCCGCGAAGCGGCCTCAGAACCTTCAGCCCGTCACA
>NZ_JBRKJK010000025.1:0-18108 GCF_052983295.1 Porticoccus sp. GXU_MW_L64 | reverse complement strand
CATCAACGAGAGGAGAAAAAAGCTGGTAAGAGAAAAACCAACTAGGCCATAATCTGGCCTTCCAGGTGGGTCAATTTTAGATGCAAAACCTGGGTCAAATTTGGGTGCAATTTAACACCATCGAGGGTATAGGCGCAAAAATACTCCTGCTCAAGATCAGCATAGAATGTGAAATATTTCTTCCAGCGTATGACAGCCAATACAGCATTCATTGCATTCAAATCAGCCACCTGTATATTGCTGGAATACTCTTCATCTTCCGCCCTACTAACGGGGATGCGGTTTTTGTCCCAGACATGGCAGCGCTGATCAGGGGTGCTGGTTGTCAACCTTATAATACCGCGCAGCCCCTCTTCAGAGTTTTCAACCCCCATACCAGTATCGACGAACGGGATACCAAATTTCTCAAGTACGCGGAGAATGACTTCTTTCCCCGGATGTCCATCCATGCAAATGAAGATAAAATCAAAGTCTTCCAGTTCCTGGATGTTTGACTCATCAATATAGACTGGGTGAGGGATGATGCCACGATGCATGGGTGCGTAGCGACTGTGAAAGTATTCAACCTTACGCTGGCGCTGGCGCAATTCTTCAATGGTTGCCGCTCCTGGCGCACGAAAAGCGTTATGCTGTATGAACCAGTCACCATCATAAAGGTGAATTTCCCTCACCGGCGTTTTTGCGACAAAATCCAGCACATAGGAACCTGTTCCACCCAGCCCGAGAATTGCCACTTTGGAAAGCTCCAGTTTTCTGGCATGGGCAGTAATACCGACGCGGCTGGTGGCGTTATCAATATAATTAAAGGGCGAATCTTCATCGCAATTCTCAATCACAGAAAATGTACGTGCCGTTATATTTGGATCTATCTGCTGGGCATGATTGGAGAGCATCGCCGCATAAGTAGACATTTTGTGGTGATAATCCGTATAGCTACCAGAGGGCTTAGGTTTACAAGAAAAACTACGCTCGACAATAACCTCGGCAGATATCACTTTGCGATTCACAGCATGCTCAAGATGAATCAATTTTTTACCATTCTTATCGCAAGGGGGCTCACCGGCAAAAAGAGCTACATGGGTAGCGGGAGGAACGGTCTTATTACCAGACAGATCAAGCGTGGAAACGAGTTTTCCACGCTTGATCTTCCCCAGCGCATCAACATAAGGAACACTATGAATGACGAGGTGGCCGGCAATGATCTCCAGCTCATAACCGTCTTCGATCAGTTGTTTCAAGTCAGGACTATGATTTATCAGTTGCTGTGACATTAAATATCATGCCCTCCTTCGGCTTTACAGACTCTCCCTCGGGCAATGTACCTTCGGGCTTGTTTCCCTGACCTTTCCTATAAGTGATCGTAAAGCAGATCAACTCACCCTTGGGCGGGTTATCAAAGGCCAGTGCAACCAATGCATCAAATGTAAGGTCATCATTTTTAGGTATTTCTTTATTGCGCCCGTTAACGATGACAGTAATGGTCTTGTTGGCACCATCACCGTGCTTCCCTATTTTTTCCAATACTTCACTCATTTCAATCTCCTATTTCTCTTTCCTGACACCCTTAAACGGCGTCTTTGATGATGTTTTCACGTCCATGAAACGACCTGTATTCGCGTTCCGCTTCACGTAGTGCCCTGACGGGGTTTTCGTCTGGGAACGACTTCTCACTGCTCCGATTCGGTGTCCGTCTCCTTTTGGTGGGTTTGTCGCCATATCAGCCTCCTGTTTACTTCTGCTTAACTTAATGACAAATACCGGATGATTTTAAAAAATGGCCTTTCAGCCATTTCGATCATCATAACAGCTTATTTCTGGTTAAATCAACCAGAAATAAGCAGAATATTATTTGATGGCTTTATATATAAATTCCAGCCCTCCTGACTCAGCTACGGCCTTATGGCCGATGATCAATCCGGCAGCGAAGAGCTTCTTAAGCTTGGCACTGGCATTTTGGGCAGATCCACCAAACTTTTGAACAACCTTGGCAGTCGTGACCACTCCCTCCTCCATCACGAAATCAAGAAGATCTTTCGCTCCCGCCTTCGGTGCCGGTCCGATGATCTTGTAGTTGCCGTCCTGCTTCAGGATCAGAGGTTGCTCTTTAGCCATGGCTGCATAATGCCAGTTATCGAGGAGGTCTTTAGACAATTGACCTGTGAGATAGAAACCTTTGTCCCCTTTATGCATCTTGGCGAGAGAGATAACGCTTTCTCTCGGGAAGGATGCATCAGTTGCAACAATACCTTCTAATGAAATTTCATAGATATCGGCTTCATGATCGTCGATGTAATCTGACAACTTGAGCAAAGCGGCACGGCCCTGCTGGTTACCAAAGGGATGATCGTTTTCAGTGAATTCTATTAGGCGCATGAGAGGAGATTTCTGATTCATCTTATTAAATTAAGCAGAACTATAGGCCACGTGCAAGAATGAAGTCAAAGCAAATATGCGTACCAAGTAGTCTTGGAAGGTCTAGTTCGAAGGAATAATCAGAGAGCTTGCCATCCTTGAATAACAGCTTGATCTCAAAACAACGCTCTCTCACGGATATCTTTGCATTGTACTTTGAGGCGATTTCTCCGCTTCGTTTCAGCCCAAGACCACGTCCTTCATCTTTGGATCGGGAAATCTCTCCACGCTCAAAAACGATCTTCACAAGCTTAGGCCCTAATGCAGGATCATCAATATCTAATTCCTTGTATATTTCCGGGTAACGCGCCTCCAAGACGGGCATCAATGTGCCGACGATACCCTTACCACTATCAGATACGATAGTTTGTATGTGTGGTTTAACCGCGTTCCTGCCTCCGTATCCCTTATAACGCTGGAGGGCAATATACCCAGGCAAGAGCGACTCAGAATGGTCGCTTACATTTCCGAAGAGCTCTGAAAGGACAGTGAAGGCGGGAACAGAATAACTCTCCCTTACACCCTTCTGTTTTAGTGTTTCTTCCACAAGCCTGACAAAACTATCTTTAAGTCTTTGAGGTATATCCTTATCTGGGTTCGTTCTGCTAATCTCTGCGAACTCGTAGACGGCATCACTATTTCCCTGAAAAAAAGACGCCGTAGTAATCAGGGGGCGAGAGGGTTTTACAATAACGCTCCCATCAAGTTGGTCGAAAAATCCGTTCCGATCAAAATAGGATAACGTGTCTTCACATTCGTTGAAATCAATCGTGACACTTTTGCCTTGAGAAACACACTGATTCGCGAAGGCTAGCAATCTTGCTTCTGCCTCCAGTAAGATTTTGCACCCTTGCGGCACCACAAACAAAACTGAATCTACATTTGAATCCAGTGGTGAACCCGACTTGATAATAGATTGATCCAGACTGAGACCGTCAATCCATGTATTATTATCAAGATGGATACGCATCTCCGACTCTTCTTTGTTAAACCAGCGATACTTATCATCCTGGTAAAACACATCTTTGTTTTTAGAGAGATAAGAATTTACTTCCTTCTTGTCCCTATCGAGAGATTTTGCAATTTCTCTCCCCTTTAGTCCCGGAGTCTGCCCTAGTATCGATTGAATATCCTCTTTCATTTACTCTCCAAACGCAAGAAAGGAATAACCGAGAAAAGCGAAAGTCCCTTTCTTTTTTTATGGCTTTTATTGATTGTAAATACCTGTAACTATTATCGAGAATTTTAATTCAAACCCAAGCTTAGTTAATGTCCGCTTTGAGTCGAAAGCTGTCATAACGCTCTTGTTTAGAACACAGTGGAATCCAAATCTACACCATCGCACTCTTATCAGGATACAACCTGTTGTATATCTCAAACGCCTGGTTCCGAGCACTTACAGCCAGATAACCTGCAACTGCCTCCAAAATTAAAAATGCAATTCCCTGCCAACTTGTCACAACCATAGCTATGCTCACCCAATCAGTATTTGACACTTGACCTTGAGCAACATGAGAAAGAATCACTCCCATGGGGGCAATTGTTACCGTGATAATAAAAGCTAGAAATAGACTGCTACTGAATTTGAGAAGGTATGCGGCGTGCTCCTCCTGAGTTCTTCGAGACATCTCTTTAACTTTCATGTTTACTCCTTGAGAGCCTTCGTATATCCATAGAAGGCTTATTCCTAAATTATCCATTAGCGGCCGATTATATATTACGAGTGCTTTGGCCTATTGCAAACGATCCTCTATATACTATCGCCCGTCAGATAGTAGCCCTAGATTTGATAGCACAATCAAGACCAACCGATCCAAACGTACTTATATAGATTAACACCCCACCCTCGCCGGGAGCAGGGTTGCAGCACACTGCAACCCAATCAAAAGGGTAAGAAAACCACCCGGTTCAAGGACTTCTCGCCGCAAGCGGCTGTGATCCTCCATGAGCCGGGCCACACCAACATCATTCAAAGAATCATCAATGGTTGCGTTTGGCTTTGGCAATCTCTTTATCAGCTATTTGCCCAAGCTGACTGCGCCGTAGGCGCATCCAGTCTTTCCATTGAATCAGACCGCACTTGGCCAGTTCCCAGTCCATGGATTCACGCACTTCATCCGCTTCAAACAATGCTTCAAGTAGCTTATGGAAGAAGTAATCAATTTCTTCCAGGTAGTTAACAGCATCCCCCAGCCTGGTATCCGTGTTACCCCACCAGAGTTGACGATCTGATTCCCTGGGTAATTGGACTGAGGGGTGCAGCTTGTCGTTTTCGAACACGGTGAGATCAATATCTTCGGAGGGTGTATCTTTCTGAGTCGGGGATTCCTGACCCTCAACCTCGGCAGAATCAGACCCCACATCTAATTCCGGCTCAGTCTCTATCTCAGATTGAACACGGCGATTGCGGACAGAATCGGCTATTTGAGTCTGCACCCCTCGCAACAAGCCTTCTGACCGTTTTTTCATATCCCCAAGAACCAAGCAAATTCCCTCCTTAACCCTTACATCCGTACTTGCGCGAAACTCGCCAAGACTGGTTATCGAATCTTCTAAATAAGAGACAAGAGAAACCAGCTCGGATAACTCGTCGGTAATATAAAAGGGGCCACCAGATGCACTGGTTGAATTGTGCCCATCAACGGGCAGTGTCTTACCCACGGATGGGGTAGAATCGTTCTCGATCATAACGGACTCCTCATAGTCTGTTGTGGTAAGTCGTCCATCCAGTGAGTTGCTGCTCCTGGGTGGGCGCGTTGCTAGATTACGGTTGAATGAATATGCGCCTCCTCAAATAGAATACGAAAAGAACCAAAATAGCTCACATATGTCCATTTTGGCTCTATCCAGCTAAGTCGTCAATACTTTTAGTTCTTTAAAGAACCAAAATAGCGCTAGAATATTCACCAACAACAATAGAATATTCTTTATGACTCAATATATTAGTGGTGCACAGGTTCGGGCAGCGCGTGGAATACTTAAGTTGTCAGTTGCAGATTTAGCGTCCATGTCAGGTGTGAGTATCTCAACAATTAAGCGCCTTGAATCAGTCGACGGTATACCAAATATCCAAACATCAAAGCTGCAACTCATACATGAAGCGCTCGTCAATTCCGGTCGAATTAAGTTTGAGGGGGATAGCTGTATCTGCCTTATCAAGACAGATTCTTGAGATGAAACCTACTGGGCTAGAGTTTGATCTAGAGCATATCGGGTTAAGGCATTCATACCGTAGCGTGGACGTATGTGCCTAATTTGTACAGTCTTCAATAACAATTCAACCGTAATCAACTGTTATTGAACTGCGGTTTAACTATAGCAAGCGCCGCAAGTGATTGATTTTATTAACAGTTAGTAACTTTCCGTTTGATTCATAATGCTGGGGTCACTGGTTCAAGTCCAGTCATAGCTACCATATCTTTCAAAGGGTTACGTACGCGTAGCCCTTTTTGTTTCTCCCGAATGCGTGATTTTTGCGTGACCCTTTACGGGGCTTAGTCATCGGGCTTTTCAGTAGCGTTAGTGTCGGCGTCGATCCGCGCTCAAAACTCATCCTTTCCACAGCTCAATCAACTCCTCGATTTCAACCGCTGAATAGTGCGTAGTGATCTGGTTGTTCTTGTGCCCCAGAAGCACCATTCGCGTCTCTACACCCACTCCGGCAGCTCGCAATCTTCGGCCAAATGTATGCTTCAGATCGTGAATTCTCACGTGCGGCAGCTCTGCACTCTTACGCGCAGTGCGCCAGCCATGATTATTTATCCGTTCTACCGGCCTAGCACCGTTTTTATCTGTGTAGACAAAGACATACTCAGGGTGTTTACCTCGTTGGCGATTAACAACCGCTCTCGCCACCGTGTTGAGCACTACTAATCGATCCTCGCCATTTTTTACAAGTTCACCCGGAATCAAAAAAACACTAGTTTGCAGCTCTGGAATGGAAATTTCCCAATCCCAACGCAGGCCACACACTTCGGCCTCTCTCGTTCCGGTATTTACTTTAAAAAGGGCCATTTCCTGCAAATGGTCTGGCAAGTGAGAAAACAACAACTCTTGTTCAGCCCAAGATAAGGGATACGGCTTTCGTGCATCTTTCCAATCGAGCAAGCGGATCAGCGGGGCCGTTTCCAGCCAGGGCATACCGCTACTATCCCGCCACAGTCTGGCGGCCAAGTTGAGTATCCGCCGAACAACCGCAAGATCACGATTAATCGTATTGGACTTTAGACCCTGCTTCTTACGGGAAGCAATAAATGGCCCCAAGCTATCCTGGTGCACTTGCCTGAGAGTTAAACTCCCAATGAAGGGGTCAAGAATCCGCAACGATTGAGCGTCACGATCGATACTGCGTTTGTGTTCGTTTTCGAGGAGGTACTTAGTCGCCGCCTGGCGGAAGCTGTAGTCAGGTCTTATCCCGAAAACGACCTCCATGCGAATTTCTTCCAATCGGAAACTTAGGTACTGCTCCGCGTCCTTGAGGTCACTTGTGCCAGTGCTTTCGCAAAGGCGTCCATATCCTCGGACTCGCTTGTCGATTGTCCAGATGCCGTTTTTGTCTCGCTTGACGAGGCCAGGTGTTCTCTTCGACATAGATAGTTACTCCTATGGTTCGTCGAACACCCACAGCGGGATTTATATTGCTCCACCCACGCATCCATTTCAAGCCGGTCAAAGGCGATGCCCTGTCTGCCGATAGGAATTTCCTGAAGAGTTGGCCTCACTTCGCGGTTAAAACGATCTTTGTCCATACCCAGATAGGCAGGAGCGTATTTCAGGCGGATGAGTCGTGGATTCAGATGGTTTGTTTCAAACATATCCAAGGTTAGGTGCTCTACGAGACTTCCATAATCAACCGATCTATTTATTAGGACGGTCAAAAACCATGCGAACCAAGAGATAACTTGCTGCATAAAACACTTACTACCTTAATTCCGGCTCAATGAGGATCGCAGGCGCTTGCGCCGAGAAGTCATTGAACCGGGCGGTTTTGACACCCTTGTGTATGGGTTGCAGCGCGCTGCAACCCTGCTCCCGGCGAGGGTTTCTTTACAGCACTACTATATTATTTGCTTTCTTGCACCGAATCCGACCGTTACTAACGGTCGTGAAATGCCGTAAAACAATGATTTATAAATATTTTCGTCTAATCGATCCGGTCAGATTTGTTTGACCGTTACTGAGGGTTTTTCTCCGTTACTAACGGTCATAATTTCTCAGTAACGGTGGGCCGTCCGTTAGTAACGGTCAAATTTTCAGCAGTAACGGTGAGGTGTTAAGAATTTTGGTAAGTGTTTCTGGCTGTCCAATAACCGCAGTTATTGAAGAGCAATCGATGTTGCTGATTGCGAACGCCTCGGGACACCACTCCCGGCAAACCTGAAATAGGTTCTTACCCACAGAACTAACTACCCGAAAGGCTACAGTTCTGATTGGTTTTCACGTTTTAGACAGTTTTTTCCTATATAGACCTCCTTATTTACTGAAATGGGTGCTTTCTCATTGCTGTTACAAGAGTCTGCATGAGGCTCTTTCGAGCCGATTTGCTACTGATAAGTGCGTAGCCCACTTTGTAGACTTCATTATGCAAATTATTGATATAGATACCCCCATAATTCTTCCGTCACTCCAAAAAAATTGCTGAGAGCTAGATGCTGCAACGAGTTGCGCCCCTCGTCACTCCATTTTTGGAGTGACGAGGGTGCTGAGTTACAACATTATTGGATCGCTCAACAGGGGCTTTGCCCCTAGCCGGATGGCTTACCCTAACCTCGCCGGTAGCAGGGTACCTGCTGGCAGGCACCCTATGTGAGGTTATTCAAGGACTTGCCAGTCAAGGAGTTCTCGCCGCAAACGGCTGCGCTCCTCATTGACAGGCCATAAAATGCCTAACCAGCAGGGTCGAGCCATATAGACAGCACCCCAGGAGAAATGAGTCCAATGAAGGTATTGTCGTTACAGAAACATTCAATGACTGAAAAACAAATGAAACCAAAATAGCTCCTATCCAACAGAGCATCGCAGAAGCATTCACGTTCTGTAAATCATACTTGTTTTTGGTTAAACGCAGAGGGGTAAATAGATAATGCGCAATGTAGATTCCACAGACCGGTGGGAAAACTGCACCTAGAACAATCAGAAAATCAATAAAATTATCCAATATCCCAATTGACGCTAATATTGCCCCTAGAACACCCAAGGATAATGTCATTTGCCAATCTTTAACCTCAGCAACTAGTTGTTTGCTACTAAGGGAAGAAGAATACAAGTTGCTCACATTTGTCGTCCAGGTAGCGAAAACCATCATCAATAAGCCGAGCAACCCTAGCCCAATAGATTGAATATTTTTAATAATATCTAACTCTCCGGTTACCAACGCAGGCAACCCAGCCATTAATAACACTAACAGCGAAAAGCTTCCGTAACTTAAAAAAGATGCCTTGACCCCCTCCCTCGGATTTTTGGCAAATCTACTCAAATCAGGAGATATCGTTACGCCAACGATAAATGCACTAACAACCGATGTGACTGCGGTTTGAAAAGTAAATACATCTAATTCGGAGCTTCTGACTTTTGATAAAGCCACGAAATCATACTTGCCGATAATGATAAAAACGCTGCTAAGTAATACAAAGAGCATAATCGGAACAGCCGCACGACTGAGAAGCTCTATTGCTCTAAACCCATAAATAGTCGTCCCTATCATTACTGACGACCCAAGCACCATGAGTGTCATTTTGCCTGGTGAAAACCCCCAGAGAGAATCAAATGCGCTTCCCAATGAATCCACAAAAATAGATAGGGTAACCCCATACCAACCCAACAAGCTGATCGTTATTGCCAGATTAACCAGCCGAGCACCCGACGATCCAAAAACTTCCGTAATGATCGCCGCAGTAGAAAGGCGAGTCTTCGCACCAACATACATAGCCAGTATGGCAATACCTGTGAGTATTGCGCCAGCCAGTAATATCGCAAGTACACCATCTATAAGCCCTAGCGCACCAATAACTTGGGAACCGACTAGGAAGGCTGGCAGGGTAATCGCTACACCAACAAGCACAGCCGCTATTTTGACACCACCGACAAGACTGTCTTTTGGCACCGGCGAGTCAGTATGATTATCGGTAAAATTTTCAATCTTCATAATTTAGGCAAAAAAAAGCCACCTCAAAACAAGAGATGGCTATCATCAAGGGTATCGATTTTTTAAAAAGTGAAGTTTAAGTCAACGCCGTAGGTGCGTGGCTGCGCCGGGAAACCGATATCTGTCAATGACCCTGAAAATTCCGCTGGGTTATAGTCGGTGTAATACTCCTCATCTGAAAGGTTTTCACCCCAAAGAGTTGCCGACCACGACTCACCTTGCACAGTAAACCTCAAACCTATCAGGTCAATCGCGTTCTGAACGTCCAGATTATCGATCTGCCAGTATTTTTTCCCTCTATGCTCGAAGTCTAGGCGGGCAACAAAGTTAAGTTCATCGTTGATTGCGGTCGTGTACTCACCACCAAAGTTATAGGTCACCGGTGTGTTCTTCGGTACTCGGCTACCTGCGACGAGACTAATATCAACTCCTGATGCAGTTAAGGCCGCAGCTGTCGCGCCTCCAATGGAGTCGATATCTGTTTCAGTGATGCCGATACCGCCAAACAGCTGCAAAGAGTCTGAGGCGTTATAGCGAATATCCGCGTCGAAACCAATAATGCTTACCTCGTCCAAGTTTCCAATGAACTGAGCAGCGGTTGACGCATCAACAAAGAAGAATTGGTAATCGTCACTTTCTGATGCAAACAACGCAGCATTAACGATCAAGTCGCCATCCAGCAAAGTGGATTTCAGGCCAAATTCCAAATTCTGAAGATACTCGTCTTCAAACTGCGCAAGACCTAAACCTGGCGCATTAAAGCCACCTGAGCGGAAACCGGTGCTGTAAGTGGCGTAGCCAAGTACATCTTCACTGAATCGATAATTGTAGGTTACCTTCGGCTGCCACGCGTCGAAGTCATCCGAACTGACACCGCCTCCATTGACGTCTAACTGCTCTCTTTCATCTTTGTCGTAGCGCAAGCCAAATTGGATAGTCGAAACATCTGACAAGTCATACTCAATCTGGCCAAAGACAGACCATGCTTTGTTGTCATTGTCTTCGTTGCGATTGATAAAGGTGAAATCGTTTGGTGGAGTGAACGGCAAACCAAAGGCTGCTTGAAGAAAGGCGGCGCAGTTCGGATCGTTGTCACACCCTGCTAATGTTTCTAGTTGACGATCAGTTTCGATATAAAACACGCCTCCGATCCAACGAAATGCTTGGTCGCCCGCAGAAACAAAGCGTAGCTCTTGACTTAAGAGTTGCACATCAAGGTTCTGTGCTTGGGCCAACTCTCCAAAGACCCCCTGGAAACCGCCTAAGCCGGTCGGATTGGAGAAATCCAGGTCGGCCGTATAGCCTTCAAAAAGATCCGTATAGTTGGTTATTGATGTGAACGTGACTCCACCTAGGTCGGTATCAATTTTGATGGTCACTTCATCCGTGTCACCATTAGTAATACCAAGGTTATTTTCATCAGGTGCAAAGAAAGTATTTGCTCCACCACTTCTGAATCCTGGGTTTACAACGGAGTTAGTTACTACATCGTAGCTGGAACCTGCCTCAAAGCTCGCAGTTGCCAACCTTAGATCAATACTTGTGGAGTCGCTTGGATTAAATAGTAGATTCCCTCTAAGCGCATAGTCTTCATTCACAAAGTCTGCTTCAGTATTGAGGAAAGTGTTATTGATAAGGCCATCACGCTCCAAATAAGAACCTGCCAATCGAAACTTCACCAAATCTTCAACTAAGCCACCGCTGACTCCAGCCGTCAGCTTCATGTGACCGCCGTTGCCGTATGAGATGTTCGTGAAGCCTTCAATTTCATCACTTGGCTTTTTGCTGATAATACTAATAGCACCGCCAATGGCGTTACGTCCGTACAGCGAGCCCTGTGGCCCCTTGAGCACCTCAATGCGCTCAATATCGAACAAGTTCATTTTGAACTGCTTTTGGTTATTCTGAGGGACACCATCAACGACAATAGCGACTGGTGAATCCGCGTTATTGATTTGTGATACGCCGCGAATAGAGACAAATGTATTCCCGTAGGTAAAAGAATCATCCAGAGATACATTGGGAGTCAGATCAATAAAATCTTGCGTATTTCCAATACCAGCTTTCTGAATATCATTAGCGCTAAAAGCGGTCACTGCAACTGGCACATCTTGAAGCTTCTGTTCACGAAGCTGTGCGGTGATGACGATTTCTTCTTCAGCTTCTTTAGCCTCCTCTGCCACAGCTGCGTGGCCCACATAAGCGCTTAAGCCTGCTGTCAGAATTAAAGATACCGTTCTTGTAAGGTTTAAAGGTTTCATAACTACCATCTCCGCTCTGATTTTATTAAGTACTAATTGTTAAAGTTGTTCAATTGGTGTGAACTCGTGGGGTAGTCCAAATGCATGTGGGCCAAATACGGCAAGACTCTCTGGGGTCCGCATGATTGGAGCTGCACTAACACCAAGAACCTTCACGCGTTGTCCATATTTCATGGCCTCAACAGGTATAGGTTCACAGGTTTCACGATCAACCAGGCAAATAAGGTCAGGCACAATGGCGAGAACCTGTTCACCGCGCTCAACGACTAGATGCTCATTTTGGAAAGTGATCTGAACTTCGTCTTCATCACCTGAAAGAGACTGCAATTTACATACGCCCACAGTGAAACCACTTTTAATCTCTCTTTTCAGATCGACGATCTTCCCATCGAAGATAACTTTGCATTGGTTGTAATATGGGGTTGTCCGTAAGTAAGAGAGCAATACGTCAACAGGATTACCTTGTTCGCGACCAATGCGAATTGCACGGCCAATTTCCAGTGCCAAATTCATGGTTCCATGCACAGCGTATTTTTTCGCCTGAAGGCCGGTCATTGGATAACTGGACAGAATGACGCTACAGCCCATTTCAATAGAGCTAACTCTGACTAAGTCCTCGGCCCTTTTTGCCGTAGATGTCTCGACGACCAAAGAATTGAGGTGATCATCGGTCACGGTTAACGGCGTACAAGAAATACCGTAAACGCCGAACGTCACCATCTGAATTTCAGGAAATGCTCTTCCCATACCGTCAGCGTCGATTAAAGGAAGATTCAGGCGAGCTGCGGCCATAATTGGCAGCATAGAATTAACGCCGCCTATTTCGATGGGCATTAATGCATCGGCTTTTTTACCCAATCTCTCTTCGAGCTTTCGAATTGCAAGGTCAACATCATCGCCACACGCTGCCTTTTCAACCAACACCGTGGGCGCACCGAGCATCGCAATGGTCAAAACCGTGGCGTCGTCCGCAAGATCATCGCAAGAAATGACTTCCGGCATGCCATACTCCTGGATTGCAGTGGTCGCCAGCATCCGCCCTATGTAGGGGTCGCCACCACCTCCTGTCCCCAGAAAGGCAGCACCACGACCTATATCCTCAAGGTCATCAATCGTTAGGTTCATGGTCATACTTTCTCACCTCTTCCGGGTAATTTAAGATCACCAGCCACTCTGATTCGTAAACGAGTAGAACCGTTGGGAGCGTAAGCAAGGGGCGTTTCCTCGATATCAAGCACCTCAATGGATTCCTCGTGCGCACCGTTTTGTATCGCACTTTGGATTGCCTCTTTCTGGGCCATTGCTATCGCTTCATCGCGCCCAACTTGCTCGTAGGCATAAACCTTGTCGACTTCACCAGCCACCTGGGCAATAGATGCGCCTATGGCATTCGCCACGCCAGCGTGAGGGGGGATAATGACTTCAGAAGTACCGGTGATATGTTGATCAACAAGTATTGAGCCCCCGCCAACTAGTATCAGCGGGATGGAATCTGAGCTGGTTTTCATGCGATCCACACCATCAGCAATCATTTGATGTATGCGATCAACAGCGCTACTAACTAACAATTCTGGCAGATTGGATACCAGCTCTTTATCACCAACATTTGCATAGCCTGCTGAAACGGCAATATCTGTAGCGGTTAACGTATCACCGCCAAAAACCTGGCTTTTACTCGTTAGTTGGTAGCCCACTGACTCAGGCCCGATCTTTAGAGAATCTTCGCTCTGCACAACCTTGGAACCACCACCGAGGCCAAGCGCCAACACGTCTGGCATACGGAAGTTCGTTCTTACACCACCGATATCTACTGTTACAGAAGATTCTCGGGGGAAGCCGTTGGAGAGCATGCCAATATCCGTTGTGGTGCCACCAATGTCTGCAACCAATGCATCCTTTTTGCCCGACAAATAGGCTGCACCGCGCATACTATTAGTTGGCCCCGATGCAAAAGTCATCACAGGATACTTTTCAACCTGAGATGCACTCATCAAAGTTCCGTCATTCTGGCTTATGTAGAACGGAGCACGTATGTCCAGGCGGGCCAAGGCCTCCCGGAAAGAATCGACTACCTTTACAGATATTTCAGATAATGCAGCATTCATAACAGCTGCGTTCTCGCGCTCAAGCAGGCCAACTCTACCAATCTTGTGGGAGAGTGTGATGGCAACATCTTCACCCAAAATGTTTTTTACAAGCTCTGAACACTGCTCTTCTAGATCAGATTTTATGGATGAGAAAACCGCAGAAATCGCGACAGCCTTAATATCTTTCTGTTTTAAATCCTCAGCAGCTGAGATAACAGCCTGCTCATCCAACGGTGCATATTGCCTACCGTCGAACTGATAGCCACCACCAACCATATAGGTATGCTGCCCAATCGCGCTCACCATCTCTTCAGGCCAGTCAACGAGTGGATGAACCCCTCTTGCCGCGGGTAGGCATACGCGAATAAGACCAACTTCGAGAAGCTGTTTACGTTCAACAAAAGCATTTGTGAAGTGTGTTGTACCGATCATCACACATTGAATTTGTGATGGTAGAATCTGAGAATCGTCTAAGACCTTTTGAATGGCTGCAACAATGCCGTCACTCACATTATCTGTTGTTGGTTGCTTACAGGAAGCCAGAACACGATCTCCGTCCATTAGGACGGCATCAGTATTCGTTCCCCCAACATCTACACCTACCCGCACTGCATGCACCTAGTTATCTATATTGTTGAGTACAGACTATGGGAGCTGTGCAAATAGCAACACACCTGCTACGGGTAGGGTAGTCAGAGAAAAAGGGTAGCTTTAGTGTTTAAAATTGCGAAATACCCTGCCGAATACTGGCAGACACTGCATCCTTACGATTGGACACACCTAGTTTTTCATAGATGTTTTTGACATGAAATTTTACGGTATTAATGGATACATCCATCTCTAAAGAGATTTCTTTGTTTGAAAAGCCCTGCGATAGATAACGCATCACTTCATACTCTCTGCGACTCAGTCCATCCTTGCATTTACTCTCGATCTCACCAGAGGCATTGAGCTCAACCATCAGCTCGGACAAGAACCGATCCCTAAGTCGCCCACCACGTTGTTGGGTCTCTATATCGAGCAAGCCTGTAAGTAGAGACTGAAATGCCTCCCCTTCGTCGATATACACCCGCTTCGCTTCTTCAAATATTGAAGGTATCAATGCCTCCTCAAGAACTTTTAAAGATTCATCTTTTTCGTTCATATTCCAATAAGCTATCGCCAACACTATCGAGTAGTGTATGTAAGGCCTTATTCTTCCTTGTTCGTGTGCTAACTGACGTATTTTCTCAAACGCTTCCGTCGCTCCACTTTCAGCATGCATTAATCTGTAGCGCCATTGAATTGAATTCTTCAGATGCTCAATAAGTGGGTGTTCCGCGGCGCCATCTAGGAACATTTCCATTTTTGAGTAAATGTCATTCGCCTGCGCCAAATCGCAGTTGCGCAATTGAAGGTCTATAGCCTGCATATTGACGATAATCCTAAGCCGAGGAAGCCCTCGATTAGCTGCCGTTGAGTGCGCCCGAAATAGAACTTCATTTAACGCATCTATTCCTCCAGAGAAATAGGCAACTTTCATTGCTGTCAGATAAGCCGAAACATAAACCTCCAGCCATGAGTTAAATTGTTCGATGTGTGGCAATGCAAATTCTAAAAGTCGTTTTGCCTCTGTGATTTTATTCTGTTCATAGGCAACTTCAGCCATAAATGCACTGGCTATGGCCGTTAAATCGTTTTCGGGGCCAAAGTGTTCAACAGCTAACTCGTAACCGTTTTTATAGAGCGTTTCTGCATCACGATATCTCCCTTGTGCCAAACAAGCGCACCCTTCGTGAAAATAAATAAAGACTTCACCAAAGACAGATCCAATTTCTCTGAAGTGGCGAATTGCCTGGTCACCAACCGACAGGGCCTTATCAAATTGCCCCAGATTTCCATAAACAGCACATAACAAATTACACCGAACCGCGTGCATAGCATGGCTAGTTGGCAGAAGCTTTTCCGCTACATCTTCAAGCTCTTTAAGCTGAGCATGAGGTATCGCTTTATCTTCGTATACATTCAGCAAACACCGCAGAATCTTCAACTCACAATCCAACTGAGAATCACTAGCCAACTGCTCTGCCATCAACTCCACGAGTTTTGAAAACTCACGCTCAGCAGTTTCTACCTCACCTTTTGCAATAGCTAGGTAGATAAACCCAAACCACACTCTTGGATACTTATTTAGTGTCTGTGGGTCGATAAATTTCAGCGCTCGTTCCAATGCGTATATGTGGCCATGCAGGCCGTAATTCCAACCACCCAGTTTTTCAAATAGCTCTGCAACAAATTCTCCATCACCACACAGATAAGCATGTCGAATTGCCTCCAGGGAGTAATCATTCTCAAAAAACCATAGCGAAGCTCTTTTGTGAAGATCCCCAATTGCTTTACCCGTGCTGCGCTTTAATCTTTCTTGAAGGAATTCAGAAAACAGCCCGTGATACTTGTACCACTGGCGCTCTCTATCGATGGGTTGTACGAATAAATCTTTTCTATCTAGCTGCTCTAGTAGCTGCCATGAGTTATCGTGCTCGCAGAGATAGTCGGCCAAATCACCGTTAACCCTCTCCAGAATTGATGTTTTGAATAGAAAAACTCTCTCAGTCTCACTCAAATTTTGAAACACTTGCTCCATGAAATAATCGGATAAGTCTGAGCTTCGGCCTGAGAGTTGCTGCAATGCTTCGGATATATCTATTCCTTCTGCCAGCCACCTGCGAATTGCATTCAGAGCAATTGGCCAGCCCCCTGTCCTATCATATATTTGCTCTGGCCAATCATCCAGCTGCTCTCCTTTAACCAACATGGTTAGATAGGTTCTGATTTCATCGGTTGTAAAATGAAGTTGGGCCTGGCTTATGTCCAGGATTTCATCTCGCGCCCGATAGTCAGCCAAACGGATATCTGGTGAAATTTCACGGGTACATAGCACCAAATGAAGGTTGTCGGGCAAGTTTGCCAGCAGGCGATTTAGCACCTGATGAACCACGTCATTATCTGCCCGGTGAAGGTCATCTAATATGATTACGGCTTGATCACGGCTCCCACCAAGCTCCATCAGAATATTGGAAACAACCGAATCTGCAACATTGAGTACCTTGCTGTTGGCAGGGAAAGACATGTCTTTATTGGCAATCAAGCCATCTAGCTTACAGGCTTCAATGAAATACGACAGAAACTGGATGGAATCCGCATCTCCGTCATCCAGTGAAAGCCAAGCCACTTTAATCTTGCGAAGAGATAAATTGTTGTACCAATAAGCTAATAGAGAGGTTTTGCCAAACCCTGCTGGAGCATGGAGGATAGTTGCTCGTCGACTTAACGCGCCGTCAAGTTGCATTAAAAGGCGTTCTCTTGGCAGAAGAGTCTGGAGGCGGGCAGAAGGCTCAAGTTTTGAGCGAATAATCCAATTAGTCATAGTATTCTCACAAAATCCATGCAAAATACTACCCGGGTAGGCACACCTTTGGCTAGGGTCAGTTCCAGTAAATTAGACTGAACTACTGGACATTTCCCACATACGTTTTATTGCCATTCAATTGGTTCTCGATATAACATAATTCTTTAATCGGTTGGCCACATGGGCAACTATCAAATTCTTCGTGAATCTCTATACCTACTAACTTCCACTCATTTTTGGCTGCATAAAATGCATCAGCATCAGATAGTGGAAGAATATGAGATTTAAGCCTTTCAAAATTATGCTCCGTCATCAAAAACCTCTTAGTTATTTATTTGCACAGACACTCTAGTGACTTCATAACGTTCAACTACACCAATAACGGCATGCTCTGGGTTAAAAAGAGCCAAATTGACACCATCCCCTACAGAACTCTTATATAAAACCCCGTGCAAGCCACACTTCTTAATAAATTCACAAAGATATTGGCTAGGTATGTAATCAATATTGACAGCATGAGGAAGTACAGGACGCGTAAGCTCATGGCCCAATCTCACAAGAAAATCCAAATCACCTCTTAGCAAAGCTATTGCACTTTCATCGCCTAACATCAAAGGAGATACTGATACACGCGGGTTACGCAAATCAATGAAGGTTAAATCTTTTGGAAGAGAAAAAAATGCTACGCTAGCAAATTGGTAGTGTTCATAAATCTGTGTCATTTCCTTAC
The DNA here is from genome assembly GCF_052983295.1 of Porticoccus sp. GXU_MW_L64. Classification (NCBI taxonomy): domain Bacteria; kingdom Pseudomonadati; phylum Pseudomonadota; class Gammaproteobacteria; order Cellvibrionales; family Porticoccaceae; genus Porticoccus; species Porticoccus sp. GXU_MW_L64. The sequence goes on along the minus strand of NZ_JBRKJK010000025.1, from coordinate 86 downwards.
ACTGAAAAATCAGGAGATGACTTATGTCCAAAGAAATCAACTTCGACGTCAATGAAGCCCTTGCTGCCCTGCGCGCAGGCAAGGAT
>NZ_JBRKJK010000024.1:0-20386 GCF_052983295.1 Porticoccus sp. GXU_MW_L64 | reverse complement strand
CCCCCCCTCCCCCCCCCCCCCCCCCCCCCCCCCCCCCCCCCCCCCCCCCCCCCCCCCCCCCCCCCCCCGCCCGCTCGCTTCGGTGGAATATGTTGTATCTATTACTATGTTTGCACTCCAACAGTTAGGCATGACTACGATGGCACCTGTTGTGACCCTGGCCAGCATGGATGCTGGCGACGAGCCCCCATGGACGGGTTCACGGCGAGTCACAGCAGGTGTCATCGTGCTCATGCCGGATTAAGAACGCATGCAAAACGACTTTGTCCGCCATTTGCGCCAGCACAGTACCGGTATGTATCGCAACAACCGCTGGCAGAAGTTGCACCTGGATTTGCCGCTGATTCTGTTGTTGATGCTGCTGTGTGGCATCGGCTTGATGGTGTTGTACAGTGCCAGTGAACAGAGTCAGCACTATCTGAAGCGGCAGATGGTGTTTTACGGGGTGGGCTTTGCGGTGATGCTGGTTACAGCGCAGTTGTCGCCGCGGTTGTTGGCGCGCTGGGCGTTGTTGCCCTACGCCGTTGGTTTGCTGCTGTTGGTGGCAGTGTTGTTTTTTGGGGTGGGGGCCAAGGGCGCGCAACGCTGGCTGGAGTTGGGTGGTTTTCGCTTTCAGCCTTCAGAAATTATGAAAGTGGCGGTGCCGCTGATGTTGGCCAGCTATCTGGGCCAGCGACATTTGCCCCCCAGGTTTCGCTATCTGTTGGCAGCGCTGTTGATGATGCTGCTGCCCGCCCTGTTGGTTGGGTTGCAACCGGACCTGGGCACAGCACTGCTGATTTTTGCCTCCGGTTTTTTTGCACTTTTCCTGGCGGGGCTGCACAAGCGTTATATGTTCGGTGCCGGCCTGTTGGCTATGGCAGCCGTTCCGTTGTTTTGGGTGTTTTTGCTCCACGATTATCAGAAACAGCGCATTCTCACCTTGCTCGACCCCCAGGCGGACAAACTCGGCTCCGGCTGGAATATTATTCAGTCCACTACCGCTATTGGTTCCGGTGGCTGGCAGGGCAAGGGCTGGATGCAGGGTACGCAATCGCAACTGGACTTTTTGCCAGAGCCTCACACAGATTTTATTATCGCTGTATTCAGTGAAGAATTTGGCCTGGCGGGGGTGTTGAGTCTGCTGGGCTTGTATTTGCTGATTGTCGGGCGATGCCTGTTTTTGGCTCTGCGCGCCAGCAAAATGTTCGGTCGTTTGCTGGCGGGCAGTATTGCGTTGACCTTTTTTGTCTATGTTGCGGTCAACATGGGTATGGTGTCTGGCGTTTTGCCAGTTGTTGGTGTGCCCTTACCCCTGGTGAGCTATGGGGGTACTTCCATTGTGACCCTGATGCTCGGGTTTGGTATGCTTATGGCCGTTTGTGTCGACAAACGCTAGGACACTCCTAAAAATGCACTATTTCCGCGATAGCGGTGTTGGCAACACTGTTTGTCTATGATGAGGCGCCTCCTCATGTATTGCATATACACTGCGGGTCTCCGTGCGTTGCCGCCTTGCTCTCACGAAAATAGAGCATTTTTAAAAGCGTCCTATAGTTTTAATTGAGGGAGATTTTTCGGTGAATAAACCTGTTGTAACGCTTTTGGTGGCTCTGACGCTGCTGGTGTCTGCCGGAGTTCAGGCAAAAAATTATCTGGGCAACCCCCAGGCCGAGGCGTTTATTGGCCTTATGGTGGAAGAACACGACTTCAAGGCCACCGAGCTGCGCCGCTTGTTTGCCCAGGCGGAGTACAAGCAGAGCATTATCGATGCCATGACCCGACCTGCCGAGAAGGTCAAACCCTGGCGCGATTACCGCAAAATTTTTTACACCAGTAAACGCATCGACCTGGGCACCCAGTTCTGGCGTGAAAATGCCGATGCCCTGATGCGTGCCAAGAAAGATTATGGCGTAGACCCGGCGATGATCGTTGCCATTATCGGTGTGGAAACCTACTACGGCCGCAATAAAGGCTCTTTCCGGGTGCTGGATGCGCTTTCTACCCTGGCCTTTGACTACCCCAAACGCAGCCGCTTTTTCACCAAACAGCTGGAACACTTCCTGCTGTTGGCGCGGGAGCAAAATCAGGACCCACTGGCTCTGAAAGGCTCCTACGCCGGTGCCATGGGCTTTGGTCAGTTTATTCCCAGCAGCTATCGCGCCTACGCGGTGGATTACGACAACGACGGTTTTGCCGATATCTGGAACAACACCACCGACGCCATTGGCAGTGTCGCCAATTACTTCGCCGAACACGGCTGGCAAGACGGCGAGCCGGTGGCCACCCGTGTCAAACTGAAGCCGGATTACTCCCCCGATGTGGTCACCAAGGGTTTGAAACCGGATCGCACCATTCTGGAGTTCAGTGAACACGGTTACTTCCCCGTGGAATTTGCCTCTCCGGACGCCATGGCTTCGGCCATCAAGCTGGACGGTCAAAATGGTGTTGAGTTCTGGTTTGGCCTGCACAACTTCTACGTGATTACCCGCTATAACCGCAGCAATATGTACGCCATGGCGGTGTATCAGGTGAGCCAGGCGATTCGCGAACGCATGGAACCTCACCTCGCAGAGAAATAACCTTGCGGAAAAGCCATTGCACACACCTTCAAGTTTATCTGTGGCCGCTGGCGGCAGCCCTGTTGCTGGGCGGCTGCGAAAGCTCCAACTATTACAAGGACGATCGCCCGCCGCGCCAGGACAGAGATGTCAGCCAGATTCCCGATGCGGTTCCCAGAGTGGAGCCCATCACTCGCGCCGGTAACACCAACCCCTATCGCGCCCTGGGTAAAACCTACCACCTGCTGCCGGATAATCGTGGCTACAAGGCGCGCGGTATGGCGTCCTGGTATGGCAGCAAATTCCACGGCAGGCCCACTGCCAACGGCGAAACCTACGATATGTTCGCCATGAGCGCCGCTCACAAAACCTTGAAAATCCCCGCCTACGTCAAAGTCACCAACCTGGAAAACAACCGTCAGGTGGTGGTGCGGGTGAATGATCGCGGGCCGTTTTTGCACGACCGTTTGATCGACCTGTCTTACGCCGCCGCCAAGAAGCTGGATTTTGCCGATGATGGCCTGGCGCAAGTGGAGGTGGAATACATCGATCCCGTGGGGGCTCGGCCCCGGGCGCAGGTGCAGGCCGAACCGGTGAGACCTGCGCGAACCGGCAAACCCATGGAAAAGGGCAGCTACCTGCAACTGGCGGCTTTTTCCAAAGCCAGGCCCGCGTTGCAGATGCAGGCGAGGTTGCGCCGCTGGGCGGACTACCCGGTGCTGATGACCATTAACGAAGGGCCAAAAGGATTGCTGTACAAGGTACTGATTGGCCCGGTGGTTGGGCATGAAGACCAGCAACGCCTTAAAGCACTGGTGCGCCAAAAGGAAAAACTATCTCCATTTTTGGTTCAGTTTTGACGGTTCTGTTTCACTGATTCCCGCTTTCCATACGTGGTAGAATTGCCGCCGATTTTTAGATGCTCTTGCCGTCTGTCATCCTGAGCATAGCGAAGGATCTCCTTGCCTGGCTGTTCGAGATCCTTCACTGGGTTCAGGATGACATATCAAACATCTGCATCCTGCTATTTCAAGGAACCGCCATGATCAAGTTACCCAACCACCGCACGGGTCGTAACATTCTGCTGGCTGCTTTTTTCTGCCTGCTGACGCCACTGGTCACTGCCATCACTCCTGCCCCCCCGGAGCTGTCTGCCAAGGCCTGGATTCTGGTGGATGCGGACACCGGTGAGATTCTGGTGGAACACAACGCCAACGAACAGTTGGAGCCCGCCAGCCTTACCAAGATGATGACCAGTTACATCGTCTCCAAAGATATCCACCAGGGCAAAATCAACGAGCAGGATATGGTGCCCATCAGCGTCAAGGCGTGGCGTATGGGTGGCTCCAAAATGTTTGTGCGCGAAGGTACCGAGGTCAAACTGATCGACCTGCTGCGCGGGGTGATTATCCAGTCCGGCAACGACGCTTCCGTGGCGCTGGCGGAATACGTGGCGGGCAGTGAAGGCGCCTTTGCCGATGTAATGAATCAGCAGGCGCAACTGCTGGGCATGAACAACACCAACTACGAAAACGCCACCGGCTGGCCGGCGGAAGGGCACCTTACCACCGCCTACGACCTGTCGCTGCTGGCGCGGGCGCTGATTCGGGATCACCCGGAACACTACGCCATCTATTCGGAAAAATACTTCAAGTACAACATCGACAAACCCCAGCCCAACCGCAACCGCCTGTTGTGGCGCGACAAGTCGGTGGATGGCATCAAAACCGGCCACACCGAGGCGGCGGGCTACTGCCTGGTATCCTCTGCGCTGCGCGATGGCATGCGCCTTATTGCCGTGGTGATGGGTACCGACAGCGACGAAGCTCGCGCCAGTGAATCGCAAAAACTGCTGTCCTACGGTTTCCGTTATTTCGAGAGCGCCAGGGTTTTTAGCGCCCAGCAGGTGATGCAGGAAAATGCCCGGGTGTGGTACGGCGAGGGTGAGCACATCAACCTGGTGGTGGCGGAAGAAACCCAACTGACCGTGCCCTACGGCGCTGCCAAAAAGCTGGATATTAACGTCAATGCCCCGGAACTGATCGAGGCGCCGGTGGCCCTGGGCCAACAATTGGGTACGGTCACCGTCAGCTACGATGGCGAAGTGTTGCGCGAACTGCCTTTGGTGGCGGACCGCGAAATTCCCGAAGCGGGCTTTTTTGCCCGCATGTGGGACAGCATCAAATTGTTTTTCGTGGGTATCTTCAGTTGATCGCCATGGAACAGCAAGACGCTCCGAAAATAGAGTTCCCCTGCGATTACCCCATCAAGGTAATGGGCAAGGCGCACCCGGATTTTCACGCTTTTGTACTGGAAGTGATGCAGCGCCACGTGGACGATTTCGATGCCAGCCGGGTGACCGTGCGCGACAGCAGCAAGGGCACTTTTCAGGCCATAACCGCCACTATCATCTGCACCGGCAAGCCCCAGCTGGAAGCCATTTTCGCCGATCTCAAAGAGCACCCTATGGTGCATATGGTGATTTGATGCAGTCATTTGCCCACTGTCATCCTGAGCGAAGCGAAGGATCTCTTTACAAATGCGAAGTACGGGATTCTTCGCTACGCTCAGAATGACAGCTGATAAAACTATCACAGTCCGTCAGCTCGGCCGCCAGCCCTATGCGCCGGTGTTTGCCGCTATGCAGGCGTTTACCGACAGTCGCGACGAGGCTACCCGCGACGAAATCTGGCTGGTACAGCACGACCCGGTGTTTACCCAGGGGCAGGCGGGCAAAGCGGAACATGTGCTGATGCCGGGAGATATCCCGGTAGTGCAAGTGGATCGCGGCGGCCAGGTGACTTACCACGGCCCCGGCCAGATTGTCGCTTATCCCATGGTGGATTTGCGTCGGCAAGGTCTGGGGGTGCGCCAATTGGTGAGCGCCATTGAGCAGAGCATAGTGGAAACCCTGGCCCCTTATGGTATTGTCGCCGCCCCCAAAGCGGATGCCCCCGGGGTGTATGTCAATGACGACAAAATTGCCTCGCTGGGACTGCGGGTGCGCAAGGGCAAAAGCTATCACGGCCTGGCGTTTAATATCGATATGGATTTGTCGCCCTTCACCCGCATCAACCCCTGCGGTTACGCTGGCCTGAAAATGGTGCAAATGAAAGACCTGGTACAGTGCGGCCTGCCCAGCTATGGCGCGCTGGAAGAACAGCTTGTCGGACGTATGGCCGACAACCTGGGCTTTGATGGTTGGCAGTATGCCGATCAGCCCGGTGAAATACTTGAAGGGCGGATTAGCGAAGCGTAATCCGCCACAGCAGAGACACAACATGACAGACCTCACCCGCAACGATGAAGAACTGGCCGTAGACGCTGCCAAACTGCAACCGGTGCGCAAGACCCGCCGCCGGGTGCAGGGCGAAAAACTGCGGGATGCGGACAAGGTGGAACTGATTCCGGTGAAGGTGGTTGCCACCGACAGTTACCAGCGTAAGCCGGACTGGATTCGGGTGCGCATGTCCAGTTCGCCGAAAGTGGCAGAGATCAAAAAGACCCTGCGCAACCATAAGCTCTCCACTGTGTGTGAAGAAGCCAACTGCCCCAACCTCAGCGAGTGTTTTGGCGGCGGCACCGCCACATTTATGATTATGGGCGACATCTGCACCCGTCGCTGCCCGTTCTGCGATGTGGGCCACGGCAAACCCAATCCGCTGGATGTGGACGAACCGCTGAACCTGGCCAAAGCCATCGCCGACATGAAGCTCAAGTACGTGGTGATCACTTCCGTGGATCGCGACGATCTGCGCGATGGCGGTGCCCAGCACTACGCTGACTGCATTCGCGAAGCGCGCATTTTGTCCCCCAACCTGGAAGTGGAAATTCTGGTGCCGGATTTTCGCGGCCGCATGGAACCGGCGCTGGATATTCTCAGTGCCACGCCACCGGATGTGTTCAATCACAACCTGGAAACCATCCCCCGTCTGTACCGCGAGGCGCGCCCCGGTGCCAATTACAAGTGGTCGCTGAAGTTGTTGCAGGAATATGGCCGGCTCAACCCCAAGGTGCCCACCAAATCCGGCCTGATGGTGGGCCTGGGTGAAACCAGGGATGAACTGCTGGAAGTGTTCTACGAAATGCGTGAACACGATATTGACATGCTCACGGTGGGCCAGTACCTGCAACCCTCCAAAGACCACCTGCCGGTAGATCGCTTTGTGCACCCGGATGAATTTGAGGAGTACGCCGAATACGCCTATTCCATCGGCTTCAAACATGTGGCCAGTGGGCCGTTGGTGCGCTCCTCTTACCACGCTGATAAACAGGCGCATGGGGAAACCGTTAAATAAGCTGCGAGCTTCGGGCTACGAGCGGCGAGCTGCCCGAGCGTAATTCTCGTCATTCCCGCGAAGGCGGGAATCCATGTGCTTCAACGCTGTTTAAGTAAGTGCCATTCTGCTCGCGGCCCGCAGCCCGACGCTCGCAGCCGTATGCTACTCTTTGTGATACAGGAAATCACAAGGAGAACGCAGTGAAACGCATCGTTATCTGTGCCGACGGCACCTGGAATCGCCCGGAGCAGGATCCCGCCAAAGACTTCCCCACCAATGTGCTCAAACTGGCTCGGGCCATTCGTCCGGTAGCGGCGGATGGTGCCGGGCAGCAGGTGTTTTATGACTGGGGCGTAGGCAGTTACGAAAGCCGCATATCCGGTGGCATCACCGGCAAGGGGCTGCACAAAAATATCGTCGACAACTACCGCTACATTGTGCAGAACTACGCGCCGGGGGACGAGATATGGTTGTTTGGTTTCAGTCGCGGCGCCTACACCGTGCGCAGCTTGTGCGGCATGATCAACAACTGCGGTATTCTCAAAAGGCCGGATGCTGCCCTGATTGCCGAGGCGTTCAAGCTCTATAAAAAGTCTGGTGCACGCAACGCTCCCAGGGGTGAAAATTCGGTGGCTTTTCGCCGTGCTCACAGTCATCGCTCCCGGCAAGTGACCTTTGTCGGCGTGTGGGACACCGTGGGTGCCATGGGTATTCCCCTGTCGTTCCTCGGCCTGTTCGATGACAAAGACGAGTTTTACGACACCAAACTGGGCCGCAATGTCAGCGTTGCCCGCCACGCCCTGGCCATTGATGAACAGCGCAGCGATTTTGAACCCACCGTCTGGCAGCCCCGTGAGAACCTGGACTTGCAGCAAATGTGGTTTGCCGGTTCCCACAGCGATGTGGGTGGCAGCCAGAAACCCGATGGCGATGGCAGCCTGTTGTCTGACCACGCCCTGCGCTGGATGCTGGCGGAGGCCAGGGGGCATGGCCTGGGAGTGGAATCCCATTTGCTCAATAACATCAGCAACAACCCACTGGCGCGCCTGCACCCGTCAAGGCGCAGCTTCTATCGAGTGCGGAAACGTTTTTTACGGCCCATCGACCACGGTTTCGGCAGCGTATTGATACACCCTTCCGTGAAACAGCGCTGGCAGCAGGACGACAGTTATCGACCGAAAAACCTGCGACATTACATTGATCAAAATGGCTGGTAAGTGGTCTTACATAAATTATTTATAACGAGGAAGCAGAATGGATCAGTCAGCGAAGTACATTCCACCCAAAGTCTGGACCTGGGAGGCTGAAAACGGCGGCGAGTTCGCCAGCATCAACCGCCCCATAGCCGGTGCCACCCACGACAAGGACTTGCCGGTGGGTGACAATCCGCTGCAACTGCACTCCCTGGCAACGCCCAATGGTGTCAAGGTAACGGTGATGTTGGAGGAGCTGTTGGCGGCTGGCCACAGCGGTGCCGAATACGATGCCTACCCCATCAGCATTACCGATGGCGACCAGTTCAGCAGCGGCTTTGTGGCCATCAACCCCAATTCAAAAATTCCGGCACTGGTGGACCGCAGCGGTGCCGAGCCGGTGCCGGTTTTTGAATCCGGCGCCATCCTGCTGTATCTGGCGGAAAAATTTGATGCCTTTTTACCCGCCCCGGAAAAGCGCCATGAGTGCCTGTCCTGGCTGTTCTGGCAAATGGGCAGTGCGCCTTATTTGGGGGGCGGTTTTGGTCATTTTTACAGCTACGCCCCGGAGAGGTGGCAGTATCCCATCGACCGTTTCACCATGGAGGTGAAGCGCCAGCTGGATGTGCTGGATCGCCGCCTGGCGGACAACACTTACCTTTGCGGTGACGACTACAGCATCGCCGATATAGCCACCTGGCCCTGGTACGGTGCCCTGGTGCTGGGCCGTTTGTACGATGCGGCGGAATTTTTGGATGTGGCCAGTTACCAGCACGTCAAGCGCTGGGCGCAAGCTATTGACGCTCGCCCGGCGGTGCAGCGTGGGCGCATGGTCAATCGCACCTGGGGTGAGCCGGAAGAACAGTTACCAGAGCGGCACAGCGCCGAGGACTTTCTCAGTTGCACCGAGGATGAATTTCAACAGGACTGATTGGTTGCTCTAAATGTAGTAGAACACCAAAAAAGCCGCCAACAATCCGGCCACCCAAACTACCATGGTCTCCGTTGGCCACAGCCGGGCAAAATAACCTTTGGGCTTGTTTTCCTCAGCATCGTAAGAATTTTGAATGATTTGCCTGATGGATGCGACAATGGATTTTTCGATACTCTCGTAAATACCGTAGACCGCACTGGCAATTCGCTGGATGAAAGCCGGAGCCAGTTTGCGGTATAGCCAATCCGCATCCAGGTTGGTTGATGGCAGCTCCGGTGGGTACAGCTTGTACAGGTTTAGCCACACAAACGCTGCAGCCGAGAAGAACAACAGTTGCAGTTGGGTCAGTACGTGGGTGACGTCGTATGGCTGATAGTTATGCTCCCAGGGCAACAGGGCATAAACGGTTTGCGCCGGAAACGAGCCGAGCACCACACAGGCAATAGCGGCCAGGGTCATGGCGATCAGCATATTCTTTGGTGCTTCTGTAGTGCGAATGCCGGAATCGTGGGCAAAGAAGGCAAAGTAAGGAATCTTGATGCCCGCGTGGTGAAACACACCTGCCGCTGCAAACAACAACAGCAACCACACATAGTCGTAGCCTTCTTTTACCGCCGCCGCCATTATCATCGATTTTGAGACAAAGCCACTGAACAACGGAAATGCCGAAATAGACGCGGCACCAACAATACAGAGTATGGTAGTTTTCGGCATGCTCTTGTACAGGCCGCCCAGTTCCGAGCCATTGATTTTGCCGGTTTTGTACAGCACCGCACCCATGGTCATCATCAACAGACCTTTAAAAATCACGTCGTTAAAGGCGTGAGCCACAGCGCCGTTTAGGGCCAGGGAGGTACCAATACCGATGCCCACAATCATAAAGCCGATCTGGTTAATCAGGCTGTAGGCCAGTACCCGGCGCAGATCGTTTTCGATCACCGCGTAGAAGATCGGAAAGCAGGCCATGGTGACGCCAATCCAAACCAGAATTTCTTCACCGGCGTAGGCCCGTGCGAAGGCATACACCGCCACTTTGGTGGTAAAGGATGCGAGGAAAATGGTGCCGCTGGGAGTGGCTTCCGGGTAGGCATCGGTAAGCCAGTTATGGACAAACGGGAACGCGCTCTTGATGCCGAACGCCAGGAAGATCAACCAGGCGCCAATTTGGGCGATACCCTCATGTTGCAAACCAATGTCGGTAAACAACAAGCTGTTGTTTACTTGCGCAAAAATTAGCAACCCCGCCAGCAACAATACACCGGACAGCACCTGAAAAATCAGGTAGCGAACACCGGACGAGTAGGCGCGGTCTGTTCTTCTTGCCCATATCAGAAACACCGAGGTCAGTGCCAGCAGTTCCCAGAAGACAAACAGCGTGAGCAAATCCCCTGCAAATACAGCACCGACAGCGCTGCCCGCATAGGATAGCCCGGCCACGTGTTGCGTGGTGTCTTTTACATGAAGGGCATAAATCACCGCAATCAGGGCGGCGATATGAAACAGGTAGCCAAACATCAGACTGAGTTTGTCTACTTTTACAGGTTCCAGGGCATAGCCCATAAACTCCATGGACCAGAACACACCGTGCTCCAGGCCCAGCAAGTTGAGGCCACCAACAATCGGGGCGACCAGCATAATGATATTGCGTGCCCAGCCTCGCAGAAAAAGCGCTGCCAGGGCTGCCAGCATTAATGGCAGAAAAGGGATAACACTATTCATTGCCGCTGCCCCATAAAAAACGAGCTTGAGACTGGGTGTGCTCGGTTGATAAGACGTTCTGGTTTATTGGTAGGCCTGAATTGGGTATTGCTTGCTGTGACACGCCGTAGACCCTTCCCTGGAGGCTCGAGGCCAGCATCCATGCTGGCCACGGTCACATCAATCAATACCCAATTCAGGCTTTTGAAGTTTGTGGGACAGCGATGACTATTCATCGTAGTTCTTCATCTTCATAGTAATTTTCCCCACGCATCAAAAACGATCGCATCCATTTCGCCACAAACACCAGAATAGAACAGCCCACAAAGCCGTAAATGGCGTAAAAGGCAGGCACATTTTCCCAGCTGTGGTAAATGTGGCGGTGCACAATAAAGTCCGCGATCACCAATAACGCGCAAAGTACATAAAACACTTTGAGTATCTTGCGCACGTTTTCTGGCTTATCGAACCAGCCATCGGAATCGTGATGATCAGACATTTAGCCTTCTCCCTTATTCGTAGAAACTGACGGTGGTAGAGACACCTGGAATCAAATTGATGAGATCAATCAGCGGCTGAGGATAGAAGAACAGGGCCAGGCACCCGAAAGAGGTCACTCCCAACGCAATGAGCATGGGCAGAGGCGCTTCTTTGGTCTCGGCCCAGGACCAGGCTGTTGCACCTTCACCTTGGGTGTTGAAAAACGCTTTGATGGGAATCGGCAGCAAATACGCGATATTGAGCAGCGAGCTGATCATCAGCGCGGCAACCACAATCAGTTTGTCTGCTTCTAACGCGCCAATGGTCAGGTACCATTTGCTCCAGGTGCCCGCCATGGGAGGCAGGCCGATGATACTGATGGCACCAATGGCAAACGCCGCCATAGTCAGGGGCATTTGCCGGCCCAGGCCCACCATGTCACTGATATTCTTTTTGTGGCTGGCCACCATTATCGCGCCAGCACAGAAGAACAAGGTAATTTTGCCCACAGCGTGGGTGGCAATGTGCAGTGCGGCACCGGCTGCGGCAACGGAAGAAGCGAGCAGGGCGCCCACCACGATATAGCTCAACTGGCTGACGGTTGAATAGGCAAGCCGCGCTTTCAGGTTATCTTTGGTCATGGCGATGCACGACGACAGCAGAACCGTTGCCGTAGCGATGTAGAGCATGATGTCTGTGGTGGCGAGATCCGACAGACCATCGATGCCAAAGATATAGATCGCTACTTTCAGAATACTGAACACGCCGGCTTTTACCACGGCAACCGCATGCAGCAGGGCGCTGACCGGTGTCGGCGCAACCATGGCCGCTGGCAACCAGCGGTGGAATGGCATAATGGCGGCCTTGCCGATGCCGTAGCAGAACAACACCAGCAACACGGCAAGTACAGTCTTGCTGTGGGAGTCGTCAAAAATGCCGCCCGGTCGAAACTCCAGTGTGCCGGTGAGGACATAGGTGCCCAGCACAGCGAACAGCAGGAAGATAATAGAAGTACTGAGCAAAATACCCAGATAGATTCGACCGCCCCGTTTGGCCGCGTCGCTGCCCGCATGGGTGACCAGTGGGTAGGTGGATAGCGTCAGTACTTCGTAAAATACAAACAGCGTCAGCAGGTTGCCGGAGAAGCAAATGGCCATGACCGAACTGATGGCCAAGGCGAAACAGCAAAAAAAGCGGGTCTGGTTTTTTTCGTGGTGACCACGCATATAGCCAATGGCGTAGATACTGGTAATAATCCAGAGAAAGCTGGCCACCAGTGCAAACAGCACGCCGAGTGGTTCTACATCGAAGTTCAAACCCAGGCCGGGGAAAATCTCGATCACATCCAGAGAAAGTGCCGACCCTTGTAAAGTAGAGCCCTGCATGGTGTGGTCGGTGATTGCCAAAACGATGGTGAACAAAATGACCGCAGTGGCCAGCGTCACTGCTTCCCGTAGATTGGGTTTTTTGCCGGTTGCCACAACCAGTAAGGCACCGATAAACGGCACTATGATGGAAAGCGCAATTAATTGAGAAGGTTCGACAGCTTGCCAGAGATTCATTTCGACATCTCCGCTGCGCTGGCACTGTTATTCTGGAACAACCATTCGGCGGCGCTGCCGGCGGCTTCGGTGGTCAGGCTGGTATCAATACCAAAATAAATATTTGCCAGTACCAGTATCCACATCGGCACCAGCATCAGCGCGGGCACTTCTTTAACGGTGTTTGGGTCGATATTTTCGGGCAATTTTTTGAAATAGGCCGCTTCCAGTACGCGCCCAACGTACACCACCGCAAGCAGAGAGCCCACCAATACAAGCGCTGCAATCAGCCAGTGGTTTTGTTCAAGGGCTGCAGTAACCAGGTACCACTTACTGACAAAGCCCACAGTCAGTGGTACGCCGATAATACTCAAACCCGCGATGGTAAACGCTGCCATGGTCAGAGGCATGTGTCGGCCCAGGCCTCTAAAGGCTTTAATGTCCACCGAGCCGAGCCGATAAAATACCGCACCAGCCGCCATAAACAATGCACCTTTCATAAGCGCGTGGTTGAAGATATGAATCACGCCCGCCATCAAGCCGGTTACGCTGACCAGACTCAGGCCCAATATCATGTAGCCAATTTGCGCCACACTGCTGTAGGCCAATACGGTTTTAACGTTGCTTTGCACGGTTGCCATGTAGGAGCATTTAAAGATGGCTACAACCGCCAGGGCCATCAAAATAATGTCCATTCCCATTTCTTCAAATACGTGGTCTACCCCAAAAATAGTGAAGATAAAACGAATCATCACATACACGGCGACCTTGGTTGCGGTGCTTGACAGAAAGGCGCTGACCGCAGAAGGAGACTCTGTATAGGCGGGTGGTAACCACATATGCAGGGGGAATAGAGCCATCTTGATGCTGACGCCGACAATAATGAATGCCAGGCCGGTGTTGATGGTGCGGCTGCTGTCGTAGAGGTCGATTCGGCTGGCCAGATCCAGCATATTGAGGGTGCCGGTTTTCATATACAGCAGGCCCACACCAATCAGAATAAAGGTCGCACCAATGGTGCCCATCACCAGATAGCGGAACGCCGCCGTCAGGCAGCGTCGATCCGACGCCAGGCTGACCAATGTGTAGGTAGCCAGCGAGGAAATTTCCAGGAACACAAACAAGTTAAACGCATCACCTGTAATCAAAATTCCGGATAGGCCGGCCAGACAGAGCAGATGGGCCGTGTAAAACAGAGAATGCCTGGACTTTTCGATTTCTTTTTCGATGCTGTCTTTGGAATAAATCAGCACCAGCGTTGAAATGGCAGACACCGCCAGCAAGACAAAGGCATTGACGGCATCGATGCGCAATTCAATGCCCCAAGGTGGTGGCCAATCGCCAACGGCGTAGCTCAGTACACCATCGGATAACGCGGCGACCAACAGCTGCATGGATACCAAAAAAGCGCATCCGCTCACCAGGGTGGCGAAGCCCCATGACAACAGCGAACGACCCAAAATCAGCGTGATGGGGGCGGCGATTAACGGCAGAAGGACAGGGAGTACAGCCAAGTGTTGTTCTAACATTAGATGGCGTCATCCTTGTTCTGAAATTCATTTTCTTCAACCGTGCCATAGGCTCGCTTGATGCGCACAATCAGCGACAGCCCCACCGCTGTAGTGGCTACGCCAACAACAATCGCGGTCAGAATCAACACATGGGGGAGTGGGTTGGAATACAGGCTGACGCCTTCCACCAAAATGGGTGCAGTACCTCCACTGACCTTACCCATAGAGATATAAAGCATAAAGACAGAGGTTTGAAAAATATTCAGACCGACAATTTTTTTCACCAGATTGTTGGCTGAAATAACAATATAAAACCCGGCCATCATCAAAAACACGACGACCCAGTAGTTGTAATAATCGAGAATAAAGCTCACTGGACGTTTGACCTCTCTGCCTGGCTGCTAAAGGCGTAAAAAATACTCAACATCACCGCAAAAACGGTAATGCCAACGCCCAGCTCAATAATGATGATGCCGTAGTGTTGGCCGGCGATTGGGTCAGCGGCGAGTTTGTTGTAGTCAAGGAATTGGCCTCCTTTCATCATGCTGACCAAGCCAACCCCGGCGTACAGCAATACACCAAAAGAAGCCATCCACTTCAGGAATTTGGGGCCAACCACAGCCAGGGCGTTGGGCAGCCCGAATACCAGGGCATATAAAATAAATGCCGCCGCTGCGATCACTCCGGCCTGGAAACCGCCTCCTGGTCCAAAATCACCATGAAACTGAACATAGAGTGCGAAAAGAATCACATGGGGAATTACGATTTTGGCAATGACATGAAGCACTTTGTGCTCTTTCAAGCCGGACTCCAGGTCACTGTCTTTCTTGCGCCGGATACCGAGCAAGGCAAGCACACCGATTGCCGCCGAGAATACCACCACCACTTCACCCAGGGTATCGAAGGCACGGTAGCTTGCCAGTACCGAGGTGACCATGTTGGGAAGGCCAACTTCACTGGGGGATTCTTCTATATATCTTGGAGCAACGTGCTGATGTACCGGGTTGTCCGGGTCGCCAAACGGCGGCATATCCAGTGTGCCGTAAATCAACGCTGCCCCCGTGACTGTGACAACCAATAAGGGAAGCAGGGAAGAATGCGAGTTTTTCTTTTCCTTGCGGCCTGTTAATGCCAGCGTTCCAAGCATCAAAACAGTGGAAATGCCCGCACCCACTGAAGCCTCGGTAAAGGCGACATCAACCGCGTCCAGGTTGATAAAGATAAGGGCGGATAAAAAGCTGTAGATGCCAAACAGCATCACCACAGCAAATAAATCCTTCAAAAAAATAATTCGCAATGCGGTGAGCGCAAGCATTGCCAGCAGCACCAAATCAATCAACTCGGCCATTAGCGTGCTTGCTCCTGTTTTTCTTCTGCCAGTGTCAGCAACCCGCCATGGCGGGCAGATTTTGCCAGGGCGTGTGAGGCAGTAGGGCTGGTGATCATCAGAAACATCAGAATAAATACAAGTTTGGCGGTGTTCAGGTCGAACGATGTTTGCAGCAGTAAACCGCTAATAATCAAGATGGCGGCGATGGAATCGGTGACGCTGGCGGCGTGTACACGGGTAAAGAAGTCGGGGAATTTAAACAGCCCGACTGCGCCGCTGAAGCCAAAAAATACCCCTGAAATAAGCAATATGCTGCTGACAATATCTACCATAAACATGTGTTGCCGTTGTTGTGTGGGTTGTTATTCGGCCGGCGCGGTGTATTCAAAGAAGCGAAGTACCGCAACCATCCCGATAAAATTTATAAGTGCATAAACAATAGCGATATCCAGAAAATCTGGCCGCCCCATCAAAAAACCAACTGCCGCAATAAACAACACAGTCTTGGTGCCAAACATATTGACGCCCAGAATGCGGTCATAAACTGTTGGTGCTTTAAATGCTCTGGCCAGGGCAATTGCCATAACCACCAGAATAGCAATGCAGGCTGCTGCCAGAACGTCAGTCATTTGTTGTCACCCCAAATGTCTGTGATTTTCCTTTCCATATCGCCTTGTTCCAGCTGCTCAATGGACGCCTTTTGCAACGCATGGACAGTAATCTCACCGTCTTCCAGGTCGACACTCAGTGTGCCCGGGGTGAGGGTGATGGAATTGGCGTAAAGCACTCGATTTTCCGGTGGCACATCCTGCGCTGATATTTTCGCCAGACAAGGTGAAACCTGGCTTGATGAGCCCCATACCAATTTGGTGACATGAGTGCTGGATTGCATGATCTGGCCCAGAAGCCAGGCGGTGTAACGCATAATCTGGAGGCCATTGCCGACTGCTTCCGGTTCTTGATCAACCGCATCCATTCGATGCAATACGAAAAGTACAATGGCGACAGATACCGCACCAAAACTCAACAGTAATGGCTCAATGTACCCTGAAAGAAAACACCAGAAGACAAACAGTAAGACTGCCCACTTGCCGATATGCATAGATACCACCCTACCCGGATATTCGTTGTTTTTTTGACCAATAATAAGCTATCTGAACCGGAATGAATACTTTGCGTTGACACTTTGGGTTGTGTCGCTTCTCGGGTGCGCCGACGCTGTGCGAAGCCGGAGTGGATATTGAGTGCTAGAAATCGAGGAGTTGATTGAGCTGTGGAAAGGATGAGTTTTGAGCGCGGATCGACGCCGACACTAACGCTACTGAAAAGCCCGATGACTAAGCCCCGTAAAGGGTCACGCAAAAATCACGCATTCGGGAGAAACAAAAAGGGCTACGCGTACGTAACCCTTTGAAAGATATGGTAGCTATGACTGGACTTGAACCAGTGACCCCAGCATTATGAAACTTGAAGTTATTTTTTAAATCATTGAATTAATTGAACTAAATTTCGAGCACCTACAGCAGAACAGCACAATAGAGTACAACAGCGCACCATCTAATACGCAATTTTTACGGAATTCATCTTTGCAGCACTCAATCTTGATAGGTGCAGTCTATTAGGTGATGAGTGGTAATATCTTCCTCCAGTTTCATATATAATCCTCTATTACAAAAACTGGAGCCTATGGCCTCCCGTGGACGTGGTAGAACGCAAGGAGAAGACATGAAAGTCAGCGACATGTCACGAAGAACTCAAGAAGAGCACGCTGCTTATCTGCTCAAGTTCAGCAATAGCCTATTTCTAGCTTTCATCATCACAATAATTATTGCCCCTATGGGGGTGATACTCGGTCATATTGCTCAAGGCAATGTGTCTAAAACACATTGGGTTCAAATTTCTACTGTTATCACTAGTTGGCAAGGTATTACGTTTCTATGCTTGGAGGCAATTGCCAGCTATTTAGCTTTAAGTGCCCGAAACCAAGCATACGAGATATATAACAGTCTGTATCCAGACGATGAAGCTAGCTGAACTATGTTCTTTGTAATTAAAACAAGATGATCTAGAATGGTTAAAAGGGTGGGTTAATCATGTCTGTGGCGTATAAAGTTCTTGAAGATCAACAACTTTCGGCTGTTTCTAGGTTATTTTCTTCTGGTTTGATTCGAGAGCTAGCAAACAAAGGTAGGTCTTCACTATTTGCTAGGTTAGCAAAGGAGTTATCAGTTCTTGATTTAACCAGTCCTAATGACTCAGTAAGACATCTTTTCGATGCCGCATTTTCTCTTTTAAAGAGAAAACACTATCGCCACGAGTATATATATAAGGCTGCTATAACTCACAAGGTATTACTAGGGACACACTCTCTACAGACTGCGGTGATGCTGAATGAGTTTAGAGCTTGTAACAACAAAGCAGAC
The DNA here is from genome assembly GCF_052983295.1 of Porticoccus sp. GXU_MW_L64. NCBI lineage: Bacteria > Pseudomonadati > Pseudomonadota > Gammaproteobacteria > Cellvibrionales > Porticoccaceae > Porticoccus > Porticoccus sp. GXU_MW_L64. The sequence goes on along the minus strand of NZ_JBRKJK010000024.1, from coordinate 2,456 downwards.
AGTGTGATTCTTAATGGTACTTCAACTGTTTATGAAATTAAGTCAGAAAGGGATTCTTTGTCTCGTTTAGAGAAACAGATTATTTCTTATAGACAGGTATTTGCCAAAGTTAATGTTATTGCAGGGGAAAATCATCTTGATGCCGTACTCTCTTCAGTGCCAGACGATGTTGGTGTGATGTTGTTATCAGATAGATACCAAATTTCCACTGTTCGTGAAGCTCTTGATTTGCCAGAGAGGGTTTCCCCAGATGCTATATTTCAAGCTATTCAGCAGCGAGAAGCTAAAAAAATACTAGAAAGTTATGGTTTTGAAATACCTGTTCTTCCAAATACGAAAATGTATAGTGCGTTGCGAGAGCAGTTTATAAGTTTGGAGCCAGTCCAAGCTCATGAAGGTATGGTGAGGGTATTGAGAGATACCCGAAGCCTGCTGCCTTTAGCCGAGTTGTTGGATGCGCTTCCTATATCTTTACAGGCGGCCGCGCTATCAACATCGTTGCGTAAAAAGGACCACGATAAACTTGTCCAAGCATTGGATACGCCAATTAACACAGCATTGAAATGGAATTGATTGAATTATGTACCATCCATATTTTAGAGGGAAACAATATGAACTTATTACCATCAGAGAAAGTGTAGAAACTTTAAAAAAAGCAGGATTTGTCCCAATTATTGAGCCAGTTAAGGAAGCTCTAGGTGGATTGCAAAAGACTCTTGTTGCTATACAGAATGCTGACGCTGAAGCTGTCGTAATCGTAAATCCGTATCATGGAGACCATTCAAATAATGGGAATAACATATTAGCGTTGATGCAAAATGAATTTGTTAGCTATTCTGGTATCTCTCCGGGTATTTTGCTAACGGAGGAGTTAACTGTAGATGACGTTGTATCCATTTATAGTCAGTTTCAAGAGCAAAACGTGACTTTTATCCATGCCGGTTTTTCCGAGGCAAGATTGCTTGTTGGATCGATAGGTAATAGTGTATCAACTATTCGTCATATTTTTCACGATGAAAGTTGTGGAAAGTTATATCAAAAGCATTTCCGAAAAGCGGAAAGGATTTTGCTAAGAGATGGTTTCCAGAAGCGAACTAATCGTGAGCACCCAGAGGTAGAGTTCTTTTCAGACTTGCATGCTACTTTCGATGAAGAAGGAATGGATGGGTTTGGTGACTTTTTGATAGTTGGAGATGATTATTCGGAATCTGGTGGCCCTGCATATGCCGTGGCAATTCATTTAACATTTATCGACCCAGATAAAGATGATGAAATGCATATCCATCATTTTAAATCGATAAGACAGGATGACCCTAAAGACCCTGCTGGTAAGTTTGCAGAAGCACTCGAGAAGCTGGTTGGAGAGCTTCAAAGAGATGGGAATAATATTCTTAGAACGGAGGCTGTTAATGAGTTTATTGATCTACATAAGAGAGGGCACTTCCCTGGCCTTGGGTATGTCAAGAAGCTATCTATGAAACACCACATAGAAACCTTAGCTAATTATTTTTCAAGTTAGTGAGGTTGGGATGTTGTGTTGCCCTAATTGCATTGGTGATAGATGGCTAAATGATAGTATATCTTCTTCTCATGGCGCTGAATCTGGGAAATGCAGCTATTGCCAAGATGAAGATGTTTTGCTTATTAAGTTAGATGATTTAAGAAATAACTTTCAATCATTGGTATATATTTATAGTGAGGATGAGGGAGGAAAAAGTTTAGTAGAATGGTTAAAGAGCGACTGGGCAATGTTTCCAAATATGGATGTTGCAAACGCTAAACAGCTTCTTGCAGATATTTTAGATGATGGTGAAATTGTTCGTAAAAAGTTTGTGCCGTCTGCATTGTGCGAGACAGATCAATTAAATAATTGGGAACAGCTTAAAGCAGAATTGATGCATGAAAATAGATTTTTCCCAAGTACCAAATTTGATGAATATCGTCTCCGAGAATTATTAGATCAGTTGTTAGTTAGGTCTAATGAATTTGAGAGTGAGTGGTATAGGTCAAGAATTCAGAAAGAGGATAAGGTGTTCCCTGTGGACGAAATGGGTGCTCCTCCAAAAAGATTGGCTTCACAAGGAAGAGCAAACCCAGCAGGGATTCCCTATCTTTATTTGGCCTCTAACCCAGAAACAGCAGTTTCAGAAATTCGTCCACATACCGGTGAATTTGCTGAGGGTGTTCAAAATTCTGTGTCACCAAATCGAAGCTAACGCGCTTCGCTTGTTGGCCACTGCGCCGGTCTGATGGACCTGATTCCGCGAAGCGGCCTCAGAACCTTCAGCCCGTCACAGCGGCGTCAGTTTAGCGCGGTGGCGCTTTAAATATCCAGCGCTCCATCTAACCGCCCTTCAAAATGAATCGCCATTTGCGACAACGTCAGATTCCAGTTTTGAACGGGGTGTGTCCATTTTTCCGAAGCGTTGATGACGCCAGCATAGAGTAATTTCAAC
>NZ_JBRKJK010000023.1:0-23887 GCF_052983295.1 Porticoccus sp. GXU_MW_L64 | reverse complement strand
AAAGCAAACAAATGTGTAAATATCGAGTTATTTGCGCAAAATTTGGAGAAAACGAGCACCTGAATTTTTGAATTGCAGAAATTGGCGCTGCTTTATCAATTAATCAGATGTTCCCTAAATTATCTTAATCTTCCTCTGATTTCTTGTCATTACATAACCCGCTGTGATATATGGTGCAAGGTTCAAGTCCCTAGCGCATCAAACAGGAGAGACTGATGGGTATTTTTTTCAAACAGAAACACTTTACTGCTTTAGCTATGCTTTTCTGCTTTCTACTCATACCAATTAAATCAAATGCAGAGGATAACTCTGCTCTAGGAAGGTACTTAGATTGTTTGAATCAGCACACTAAAGACTCTAAACGAGAAAACAACAACCAAATTACAGATGCGACTAAAATACTGGAGGCATGCTCTAAGCAACGGCAAGCGGTACTAGATAGTTTGCCGAGAGAAACTGCACTCAACCAATTACGTCAAATTGAATACCATTTAAAAGGAAGAGAGGCTACTGCCCAAACGAACAACCCTGAAAAGAAGTAATAGATTTTCTTCTACATATTACCAAAATCTTTTCTTGAATCCTGGCTGTCCAGGAGGAGCGCAGCCGCTTGCGGGGAGAACTGCTTGACTGGCAGGGTTTTCAATAGCCTGTCTTTGGGTGCATGCTAGCATGCACCCTGCTACCGGCGAGGGCGGGGTGGCCCAGCGGCCAGGGCGGAGCCCTGAGAGCGAATAAACCAAAAGCTCACCCTTCCAATCAATACACGACAAATCCTGCTGCAACCCACACATAGCCGCGTCACTGCTTCGGTTTTTTCGGAGTAGTGACGCGGCGGCCACGCCGCGCAATGACTGGGCTAGAGGTATCTTTCTGAAAGTGATGAACGAATTACGTCAGTATTTCGTTCCGTTTTTTTGCACAATTTGCATCAAGGTAAATAAGGATAGATTGAATAATCTTTGACTGCCAAAAACGAATTCCGAAGTGTGGCTACTGCACTCTCAGTAGCACAGCGCCTTTCGAGGCTTTTGGTTGCATTGCCCACCGGCACAAGCACCGCCCACCGTGGTACAAACCTTTGAAGGTACTACGCCCACACAGGAGGAAAACAGCAATATCGAGTACAAACGGTTGAATGGTTTGAACAACTTTGGCGACTATCCCATTTTAGGGATAACGCCAGACGGTAATCATCCACATTCAGGTTTTTAGGGAGTGGTGTCCCTCAGTCAACGGCGCAATAGTCTTTATCTTGCGCACTTTGCGGTTCATTGCCGCACTGGACTATTAACACTCACCGAATGATTGAACACCGCTTTGGTGTTGTGCGTTACCGATCCTCTGCTAACCGCCCCAGACAAGACATTGCCAGGAGCAAGCACAAGCCAGAAAAAACGAATCTGACCTCAACCATGACCGTTGTACTGAAACGCTGCTTGTGAGCATCTGTCCGTTACTGAATGGTTACAACCGTTAGTAACGGACGACACCACCGTTACTGAGTCGTCACGACCGTTAGTAACGGTCGTTGCTATCGGATAACAGTCCGTCAGTACCGAAAGACAATGGCAAAACCAAGTTCGCCTTTTTTACCTAAAATCCAATGGAATACGCATTGAGTGATTGATCACTCGTTGGCCCAAGACCGTTAGTAACGGACGTTTTTTCAAGCATCCGGCCAATTCCCCTAAACTTTCCAAAGCCAACGAATGCGAACCACTGGCCTGTTTTCCGACAGCCATCAAAATCCGGTATCTAACACAACGCTAGATACCACAAGATGCAAAAACTGAATTACGAACTAAAACAACTGTGCAAAACCAACCGGGACGGCAGCTACAGCACCCGCTCCACCCGTGAAGCCAATCTCCAAAAAATGGCCAATGACTTACACAAGCTGGGTTTTAGATGCATGAAAGCCCGCTCTCTGAAGCAAAAGCATGTGGATGCGCTGGTCAAACAGTACCAGCAAGAAGGCATCAATCCCCGTACCCTCAAAAACCGCCTGTCCTACTTGCGCTGGTGGGCCAACAAGATAGGTCGCCACCAGGTAGTGGCCCGTTCAAACAGTCACTATGGTATACAGCCCATTCAACACAAAGCCGTGAAATCGAAGGCGCAAAGCCTTGACCAGCAACGGCTGAGTCGGATTGACGACCCACACATAAAAATTAGTCTTGAGCTACAAGCGGCGTTTGGTCTGCGACGGGAAGAAAGCATCAAATTTATGCCCAGCTACGCTGACCAGAACGACCACATCATACTCAAAGCCACTTGGTGCAAAGGGGGTAAAGCCAGAAACATCCCTATTGAAAACCAGCAGCAAAGAGATGTATTGAACCGTGTTCATCAACTGGCGGGCAAAGGCTCGTTGATTCCCCGGCACTTAACCTACGTCCAGCAAATGCGGCGTTACGAGAAACAAACCGCCAAGGCGGGCTTTCACAAGCTGCACGGTCTGCGCCACGCTTACGCTCAAGCGAAATACATGGAGCTGACCGGCTGGCCAGCTCCTGTCTGTGGTGGCCCGGCAAAGCAACAGCTAGTCCCTGAACAACAGGAAATCGACAGACAGACGCGGCTTACTGTCTCAAAGTTGCTGGGCCATGAAAGAATAGAGATCACGGCCAATTACCTGGGTTGAGAGTGTAAAAACAGTGGCACCTCTCTATACTTATGCAAAATGGTTGAAGGGATATCAAGATGTTTTACAAGGTTGGCCACTTATCTGCTTACTTAATCGCTTTAATGTTTACCTTTTCTCCGGCTGTTATTGCTCAAGACTGGGTTACAGAGCTGGAAACGGCTATCAAAAATGAGGGCTTTTTTGAGCTAATCCACCAACCGGATAACTTGCCCGCTGACATTCAGGAACTACTACCAATACGCCCGCCGACATTCACTATGGCAGCTTATGGAGAAGATTGGAGCTCTGGTTGTGTCATCCGGGAAGGTGTTCCATCGTCGCAATTGCAGTTTGCCGGTATCACGAACAAGCTGGCAGTCGTGGTATTTCATACAGGCGGAATTAGCGGCCAGACTACGCAAATCATATTGAAAGAACGTGAGTCAAACCTGTATTGCCGATATCGGCCTGTAAAATTGCAATCAGTCGCATCAATTAAAAGAGTTCAGGAATATCTAGGCAGGAAGGATATTCTTCAATGCATGGCTTGGAGATTTGATGGTAAACGCTGGATGCCAGATCAATCGAAATAGGCGCTCTTAGGGCTTCGCCCTGGCCGCTGGGCCATCCCACCCTCGCCGGGAGCAGGGTTGCAGGTGAACTGCAACCCATATCCAAGGGTATCAAAATCACCCGGTTCAAGGACTTCTCGCCGCAAGCGGCTGCGATCCTCCATGAGCCGGGTCAAATTAACTATCAACCAATAAATTTCTGTGTGCCAATAGTGTGCCCACAACATGCCTAATATGCCGAAAATGCTTAATTATTGATCAAAATGTGCACACTCGAATCACAATAACTAATTGATTTTAAAGAATTTAGGTCACTAAAAAAGGCGCTGGCAGTGTTGAGGTCAGCGGTTCGATCCCGCTAGGCTCCACCACTTTCTTTTGAAAGACCGAAATCCTCTGTATGTCTTTGACTGCAGGGGTTTTTTATTTTCTGGCAGTTAAAAAATCTCGCTATTTGAAAATAACCAGAATGCCAGTGTGCCAAACCGCTTTCTAAGCTAAAAAGAATTGCTACTAAAGGGGTGGTTATATGACTGTCCATCCGCTCTACTCATTGGTAGAATGCATGCCGCTTGTGAACATTCCCTTCAAGCAGTGTGGGGGTACGAGGATAAAGTATGAATAACAGTCGACCTGTAAACCTTGATCTGGGAACCGTATCGTTTCCGATTACCGCTATTGCGTCTATTTTGCACCGTGTATGTGCCGTTATCAGCTGGGTGGGCATAGGCTTTTTGTTGATGGCACTGGCCTTGGCCCTGGGCTCGAAAGAGAGCTTTGAAGCACTGGTCACTCTGCTGAAAGAAAGCCTGTTGGCGCAAATTGTTGCCTGGGGCCTGCTCACAGCCTTTGGTTACTACTGCATGGGCACCATCAAGCACATCATTCAGGACTTTGGTTTGTTTGAAGACTTTCAGGGTGGTAAGGCCATTTCTTGGGTTGCCATTTTAGGTGGCGTGGTTATCAGTATTGCTGCGGGGGTGATGATATGGGCCTGATAAGCGGAAATGGTACTCGCCAGTGGTTGTTCCAACGCTTGAGCAACGCCCTGGTGGTGGTATTCGGCATTGTGATGATCAAAGTATTGGTCAGTAATGAGTTGAGCCACGAATCCCTGTCGGCCCTGTTTGCCGGCCAGGTATTCCAGATTTACGCTGGCCTTACACTGTTGTTTGCCTGCTTTAACTCCATACTGGCTGGCTGGCAAATAGAAGGTGATTACCGCAAGAAGCTACACATCCCCAAGAATTTGCTAACCACAGTGGCTGTTGTGGTAAGCCTGACTTACCTGGGGTGTGGATTAATGCTGCTGTTCAAATAGCCTGGCTAGGGGGTGTTAACAATTAATGAGTCACTACTGCTGTCCCTGAAAAGGCGTCAGTCAAGGCATGAGGAGTGCGGTTTGGTCGCTCCCCTCTCTATAATGGGGAGTAGCGACGAATAACGCAGGATGACGCCTTTTCAGGGACAACCCGGAGGGCTGGGCTCACTTACTTTTAAACGAAAGTCGCCCCAGCTGCGTTATCGGTCGCTTATGTAGAATGACTACACGGCACTCCCTCTGCCTTACTGGAGCAAAAAATGAACTCCAGCAGTAGCGGCTCATTAATTGTTAACACCCCCTAAGACCCAACAAAAAAGCCGACCCATTGGGTCGGCTTTTTTGTTGGGTCTTAAAGCGGAGTTAGATATCCATGGCTTTGATGTTGAGTTCAGCCAAAGGTTTTTTTACTACCTCGTCGGCAATATAGCTTTTCATTTCATCTTCCGAGGCAAAGTGGCGGGCCATATCGTATTCGCCCTTGTAGTTGTTGCCGCTGTCATCCTCCAACCGGGCCAATTGAAATTTGCTGCCACCGTCACCGCGGCCACGAATTACATAGTACTCAAGATTCATTGATCACTCCCAAGGCGCTGTTTAATTGCTGAATTGTAACCCAGCAGCGCGGTTTTTTGTTATAGACTTCGGGCTTTGTTGACCACCCCTTTTGAGGAGCATTCAGATGGCACACCCCAAAATTGGCAATATGGCGCCAGCTTTTTCCCTGTTAAACCAAAATGGCGAAAAGGTTGCTTTAAAAGACTTCCGCGATCAAAAAAACGTCGTCCTTTATTTTTACCCCAAGGCCATGACGCCGGGATGCACCGTACAAGCCGGCGGTATTCGGGATAACCAAAAAGATTTGCATAAACTGGAGGTGGTTGTGCTGGGAGTCAGCCCGGACCCGGTGAAGCGCTTGCAAAAATTTATAGAACGGGACGAGCTGAACTTCGATCTGCTATCTGATGAAGACCACGCCATTGCCGACAAATACGGTGCCTGGGGGCCTAAGAAATTTATGGGCAAAGAGTTCGACGGTATTTTGCGTACCACCTACATCATAGGCAAGGATGGCCGCCTCAAACACATCATGGACAAATTCAAAACCAAGACTCACCACGAAGACCTTCTGGCATGGCTCAATGAGAATCTCGATTAACACTAATGTCGATTAACACCATTGAGGCGCAGCCGCGAAACCGCTAAAGTGCACGGTTTTCCACCATTTGTATTTTCACCGTTAAAGAAAAGAGAGTAATTGTATGTCCTGGTTGATTCCCACTGTTCAAGCGGCCGAGAGCGCTCCCGCTCCCCAAGGCAATCCGATGAGCACACTGTTGTTGTTCGGCGGTATGTTCCTGATTTTCTGGTTCCTGATCATTCGCCCTCAGCGCAAACGTCAGAAAGAGCACCAGGCATTGGTGTCAGCATTGGGTAAGGGTGATGAGGTGGCGATGACCAGCGGTATGCTGGGAACCATCAAAAAAGTGGATGATATCTACGTGGTTATCGAAGTGGCCGAGGGTGTGGATATGACGTTCCAGAAAGCGGCGGTTCACGCTGTGCTCCCCAAAGGCACCATCCAAAAAATCTGATCTACTTCATAAAGCCGCCTGGTGCGGCTTTTACTTTATCTGCAATACTGAATTCTGCGTAAAAGGCGAGGGCAGCAATGGAGCAATTTGGCATTTGGGTTGACCAGATCAACAGCTGGGTTTGGGGCTACGTAATGATGTTCCTGTTACTGGGCACCGGCCTTTACCTGACCGCAGGCTTGAAGTTTCTGTCTCTGCGCAAGCTGGGTTACGCCTTCCGCCAACTGTTTAAAGGGCGCCGAAGTGACGGTGAGGGGGATATCAGCCCTTTTAATGCCCTTATGACATCCCTTTCTGCCACCATCGGCACTGGTAACATTGCCGGGGTAGCAACAGCTATTGGCGTCGGCGGCCCCGGTGCCTTGTTCTGGATGTGGATGACTGGCTTGGTGGGTATGGCCACCAAGTTTGCCGAGGCGGTGCTGGCGGTTCGCTACCGGGAAGTGGAAGCGGATGGTCGTCACCTGGGCGGCCCTATGTATTACATCCGCAACGGTCTCGGTAAACGCTGGGGTTGGCTGGCGGTTATGTTTGCCGTGTTTTGCGGATTTGGTGGCACCGGCACTGGCAATATGATCCAGGCCAACTCCATTGCCAAAGCGGTGGAATCCACTTTTTCTATCAGCCCTGTGATTACCTCTACCGTTCTGGTGCTGTTAGTGGGCATGGTGATTATCGGCGGAGTTAAGCGCATCGCTCATGTGGCAGGAGCTCTGGTGCCCTTTATGGCAATTACTTACATTGTTGCAGGGGTTGTCATTTTATTGATGCATGCTCCCGAGATACCCGCTGCCGTTGCACTGGTTTTTGAAAGTGCCTTTGCGCCCACAGCCGCTGCGGGCGGGTTTGCCGGGGCTGCCACCAAAATTGCAGTGCAGTACGGTGTAGAGCGAGGCCTGTTATCCAACGAGGCGGGGCAGGGCAGCGCTCCCATTGCGCACGCGGCGGCTAAAACAGATGACCCGGTGAGGCAGGGAGTTATTGCCATGCTGGGTACGTTTATAGATACCTTGATGGTGTGCACTATCACCGGACTGGTATTGATTGTATCCGGCGTGTGGACCAGCGGGGCTGAAGGTGCGGTGATGACGAGCCTGGCGTTTTCCAACAACCTCCCCGGTGGCGCCTATATCCTTACCTGTGGATTGCTGCTGTTTGCGTTTACCACCATGCTGGGTTGGGCCTATTACTCTGAGCGCTGTGTCGAATACTTGTTTGGGCCAAAATCCATCCTCTGGTTTCAGCTGTATTGGGTGGCGGTAATTCCCCTGGGAGCGCTGATGGAGTTGAGTACAGTGTGGAAGCTGACCGGGATATTCAATGGCTTGATGGCGTTCCCGAACCTGATTGCGCTGTTGCTGCTGAGCCCGTTGATTTTCAAACTGGCGAGTGAATACTTTGTTGGGGACGCCCAAACACTCAGCAGAGGGCAATAAAAAACCCCTGTATTTACACATACAGAGGTTTGTCTGGTCGGAGTGAGAGGATTCGAACCTCCGACCCCCTCGTCCCGAAGGGGATTTTTGACCTAACACATACTTTTCCCAACTAACGCTCACAAACAAATAAAGCATTTAAAATCAAATAGTTATAGTTGTATTTTTGACTGCTGGGGGTTGTGCAGATATGGAGGTACAAGTTAAAATCTGTGTAAATACTGTGTAAAGTTTCGCTTAGAGGCGAATCAATGAAAGTCAATTTAACCAAGATGCTACTCAAGCAATTGGGCGCAAATGGCAAAACTTACCGGGTTTGGGACACTCAACAACCCGGCTTTCATGTCAGAGTATCCCCCAAGGGGTTAATTACTTATTCTCTGCGCTATATTTCCCCCGACGACAAAGATGTTACCTATACCCTTGGTCGCTATGGCCAAATCACCCTCGATAAAGCCCGAGAGCTTGCCCGCAGTAAAATGGGCCTTGTGGCGTCGGGCGTGGATGTTCAAGAAGAGAAAAAGCGCTTAAAACGTCAGGCTCTACTCGAACGCTCTTCGACGCTGAAAGGTTTCATTACCTCGCATTATGAAACCTACTTGCTTACGGAGCGAAAGACAGGAGAGCAGCTACTCGCATCGCTAAAGGCTAATTTCGGTCGCTATTTTGACAAGCAGTTACTTGATCTGGACGTTGGCCTTATAGCCAAGTGGCGGACGGCTCGATTGAAAAGTGGTATCTCCCATGCAAGTGTCAATCGTGATATCAGCACCTTGAAAGCCGCGCTCAATAGAGCGGTGGAGTGGGGCATTATTGAAGCCAATCCCATCTCAGATCTAAAACCCATTAAACTGGACAAGGCTGGGCGGATCCGCTTTCTGAATGACCAGGAGGAATCAAGGCTTAGACAGGCCCTTCGCGAGCGAGACAATACCAAGCGTAAGGAAAGAGAGCAGGCCAACAAGTGGCGGAAACAACGCAACTACAGTCTGTTGTCAGAAATTTCTTCTACTGACTACTCAGACCATCTGACGCCGATGGTTCTTCTGGCGATTAATACTGGCATGCGGCGCGGTGAATTGTTTCACTTGAGTTGGGGCGATGTGGATCTGGAACGGAAGATTGTTACTGTCGAGGGCGGGAATGCCAAAACGGGTCAAACACGCCATATTCCACTGAACAAGGAAGCGAATGCAGTACTGACTAAGTGGAGTAAACAGGGGGACGCTAGCAGTCTGGTATTCCCCAGCCCCATCACAAAAGGCCCGATGGACAATATTAAAAAATCTTGGCACGGACTGATAAGGGGCGCTGAAATTGATAACTTTCGTTTTCACGACTGCCGCCATCATTTTGCCAGCCAGTTAGTGATGAAAGGCGTAGACCTGAATACGGTTCGTGAGCTGCTGGGCCACACCAGTATCGAAATGACATTGAGATACGCCCACCTAGCTGAGGAACACAAAACTGCGGCGGTGGCGCTGTTGGATAGTTAGTAGTCGGAGGTTGGGATATCCTTTAAACGTCTTGAGCGGTATTGGTCTGCTCTTTGAATTGTGCCAGCCACTCATCGAGCGACTCCAGATCATAGGATACTTTACGACCGATCTTTTTGTATCTGGGATGTTCGACACCAGCAAGTTTACCGATGCTCCTAGACCATCTCATGGTATTTGCTGTGAATCCAAGGTACTTGGCGGCTTCCTCAGAATTCAACCTTCTGCTTGTCATATTTCTCTTGCTGATAATAATCAATTTGTCTCAGCAGATAGTGAGTTTTTCGAAGGATTGAGATCAATACGATACTTAACGAAGTGGGAATAAGCTTAGGCAGATATCCCTGGCCCGAGCCAGATCACAGGCTTTAAACCGGCCATTCACGAAACACCATTGCCCCCGTTATTCAGACCGCTGTAGTATCGAAAGCAATCATCAAAAACTGGCCGAACCACTGTAGATTTCGATAAAGGACACCCCATGACACAGCATGCTGCCATTCCCTACGCCGAACACCTCCCCGAAGCCGATAGGCAACGAATACAGCAAATACTCGCCACCAATCCAACGGACGATCAGCTCTACGAAATCCTTGGTAAAAGCATGGGCGAAGCTGCTACAGGCCGCTCCCTGATCAAAGCCGCCAAAAAAGCCTTTGCTCGCCGCAAAGCCGACATCACCCGAATCGTCTGCCGGGATAAGAAAATCCGCTCATTTGTGGAAGACCCCAAAAAAGCTACAGCCATCGAACTGTCCATGATGGTGGCCGGTAAACTTGTGGACGATGGATTTGAAGGTATCGACTATGTGGCTATGGCGGTACTGGCTACCCAGCTTGGCCTGATGATGCTCTGTGACGCTGAGTGGAAGGACTGATATGACGCCAGAGAAACTGCAAAAGATCTGGCTGGAGGCCGCCAACGACAGTGACGACCTGGTGGTCAGAAAGGGCTTTCGGGATTGGATGATTCAGGAAAGCTGGCTGGACAGCGTTTACGATAACGCCATCAACGGCATCAAAGACCGAATGCAGGCCTGCCCAGAGTTCTTTGCCATGCACGACTATCAATGGGCCATAGAACGCGATTCCTACTTCTTTTCCAACGAAGCCTACCTGCAATTGACCCTGCTGGATCTGTTGATTCCTTTCTGGCTGTCAGTACCTAAAGAAAAACAACCCTCCCCGATCTTTAAAAACCTCTGTATCAAACAAACGGTACAGTATGGCTGTTATTCAGCGATTCCGAGGTGCCTCCTCTACAAAGAATTGAATATCATCCTGGTGCCTATCGGCTGGAATGACAATGTGCAATCCGCTGTAAAAGGCTTGCTTGGCTCCCTGAGTGGCCGGTTTTCATTGCCCGTTTTTGGCCAACAAAGTGGCCCCATCCCGGAACTTGATTCATACGCCGAAAAAGCAGCCAGTCATTGGCACCCCATCATTGCCAAGGCCGTCGGTGACGAACACGGCTGTAAGCAAGTGTTTATTCCGGCACTCGCTAATCAGTGTATGGCAAATATCAGTGCTCTGACCACCCAAGCCCCCTGGCTAACAGGCACCGACAAAATGAACGATCTCACGGCCTACGCCAATATCGTAGACGTTTATGCAATAGGCCATGAACTGGGGCATCACCTGAGCAAAGAGTTCCTGGAATTGGACGGCGACTCAGAAGCAGACATGGATTTGTTTGCCTACCTGCTCACCTGGAATGCCCCACAGGCCTATCACCCCTTCCTGAAAATAGAATCACCCGCAGAACATCTGTGTCTTCTCAGTGGATTGCTGTTTCACATGATGATGCTAATTTGCCGCTACACTGAGATTCACGTTGAAAAAGCAATCACCGGAGACAATCTTTCAGACCAGGAAGCAAAAGCGCGCTTTCAGCAATGGGCGGATGTTACCAAGAAACGCTGCAACTATATCAATATGCCGCCAGCATTACAGGGCCGCTTACACCTTTTTCAGGGAGAAGTAGAGAACTACACCAAAGCATACGATCAATACTTACTCGGCCTGGTGCCAAAAGTCGTTGATGACTGCTATGAGTGCTTCCAAACACTGAAAAAATCCGAAAAAAACTACGATGATATGGAAAAGCTGGAAGCGGAGTTTTTAAAGGCACTGAAAAAGAAATCCGGCAAAAACAACAAAAAAGACTCTTAATAAAGAAGTGGTCTGTTGGCTATCTGGACAATAGGTAGTCAATAGACTTCGGTGGCAACCCCCAGAGTGGAGGAGGGCGGTGTTTTCATTCGCTAATGAAAAAAACCGTAAGTGCTGTATGCCAATGCGAATACTGTGAAAGATAGGCCATTCAGCAGGATCACTAACAAACATCAATTGGCACAGAAAACCCAAGAAAATCAAGCAGGCGAGGTTTTCCTGTGCTACATCTTATAAGTACCCAAAAATAACAGACTCACAAGGTTCCAGTGTGGAACAAGGACAAAGGCCATGAATGGCAATGCCTTTCATTCAAATCACCTACCGCCAACTCGTCCGTTCTCGGATAGCTCACTGCTATCTATCGTGAACCAACCCGATACCTAACCATTTGCAAAAGATTCCCAGGCAATAAATAAGAACATAACCCGGAGATAAGGACATGATTGATATTACCCGCAGACAAGGTTGTAAATTGCTGGCCACTTCTACCCTGGGGCTGTTGAGTGGCTGCGTTTGTTGCACCTCTGGTCCGATTCGGGTCAGAAAGGACATAAAGATTACGGGCTTCCTGGCTCCGGAAGGCCTGTATGAGATCAATCAATCAAAGGTGAAGTGTTTTGATGTCCACGGCCATTTTTTCAATGCCACGGATATGCAGGCAGGTGGCTATGTGTCTGGCCCGGTGGCTAATGAATTTGATCCCAACTCTACATTCGGGATTTTCTGGAAATTGGTTGGCAAAGCCATCGACATTGTCGCCCGAATCAAAGCCCCTTGTGCTGAGAAGGAGTACAAGAAACTCTTCGCACTACAGGACGAACTGTCTAAGCTCAGTAAGGAAGATAAGCCCGCTACAATCAAGGATGGCCGGGAAAAAGATGAGGAAAAAATCGGTACGGCCATCGAAGATTACGCCAGAAAGCATCCGGAATTCAGAGAGGCTTATGAGAACTTGCTGAACGAAGTTGGTATTACAACCAGCGACTACCCCATTAACCAAGCCCTGATACTGCAAAGCATCGGCAGGGGAGAACAGCAGCTAGAAAACAAGATAAATGCTCTGACATCGACTCAACAAGCCAGAATGACCGTCACGCTTTCCATCTTTGAGTTTATGACGTATATGCTTTCCTACCGCTTTCACAACATTGACCGATATTTTAAGGCATACCGGAATGACAAAAAGCCCTTACACATTGTCGGCGCAGCCGGTGCCTTGGTGGACTTTAATCGTTGGGTGGATGGCTGCGAAGAAGCCTATTCGCCCATTGGCGATCAAATCTTGCTCTATGACCTGATCGCGAAAACCCAGGACTACCGTATCTTTAATCTTGTGTCTTACAACCCGTGGACAGCGACCTTAGAGAAGGAAGGGCAGACCTATACCGATCTGATTAAAAGTGCCTTAGGGTTGAAGACTTTTAAAGGCATCAAGCTGTATCCAACGGTCGGCTTTTTCCCACTGGGAAACAGCGATGCCAGCAGACCGTCTCGTCCATCACACCACCCTGACCCAGGAAAGCTCGATGACGCACTGAAGGATATGTACGATTACTGCGAAAAAAACCAAAAACCAGTAATGACACACGGTATGTGCAGTTTGGCTACCAAACCGGAGTATCTGAAAACCGTTGCTCCTATTGAATGGCATCGAGTACTGCGCGATTTTCCCGATCTGAAGCTCAACGTAGGTCACTTTGGCTACAACTCAAAAAATCGCTGTAAATTATGGACAAAACAGTTAATCAAGTACATGAGGTTCCACAAAGGGCTCTACGCCGACCTTGGATACTGGGAAGGCCTGGAAAACAAAGCCGAGGCTTTAAAACTCTGGAACCTGCTGCAAACCGACATCGGCAATGGCGAACAAGCCATCGACCGGGTTATGTTTGGCACCGACTGGCTGATGACGGCCAAAGAGGGCAATTGGCGCGAATACCCGTCCATGGCATACGACCAATTGCTTGCTGTCAGTAGATCACCGGAAGCATTGCATAAGCTATTTTACGCAAATGCCTTGAAGTTCTATAACATGGATTACTAGTATATTTTTCTTTATCCCGTTGACTGTCCTGTGTACAGCCGTGCTCAAATAGCACTAAACAGGGCTATATAATAACCCTGTTTAGTGTTATTAGATGTTCATAAATTATACAGAATTATGGCTGATTGCTCTGCTCTCGATCTTTCAGGTGTTTCTCAACTTGAACGATCATTTGATTAGCCACACTTTGATTGATGGCGGTCAGCAAGGCTTGCTTTTGTACAGCGCAAGCGTCAATCACAATTTGTGCACTACTGATTTTGTCGTTGCCTTGTGAGGTTTGTTTCTGGGCCTCAGTATTGATGCAATCGAGGTAGGCCTTCAATGTTGGATCCGGTTGTGGTTGTGGGGGAGTATCTTCTGCGGCCATTGATATAGTGGTGACTGCAGCGAATGCAAGACCGCTTAGTAAGCGAGCGAATGTCATAATATTACCCTTTTGTTGTGTAGAGAGTCCTTGTTGATGTGGCGCTACGCTAACCCAAGAGTTTAATAAAAATCAACCTGTGATTTGCCAAAAAAATCTTGACAGCACATTTGCTGCTTTTCTATATTTCGAGTCTCGTCTCAAGGATCAAATGGATGCTGAGGCGTAAGGAAACAAAAATAATCAATAAGTAAATGAGATTCATAGGGTAGTAAAGGATGTCTGTTAAAGAATTCGTTGTGTTATGCCTTGCCTGTCAATTCGCCCGTAATGGGTGTTCCTCGAATTACAAACAACAAAAAAATCTCTCACTGAGCTGAAATCGCCTCAATGGCTGGATTTGAGCTCAGTGCGCATAATGCACCGGGGTATTTTGGTGCAACGCTATTGACTGCTGGAAATGCCGTCGATGAAGGCTTTTTGCGAGCAAAAATTAAAACTGCTCGTTCTCACACAAAATTATTGATGACACCGTCAGCCCGCTCCTCAATTGGTGCGGGCTGAATTGTTTTTACGCCAGGAAAACTGCTATGAACTGCTCCCGTCTGACTCATCGCTTTACTAAATCAATGTTCAGCAACTTAAGTCGTGCCTGTCTGGCTGGCTTGATGTTGGCTGGAAGCGGGGTAGGTCAGGCGGATCAAACGCCCTACCACCAAACGGGTTTGACGGGGCCGGCCTCGGATTCGGACGGAAATTACATGCTGACGGGATATGTAATTCCCACGCACAGTTATTCTCAGTCAGACACTGTGCTTAATCTGGCTATCGCTGAATCCGGCAATTCGACACCGCTGTTAAATCAAGCCGGTTTGCCGATTGCAGTGACATCTGGCGGGCTTCCGGTACCTGTTACCGGAAAGAGTGCTGGAACATACAACTACGTAATGATTGCGGTGATCTATGGGCAGTATTCTGGCTATCATCAAACTCAAGACGCATTTAGCGTTACCGTTTCAACGCCACCTCCGGTTCCGTCTTCCATTTCGGTTTCGCCCGCAAGCACCAGCAGTGGCAGTCATACCGCCAGCTGGGGAGCATCCAGTGGTGCCACCAAATACATTCTGGAGCAGAAAAAGGATAGTGGCAGCTGGGTACAAAAATACTCTGGAACTAGCCGCTCAAAAGCACTATCCGGTCTGACCATTGGTTCATACACTTATCGAGTGAAGGCTTGTAAAACCGTGGGTAGCTCGGAGGTGTGCTCCGCTTATCGCATATCCTCAGTTGCAAGTATTACCGCACCACCGGCTCCATCAACGTTCAATGTTCCTGCTGCTGTGAATATCGGACAGCCTGTTCCACTGAGTTGGAGTTCAGTGAGTGGGGCTACTGTCTATGGAATAATTCGATATGACCTTCAAAATCCCAGTTTGCCCCCGGCGTTGGTTTACAACGGGACTGGCACCAGTGTAGCGGATTACGATACAACTAATTTGTACAATTTTGGTGGTTTGCTGCCGCCTGGATCTTATGGTTATACGCTGGTAGCTTTTACAGCCTCAGGGTCTAGCTCACCCGCTTCTGGTGTTACCCAGATTGTGACGCCTCCTCCAACGCCTTCCTCAATTACAGTTCCAACCAGCACCAACTACAGCGGCAGTTATACCGTCAGTTGGGGGTCGGCCAGTGGTGCCACAGATTATGAATTGCAGCAGCAGATTGGCAGTGGTAGCTGGACGGACAGCCCGGTGGGTAACACCACCTCCAAAGCTTTTAGCAGTGTGGCGGTAGGTGGCTATAAATACCGTGTGCGTGCCTGTAAAGTGGTTGGCAGTCTGAATACCTGTTCTTCTTGGCGTACCTCCGGTGCGTTCTCTGTTGCTAAACCGTCAACACCGGGCACCTTTACCGTACCGACAAGCGACAACAATGGTGCGTATACCGTCAGTTGGAGCGCCTCTACCGGTGCCACGCGCTATGAGCTTTGGCGTCGCACCAACGGCGGTAGCTGGTCACGTATTCATAACGACAATGGCCGAAGTGAAGCGCAGTCTGGACTGGGTAACGCCAGTTACGAGTATCGAGTACGAGCTTGTAGTGGAGCTGGTTGTTCTGGCTACACCTCCATCAAGAAAACGGATGTGGCCATCACACCAGGGGTGCCATCCTCGATCAGCAATCCTGCCACCAGTTATACCGGAAGCTACACCGTCAGTTGGGGAACGGCCACCGGCTCAATTACCAAGTACGATCTCAACAAGCGGCTGAATGGTGGCACCTGGAGCAGCGGCTACGACGGTACAGCCACCAGCAAGGCATTTTCCAGCCAAGCGGTGGGTTCGCATCAATATGCTGTCAGGGCTTGTAAAACCACCGGTAGTTACACCAGTTGTTCGGCTTGGCGTTATTCCAGCAATACCGTTGTTACTGCGCCAACAGCGCCAAGTGCACCCAATGCACCCACCAATGATAATAATGGTGCTTATTCTGTTGCCTGGAGTAGTGTGAGTGGGGCCGCGCACTATGATCTGCAGCGCCAAACCAACGGCGGTAGCTGGACTACCATAGCGGATAACACCACCAGTACCAGCCGCAGTGAATCCGGCTTGGGCAGCGCCATCTACGGTTATCGAGTGAGAGCGTGTAGTACCGCAGGGTGTTCTGCTTATAGCTCTGTGGACACTACCCAGGTGGCTATAAAACCGGGTGTGCCATCTTCTATCAGCACTCCAGCCAGTAATTACACGGGTAGCCACACAGTGAGCTGGGGGGCGGCCAGTGGCTCAGTCACCAGCTATGACCTGAATAAACGCATTAATGGCGGTAGTTGGAGCAGCGCATATAACGGTTTAAACCTCAGTAAAGCGTATACCGGACTGTCTGCAGGCACCTACGAATATCAAGTCAGAGCGTGTAAGACAACAGGCAGCTACACCAGTTGCAGTGCCTATGTGGAGTCTGGCGTTGCTACTGTGTCACTCCCACCAACACCGTCAGGATTTACGGCACCTGAAGGCACTTTAGTTGGACAGCCGATTATTTTGAATTGGGGCGCAGTAAGCGGTGCTACGTTCACGCTATTCCGCTACGACCTGGTAAACACCGGGATGCCTCCGGTCGTGATATACAACGGCACTTCTACCGCAGCACAGGACTACGACATCACCAATGCGTACAACTACGGAGGTGTATTGCCTCCGGGTGCATACGGTTATGAGTTGGTAGCCACCACGGCAGTCGGGTCAAGTTCATCAGCGTTTGCTCAGGTAATAGTAGTTCTGCCGCCTGGCACGCCAGCCTCCATTACTGTGCCAAGCAGTAATTACAGTGGCAGCTATGATGTCAACTGGAGTTCAGTCAGCGGTGCAACGGACTATGAGCTTCAGCAGCAAATTGGCAGCGGTACGTGGACAGATAGCCCTGTTGGAAACGTTACCTCTAAATCTTTCAATGGTATAGCCACTGGCAGTTACAAGTATCGTGTGCGGGCCTGCACGGTTATTGGCAGTTTTACGAGCTGTTCGAGCTGGCGTACCTCCAGCACATTGACCGTATCAAAACCGACAACACCCACGAATTTTACGGTACCTGCCAGTGACGATGACGGCTCTTTTACTGTGACATGGTCAGCTTCTACAGGTGCCTCCAGCTACACGCTCCAACGCCGCGTGAACGGTGGGAGCTGGAGCAATGTTGCTCTGTCTCCTGTAAATGCAACCAGCAAAGCAGAAACGGTAACCAGCGGTGTTTACGAATATCAAGTTCGTGCGAACAGTGGCTCTGGTAGTTCAGCCTACACAACAGTCAAGAAAGTTGATGTAGCAATTGCACCTGGTGTGCCGGCATCAATCTCTGCGCCCACTAGCAGTTATACCAGTCACACTATCAATTGGGGCGCTTCCTCCGGTTCTGTTACTCGCTATGAATTAGAGCAGCAAAAAGACGGTGGAAACTGGACTCAGGTTTACTCTGATTCAGCTCGAACAGAGCTACTGGAAAATCTGGAGTTAGGCACTTATCTCTATCGAGTCAGAGCTTGTAATGTTGTTGGTAGTAACACCACTTGTTCTAGTTTTCGGACAGCGGCGAACGCCACAGTGGTTAACCCTGATCCGCTACCTGTGCCTAGCTTTGCCACAGTGGAAGGGGTGCTTCAAGTGCCGAGCTTTAATAGCATCGAGTCCATTAGCCTGTCTTGGAATAGTGTTGAAGGTGCGACTTGGTACAACGTTGAGCATAGCAAAGATGGTGGTAGCTGGATACTAACAACCCTACAGGACTCTCAAGGTAATGTGGGTACAGATATACCGACAACGTCAGGTTCGCACTTAACCTTTGACGGATTGCCGACAGGGCAATACCGCTATCGTGTGCGAGCCTGTAACGCCAATGTGTGCAGTGAATACAGCGACCCATCACAAACATTAAATGTAATTCGTGTGCCTACCCCTCCGTCTGTTGTGGTTGACCAAAGTGCAGGGGTAACAACGGTAATTTGGCATATCACTGGGGGGAGTTCGGGTGACTATGAGGTTGAGCTGCAACCTAGTGGCGGTAGCTTTGCTCCAGTTTCTTTCGATGCTCAAAATCGTACTGCGGTGTTGGGTAGTTTGGCGGAGGGCTCTTATACTGTACGAGTTCGTACCTGTGTAACAGCTTTTGGTGAGCAAGCCTGTACCCGATACGACGAAGAATCTTTTGATGTTCTTCCCAATCAGCCGCCGATTGCTGTTAATGATACTGTTTCTGTGCAGATAGGCACTCCAATTGTTATTAATGTTTTGGGTAACGATAGTGATCCAGAAGGTAGTGTGCTGACAATTAGCAGTGTCACTCAACCTGCCAATGGTTCAGTGGCCATCACTGGAGCAGCGGTTACATTTACACCTGATGCAGCATTTATTGGTGCTACCAGCTTTAGCTACACCGTTAGTGATGATAGAGGTGATACAGGTACTGCAAATGTTGCAGTGAGTGTTCTAAGCGCATTGCCTCTTGAATTATCCAGTGAAGAACGAGCTCAGATGCCTGTTGTGTCTCAATCGGATATTGATGACACAGATGTCACTGGAACCTTACAGGGTGAATTCTCTGTAAACGCTAGTGGTGCTGCAACATATAAGGTGCCAATCATGACTGCCCCGGGAAGCGGTGGTTTAGCGCCGCAACTGTCACTGCAATATTCCAGTCAAGCAGGTAATGGCCCTCTGGGTATCGGCTGGGGAATTGGTGGTCTGTCTCAGATAACTCGCGCCCGACAAACTTTACAGCAAGACGGGGAGTTCAAAAAAGTTAATTTAAATAACGAGGATCGCTTTAGCCTTGATGGTCAAAGATTAATCTTAGTGAGTGGGCAGTATGGTGCAGATGGTTCTGAATATAGAACAGAAATTGATCGATTTATTAAAATTACAGCCCACGGTCAAAGAGGAAATGGTCCGGATTACTTTACTGCTAAATATCGTGATGGAAGTATCGTTACCTATGGAGGTGCTGGTAATCATAATTCTGAAATTGTATTGGGGAGTAGTGATCAAATTCTAACGTGGTCAGTTAATACCCGCCAAGATACTTCAGGAAATTTGCTCGACTATCTATATGTAGGTAGCAATGATACAGGGCATCGAATTAATCGAATCAATTACGCATTTTCTGATAATTCAAATCTAAATAGCTATCGTGCGTATGTGGAATTTAACTACGAGAATGAAGATCGGTCCGATCCTATACGGGTTCGTGTTGCCGATCTATATTCCATGACTATTACGAAACGATTATCAAATATCGTCAGTTATGGGAGTAAAGATAGCTCTGGGGCATTTTCAGAGCTTAGAAATTATCAAATCGAGTATATGTCAGATAATGACTCGGTAAATGATTTAACTAGATTGACTTCAATTTCTGAATGCCTGGGAGAAGATTGCCTGCCTGCAACTACATTTGACTGGCGGCAACATGAGCGTAATAGTTATACACTCTCTCACGAATTTGATTTTCACGTTGACGAAGTTGCTAATTATAAAAGCACTGCTAGATCGCATGAATTTGCTGATATTAATGGCGATGGGCTTAGAGATATAGTTTGGATTCAAGAATATGGTGGCTTTGCTAATGGAACCTATCGTTCTAAATCGCTAAATTACGCAATATCAGGGCCAAATGGTTGGTCGAGCGTTACTGTTTTGGAGCGTCATAATCTTGATCAAATTGGTGCTGAGGCAGCAGAGTTTCAGTTGAGGGTTGCTGACTATAATGCAGATGGTAGGTTTGATGTTTTTCTTTATTGTGACTCTGAATGGAAAGTGTTTCTATCTGAGCCACAGCAGAACGGAGAGTGGGCTTTAAGTACAGACGAAGATTTTGTGAATCTAAGCCTGCCAAATAATCCAGATATATTGTTTGCAGATTTCAATACTGATGGTTTGTCTGACGCAGTATGGCATTCCCAGGGGGCATCTCAACATGAAGCAAGAGTTTCGATAGCATATCTACAGAAAGACCCTTCTGAAGGTATAAGTTCTCCCAAGTTTTATTATTTTGGTAATGTTGAAAATGTCGACATACCATTAGGAAGTTTTGTATACGGGAGCGATTCCTTTACATTTGAATCTTTTGATGACACAGATTTTGATGGGCGACCAGAAATTGTTTACTCGATGGTAGGCTCCAACCTTCGTCGTGGAGGCACGCTATTTAATCCGATCAATGTCCAATATTTTTATCGAATCTATCAGCGCTTGTTTATTGATGAAAATAGAAGAGAATTAATAGGATTATATGATAATGGGAGTCAATTGGATTTGCCTCCGGGACATCCGGCTCCACTGGGTGTTCACGTGGGTAGTGTTTTTCAACCAGATGGTACAGTTGAGCAATATACTTATTGGAATCTGCCTTATGAATCTTATATTGATTTGCTTGGAGATATTAACGGAGATGGTTCTCTAGATAATATAAAAGTTGCCCCTTTAGTCGGTGGAGATCCTAATTTTACTGGGCCAACAAGCTATCAGTTAATTGCTCATTTTTCTGATGATGAAGAGCAAGTTCTAGACTCCAATGGCTCAGCTGAATGGTTTTCAGATCATAGGTATCGGCTGGCAGATGTAAATGAAGATGGCTATCAAGATTTGGTCAGTTACAGAAAAGGATCTAGTGATTTAAAAGTAAATTATTTTAATAAAGAGCTAGGCAAATTCGATTCTTCTATAACATTCAATAATCAGTTGTCTGGCGTTTCTCTTTCTGAAGATGAGTTTGTTGAAAGACAATTTCAGGACATGAACGCAGATGGGATTAATGATTTTGTGTATTTTCATCCGAGAGGTAAAGGGGAAATCTATCTTTCGACGCCTCAAGATATCGAAACAGATAAAGTTTACAAGATTACGAATGGATTAGGTTCTGTCACAGATGTTACCTATGAAACTCTTTCTAATACAGATCACTATTCCCGGCTGGAAGCGGGGAACTCTCAGCAAGATAAAGATTCATTTTACTCAGCGCTGAATGGGCCGTGGGCGCTTTTGAACTCTCTTCAAAGCCTTGGCAAGGATGTAAATGGCGATGGTATACAAGACCCAGTGTTGGAGCTAAAGGAAGGCGTGTATGTAGTTACAGATGTCTCCATGTCATCACCAACTGATGATGCTTCTAATCAAAGAACGAAAAGCTACTACTATTCAGAGGCAAAACTCCAAGCTATGGGGAGAGGTTTTCTTGGGTTTGAAAGTCAGAGAGTTGTTGACCACGATGCAGATATCAGTACTACTAATTGGTATCGACAAGATTTCCCATTTGTTGGCCGCCCAGAGCGAACTGAGGTTCGGCGTTATAGTGACAATTTGCTATTGAACAGAACGGACAATATTTGGCAGCTTAAAATTTGGAACTGGAATGATGGGAATGAGCACATAGAGTGGTCCGGTTCTGTCCCTCAAGTTGGGCAAGGGCTTTACTATCCTTATCTGCATAGAAGTACTTTAGATACCTTTAGCCTTGCTGGAGGTGCTGATATTAATGCTGGAGACTTAATTACCAGGCAAGTCACCGAGAACACTTTGGATGGTTTCGGTAATACAGTTCAGTCTATTGTTACAACAACAGATGAAAGTGGTGGAATCGGTCAAGGCGATAGTTTTAGTGTAACAACTACTTTGACTTTCGATAATCGATTGGATGAGCCTGATGCTAATTTCAGTAATGACGCTTTGGCCAGATGGCGTAGTTTGCCAAGCCGAAAAACGGTTAAATTCGAGCGTTTGTTTTTGGCTCGAGCAGATTCTGAGAATACTGATTTAGAAACTACATTGACAACCGCGATGGGCTATAACTCTGAAGGTTTGTTGGCCACTCGGGTATTGGCAGAAAATTTAGCCGGCTTAAATGTCACGACGACAAACACTTACAATAGCTACGGACAAGAAGAGAGTATTACTGTCACGGAGAGCGTAGCAAGTGGCGGTACAAGTCGTTCGAATTCCAATGAATATGAGCAGTTGGGACGTTTCCTTAGAGAGAAGGAGAATGCGCTAGGGCACAAGATAACGATCACTGATCGAGATGGTTTGGGTCGGCCTACTGAAAGTCTTGATGTTAACAATGTTTCAACATCAATCCGTTATACAGACTTTGGTCATCAATATTTGCAATATCGAGCGGATGGTAGTTTCACAATTAGTACTCGAAGCAAGTCTAACCTTTCTTCTCTTTGTCCTACAGGTAGTGCTTACTACAGTAAAGTGCTTACTGCTGGTGGAGGCGAGAGTATTGTTTGCTACGACATTCTGGAACGAGAAGTTCGTACTGCGAATAAGAGCTTTAGCGGTGAGTGGTCAAAAGTAGATACCATCTACGATGAAATAGGGCGTGTAAAAAGAAAAAGCGAACCTTATATATCGAATAACCCAGTTTATACAGTCTTTGAGTACGATACATTGGATCGTGTGACAAGTGTAGTAGAACCTGGTCGAGGTGAGACAAAGACGGAATATTATGGGTTGACAACTGCTGTAACCACTGCGCCAACTAAGAACTTTTCTTCGGGTTTAACCAAGATAGAATTACGAAATGCTCTCGGCGATATAGTTGGCATTACGGATCATTCTGGTGGTCAAATTCATTACGATTATGATGCTCTCGGAAATATGAGTTACATGAAAAGTGAGGGCTATGTTACAAAAATAGTTCACGATGAGCTTGGTCGAAAAATACGTATGGAGGATCCTGACAAGGGGACCTGGAGTTATACCTATAATGGATTTAATGAACTGAAAACCGAGACTGACGGTAAAGGGCAGATTACAGAGATTGAATACGACCTATTAGGGCGAATGATCAATCGTTTTGATCGAAGTCATGGTGGTGCAATTGTTGGGTCTGCGACATGGGATTATGATGAGGATGACGACTCACAAGGTTCGGTCGGTAATTTGGTTGCTCGTAGCTATATAAATGGTTCCAATGCTTATCAGCAAGTGCTTGAGTATGATCAATATGGTCGGTCAATAATTAAAGCCACTGTCTTAGATAATAACAATAGCCGTATGTATACGGAGAACATTTATTACGATGCATATAGTCGACAGAAGTACATTACCGATGCAGCAAATGATCCAGTCGGTGGGGTCGAAGGACTTGGTTTTGCCAGTGCTTTGGGTCAACAGGGTATCGAAAATCATTACAATAGCTATGGTTATCTATCGCAGATTACATCGACTCAGAGAAATAGTGATGGCACGCCATTCGAAATATACCAGACTATTGATGAGATGGATGCTCGTAACAATGTTGTAAGGACGGCATTTGGCAATGGCTTGTGGACTACTCGTGATTATGAGCCAAATACAGGACGTTTGAGCCATATAAACACACATACTAGTTCTGCATCGCTTGGAAATCGTCAGGATTTAACATATGTTTGGGATAATGTGGGCAATTTGGATTATCGTGAACAGGTGTTGCCTGGAAACTCAACAACCTTGCGTGAAAGCTTTAATTACGATGGATTGAATCGTCTTGTTGACTATCGTGTTAATGGAGGTACGCCAATAACGGTACGCTACGATAATTTTGGTAACATTGAAAATAAGTCTGATGTAAGTAGTTCGAATTACCTCTACGCGGCTAGCTTGTTAGATTGCATCCAAAATTGACCCACTAACCCCCCATATTTGCATCGAATTTTGACCCACGTATAACCCCTTCCTGACTTCATCCGAAGCAGGAGTAACCAGGAGTGATAGACGTGG
>NZ_JBRKJK010000022.1:0-24694 GCF_052983295.1 Porticoccus sp. GXU_MW_L64 | reverse complement strand
CAAAACACGCCAAACACAAACAAAATCAAAAACTTAACCAACAACAAACCTCAACCAAAAGCAGCCTGCAAAACTACATGACCTCCCCGGCGAGGGACGCGCATAATAGCGCCCAAAAAGCCCATGTCAACCACAAAACGACTTCTTTTCTCACTCTGGTTAAATCGCAACCAAATACTGCCCTAATTCGTTGATTTTTAGTGCCGATAAAACGCAAAACCCCCGGCCAAAGGCCAGGGGTTTTGCACATCACCGGCAAATGCTACGCCCATTCAAGCAAATGATATTTCTTCTTGCCCAGCTTGATCAGAAAAAAGCGCCCGCATCTGGCATTCTCCTTAGCCAGTAACTCGGCCGCAGACATATTCTGATTCATTCCGACTGCCTGCTCATTGATCAACACAGCCTGTCTGCCCAGCGCGTCTTTGATTTGCTTTCCCTGCCCAACGCCGTGCTCAGACAGAATCGCCGTTAGCGGCTTTGTTAAATCCTCTACCTGTATATGACTACTGGGCAAACCATCCAAACGCAGCTGACAGAGGTCGTCCTCCGTCAATACCTGAGTAGAGCCGCCAAACAGAGCAGCGGTTATCCTTTGCGCCGCCAACAGGCCTTCTTCACCGTGAACCAGCCTGGTCACTTCATCAGCCAACACTTTCTGACAGCGATCACCGGATTGCTCCCAATCACTGATCTGCTGTACGGGAATAAACGTAAAGTAGCGCAGAAACCTGAACACATCCTCATCCGCCACATTCATCCAGAACTGGTAAAAGGCATAGGGAGAGGTTTTTTTCGGATCGAGCCAAATGGTGCCAGACGCGGTTTTGCCAAACTTGCTGCCGTCTGACTTGGTTACCAACGGCAGGGTCAGACCAAACACATCCTCACCATTGAGGCGCCGGGTTAGATCCGTACCACCGGTAATATTGCCCCACTGATCGCTGCCGCCAATTTGCAGGGTGCAGTTGTGAAGTTTATTCAGCTCAGCAAAATCCCAGGATTGCAGGATCATGTAGCTGAATTCAGTAAAGGAGATACCCTCACCTTCCCGCTCAATACGCTGTTTTACCGACTCCTTTTTCACCATCTGGTTAACGGCAAAGTGTTTGCCGATATCCCGCAGGAAGTCCAGCACGTTAACACCGCCCGACCAATCCAGGTTATTGGCCACCAATGCTGAATTGTCACCACAGTCAAAGTCGACAAATGCACTCACCTGGGCGCGCAGTTTCTCTACCCAGCTCGCCACCACATCCGGCGTATTGAGGTTGCGCTCCTGCGACTTGCCACTGGGGTCGCCCACCAACCCGGTAGCACCTCCAACCAGGGCGATGGGCCTGTGGCCAGCCTGTTGAAAGCGCGTCAAAGTCAGCAATGGCACCAAGCTACCAATATGAAGACTGTCGGCGGTAGGGTCGAAACCACAATAGAGAGTACGCGATTGATCCAGATGGTCTTCCAGCTCTTTATCCGCTGTCATCTGGGCAATCAGCCCACGGGCTCGTAAATCGGCGATCAGCTCCGCGCCGGTCATGGTCATGGCAACACTCACAAATTATCAAAAGATCAATAAAATCAAGGCCGCCACCTTACCCTATCCGACAACAAAAACAAGATCACAGATCGGCCTTATCATGATCTGCATTACCTCACAAATTGACTTCACTTCTTTATGCAAGTCCCGGATTCTGTTATAAAAGCCGCCATGAAATCAGCAACCTCACCGAAACCAATGACCAGCCCCAGGCAAAGCAGCCTGTGGAGCAGGCTATTCAGCAAGACTTTGCCGCGCACACATTTGCTGGCGGCGGCAGGGGTTGCCGTAACGATTTCCCTGTGCCTGACACTACTGCCCAGCGAACCGGCTGCCGCCAAACGGCAAGCGACCAAGGCAGAAGAAAACACTGCTATCGCCATCAGCGACTTTCAGACTCAACTGCCCGCTGTGCCCGAACAATTGCCAGAACCGGAGCTACCAGCCACGCCACAATTGCAATGGAAAGAGATTGTGGTGAAATCCGGTGACAATCTCAGCACCCTGTTCAAACGCGCCTCCTTGGGCCCCCGCGACGTGCATCGCTTTGTCAGCTCCGACGCCAACGCCAAAAAACTCAAACGCATCATGCCCGGTGAAACCCTTACCTTTGGCTTAAGCGACAGCGGCGAACTGGACACCTTGCGTTATCAGATATCACAGCTGGAATCCTGGGAATTCAAACAACAGGATGGCAAATACAACGCCGAGCACATTGTGCTGGAGCCCCAAACCATCGCCACCTACCGGGAAGCACAAATCACCAGCTCCCTGTTTGTGGCCGCCGACAGCGTGGGCATTCCTCACGACCTGATTATGGAGCTGGCGGGCATCTTCGGCTGGGACATTGACTTCGCGTTAGACATTCGCAAGGGCGATCACTTTATGGTGCTCTACGAAGAAAAATTCCTCAACGGCGACAAAATCGGCAACGGCAGCATCCTCGCCGCCGAATTCACCAACCAGGGCAAAACCTTTCAAGCGGTACGTTTTGAAGACGCCAGCGGCCACGCCAACTACTACACCCCGCAAGGTCTGAGCATGCGCAAGGCTTTCCTGCGCACCCCGGTCAACTTTGCCCGGGTCAGCTCCGGCTTTAATATGCGCCGCCTGCACCCGATAACCAAAAAAATCAAACCCCATCGCGGCATCGATTACGCCGCCAAAACAGGCACTCCGGTCTATGCCGCCGGAGATGGCAAAGTGATTACATCCGGCTACACCCACGCCAATGGTAACTACGTCGTGATTCAACACGGCCAAACCTACAGCACCAAATACCTGCACCTG
Source organism: Porticoccus sp. GXU_MW_L64 (assembly GCF_052983295.1). Taxonomy (NCBI): domain Bacteria; kingdom Pseudomonadati; phylum Pseudomonadota; class Gammaproteobacteria; order Cellvibrionales; family Porticoccaceae; genus Porticoccus; species Porticoccus sp. GXU_MW_L64. The sequence continues at coordinate 21,867 of NZ_JBRKJK010000022.1, read as the reverse complement.
CACAAACGCAAAGTCAAAAAAGGCCAGAGTGTTCGCCAGGGGCAAACCATCGGTACTGTTGGGATGACCGGGCTGGCCACCGGCCCGCACCTGCACTACGAATTTTTGGTGAACGGGGTACACCGCAACCCGCGCACCGTCAAACTACCCCAGGCCAAACCCATTGCCGACAAGCACAAAGCCAACTTCCTGGCTCAAACCCAGCCTCTGATGGCTAGCCTGGCCAGGCACAGCGCTAAAAGCCAATTGGCCCAGCTGGACAAACCCGTCAAAAACGAAGGCTAAGGCTCCATGAGTAACCCAAGCGCCGAGCCCGAACAACTGTTTGTGGGGCTGATGTCCGGCACCAGTATCGATGCGGTTGACGCGGTTCTGGTGGACTTGAGCAACAGCACACCCAACGTTATCGCCCACCTCGAAAGCGACATCCCCAGCGCCCTGCGCAGGGACATACTGGCACTGTCAACTCCCGGCGATGACCATGTAGACCTGCTGGGCCACACAGACCGACAGGTGGGCGAGCTGTTTACCGCCACTGCCCAGCAACTGTTGGCCAAGGCCGGTGTACAACCAGAGCAGATAATCGCCATCGGCAGCCATGGCCAAACTGTGCGCCACCGGCCACCTGGCACTGGCGAAGCACACCCCTTTACCCTGCAAATTGGCGACCCCAACATCATCGCCCACCACACCGGTATTACCACCGTTGCCGATTTTCGTCGCCGCGACATGGCTGCGGGCGGCCACGGGGCACCGCTGGCGCCGGCATTGCACAACGCTCTGTTCCGCCACCCTCAGCGCAACCGCGCGGTGGTGAACCTGGGTGGCATTGCCAACATCACCTGGCTGCCCGCAGGAAAAGATGCCATCGGCTACGACACCGGCCCCGCCAATATGGTGATGGACGATTGGTGCCAGCTGAACCTGCAGCAAGCCTATGATGAAAACGGCCAGTGGGCCGCCAGCGGCAAAGTGCAGCTTGAGCTTTTGAAGCGTTTTATGGCCCACCCCTACCTGACGCAAGCCACCCCCAAAAGTACCGGGCGGGAAGACTTCAACTTAAGCTGGCTGCAACGAACTGTCGCCGAACTGGACCGAGATTTACCCGCTCAGGATGTACAGGCCACCCTGCTGGAATTTACCGCCCGCACAGTAGCCGATGCCATAAAAAGCTGCGGCACCGTTAACGAAGTGTATCTGTGCGGCGGCGGCGCCTTTAACGGCCAACTCACAGCCCGACTGGAAGCCCTGCTACACCCGGCACAACTGGCCACCACCGCCGTACTGGGGGTAGACCCAAAGCAGGTGGAGTGCGTAGCGTTTGCATGGATGGCACAACAAACACTGGCAAAATTGCCGGGCAATTTACCAGCGGTGACCGGGGCGAACCGCGGTGTGATTCTAGGTGGAGTGTATTTTGCCTAAAGCCTCGGGCTGCGGGCAGTTCTAGCAAATTTGTCATCCTGAGCACAGCGAAGGATCTCTCTGTCAGATACTGCGGGCTTCTATCTCAAGAAAGGAGCAGTGAGGCGTGGCGAGGTCTATAGCAAGCACCCGAAAAAAATGCCACCTACATTAAAATTTTCATTAACACCAGGCATTTAAAAAAGAGGTCCTTCGCTACGCTCAGGATGACGGCGTTCTACCATTCTGCTCGCAGCTTTATAAAAGCCCCATCTGCGCTCCGACAATCTCCTCAAACTCCAGCCCCACAAACGGCAGTATTGCTTCCGCCACAGGCTTTAGCTGGCGGTCGATGTAGTGTTGGTAGTCGATGGGGCTTTGTTGATATTCCACTGGCTCCGGGCCGTTTACGGTAATCACATAGCTAATCCAGCCCTTGCGTTGATACTTTAACGATTTACCCAATTCCTGATTCCGCTGGTCCGCCAGGCGCGCGGCGCGTACGTGGGGTGGTACGTTTTTCTGGTACTGATCCAGGCGGCGGCGCAGCCGTTTGCGGTAGACCAGTTGCGGATCACAGTTGCCTTGCAGGGTGTTTTCAACGGTGGTTCTAACCAGTTCAACCGGATCCGCATCGTGAAACAATTTTTCAAACAGCTGCACCTGAAATTGCTTGGCCAGTTCTGTCCAGTCTGTACGCACGGTTTCCAAACCCTTAAATACCAACTTTTCACCATCACTGGTTTCTACCAGCCCGGCGTAGCGTTTTTTACTGCCCGCCTCGGAGCCACGAATGGTGGGCATTAAAAAGCGGCTGAAGTGGGTTTCAAATTCCAGTTCCAGATAGCATTTCAGATTGTATTTTTCGGCCAGTTCCCGCTGCCAGCGTTCATTAATAAATGTCGCCAGTTTGTTGCCAATGGCCGCCGCCTGCTGGCTGTTGGTGCAGTGTTCCAGCCACACAAAGGTAGAATCCGTATCGCCATAAATCACCTGGTAACCTTTTTCCTCAATCCAGCGGGCGGTGGTTTGCATAATGTCGTGGCCACGCAGGGTAATGGAGCTGGCCAGGCGAGTATCGTAAAAACGGCAGCCACCGGAGCCAAGCACGCCGTAAAAGGAATTCATCAAAATCTTAATGGCCTGGGAACGAGCTTTATCGTGCTCTTTTTTGGCCTGGTCCCGCTGCTGCCACAGGCTGGTAATGATGTCTGGCAGAAAGTGTTTGTGGCGATGAAACTGACCACCGCGAAAGCCTTCGATGGATTCGTCCGGCGCTTGCAACCCTTCAATCAGGCCCAGCGGGTCAATCTTGAAAGTGCGAATAATGGACGGGTACAGGCTTTTGAAATCCAGCACCAAAACATGATTGTACAAGCCGGGCCGGGAGCTCATCACATACCCGCCAGGGCTGGCCAGGCCACCATCGGCGGGCAGGTTGGGCGCCACATAACCGGCGCGATGCAGGCGCGGTAGATAGAGGTTGGTGAAAGCCGCTACAGAGCCGCCACTGCGATCCAATTCCAGCCCGGTTAGCTGGGTGCGCAACACCAGGTAGTCCAGCAGTTTTGTGTGCTCGAAAATATCCCACACCAGGCGGGTATCTTCCAGATTGTAGGCCGCCAGCGCCGGTTTGTTGTGATGGAAGTTATGGCGAATTTCCGCCATACGATCATCTACGTCTTTCGCTTTTTTGCCCCGCCCCAGCAATTCCCGGGCGACATTTTCCAGGGCAAAACTGTCGAACTGGTAGGTGGCCGAGCGCATGCCGTCGATACCATCCAGCGCCACCCGGCCGGGAATATGAATATACCCCTGGTTGCTGTCGCGGGCATCCCGCCAGCGGGGTAATACGCCACCGCGACCAATGGCGAAGGCCACGCCGCAGTGTTCGGCCCGAGCCAGCAAGGTGCGAAAATCGAAGTTCACCAAATTCCAGCCAATAAATACGTCCGGGTCTATCTGTTGAATGCGTTGCAACAATCCGTGCAGCAGGGTTACTTCATCTGCGTACCAATGCACCTGCGTATCCGGGCAGGGTTGCGGCTCGCCAATCATCAGCACTTCCGATACGGATTCTTCGGCACCACCGTAAAGCGCAATGGAGAACAGCTCGCCGTCCATATCGCATTCGATATCCAGGGACAGTACGTTCAGGGTTGGCTTGTATGCGGCGCTTTTCACCTTGCAGTCGCGATATTCCGTGTAGCCCTCGCGTGCCACGGGCGTACCGCTAAAGCGCAATCCCCCGCAGATAAACCGCTCCATCAGAAAACGATCCTGAAGGCGGAAATCCGACTCCAACAGCTCCATACCCTGTTGTTGCAGAGCGCGGCGAGCGTTAAAAAATTGTTGCAAGCTGCGACAATAAACCGCGCAAACCGGCTGCTGTTGAAAGGTTTTCAGGTCGAGAGGGCTAACCCGCATATCCAGGCTCTGTCGCTGCAAGGCAGCCTGAGCACGTTCGCGGTCGGTATTCGATATAAAGAAAAGTGGCTGCTGATCATGGCATCGCAGCAAGGCGGGTCCGGAATCGGTGGCAACCCAGAGTTGCACCTGGGCGCGGCCAGCTACATCGCTGCTGGCGCGGGTAATCAGAAAGCCATTACTGACTGGGAGAGGGTCTTCGTCAAAAGTGTGGCCTGCACTCACTGGCTAACGGCAGACTCTTTATTTTCAGACCCGCTATCTACAGAGAAGTACTCGTAGCCTTCGGCCCGATGCAGGCGGCGTTCTTCCCGGGGGCCAAAACGCACGGTACCCACAAACGACTGCAGCGGTTTTTTCCTCGCCCCCTCGATACGCAAACGGTTGCGGCAAACACGGATATCCACCACTTTTTCTTCCGTGAGTTTCTCTGCCAAATCCACCAATTTGCTGTACATCGGGTAATTTTCTTCGAGGAAAATCACCGCTTCAGGACCATGGAGAATAAAGGTTACTGGCGGTTCACGACTGTCCAGTTGACCGGTGAGGTAAATTTCTTCCACCCGTTTCAGGGTCGCCTCCACTTCTTCGGGCTTGTTGAGTTCCAGGCGGGCGATATAACCTGGCGGGATGGGTTTTTCTGTGGCTTCGTCAATGATTTCTGCCCCATCATCCGATGCCTGCGCTATCACCAGGGGCGCAACAAGCAAAGCCAGCCATATCAGCAGAACATTTTTCATAGCCCGATCCGGTCAGAGAGAGAACGAGGCACCACAGCCACAGGTGGTACTGGCATTGGGATTGGTAACCAAAAAGCGAGAACCCGCCAGACCTTCCTCATAGTCCACCGTGGCACCCACCAGGTACTGATAACTGAGCGGGTCAACCAGCACAGAGATGCCACTCTGCTCAACCAGGGTGTCGTCTTCCGCCACATCGTCATCAAAGGAAAACCCGTACTGGAAGCCGGAACAGCCGCCCCCGGTTACAAAAACCCGCAGCTTAAGGGCATCGTTACCTTCTTCCGCCACAAGGTTCTTTACTTTGCTCACGGCGTTTTCAGTAACCAACAGGGTGGGTGGTACAAAAGACTCTATTTCAGACATAACAATGTAATTTACAACTCAGTCGCTGCCAATCAACGGCTCTTTTCCGAATTTTACACTTCTACCGCCGCTGACGCACGGTCTGAATGACGCTCCGGTTTTTCAGATGACGGCTCCGCAGCTTCGTTAAGGCGAATAAAGTTGCCATTGACCTGAGCGCCTTTCTCCACCTCGATGACCCGGTAGTGCACATTGCCCTCCACCATCGCCCGCGCCGCCAGCTCCAGTTGCTGGCTGACTTTCAGGTCACCTTCCACCAGGCCATTGACCACCACCGAAGGCGCTTGAATTTCACCCTGAACCTGGCCACTCTGCAAAACCCTGACACGGGCCTTGTCGTCATCCAACGCGACGATGTTGCCAATCACCCGGCCTTCAATTTCCAGGTTGCCGTGAAAACGAACTTCGCCGGAGATTTCTGTGCCTTCGGCAATCAGTGTAGTGGCCCCGTTATTGAAATGAGCGGTGCCGGTTTTTTTATTTTTCATGTTGCTGCTCCTCTACGTATTTTGTTTCCAGACGCCACTGGAATTCTTGCTCAACTTTTTTCTTGGCCTGCCCCGCAAGCCATACCTGTACCACCACCTTTTGTGGCTCAAAGCCCTCCGGCAATTGCAGTTCACCCTGATGAATGGTGAAGTAGCGAAACTCCAGTGACAGCGTGTCCTTATCCTGTTCCGGGTCCAGTTCTTTCAGGGAAAGCTTTTTACTGCCTTCGCCCATCGCTCCCAGCACCTGAACACTGGCGGTGACCTTAACGGTCTTCAGCTTGCCGGCGCGCTGCTGCACAATCAGCTGGTATTCAAACCCACCGGCATCCGTTCGATAGAGGTCAAAACCATTGATAATCAAACCGGTAGCGACCCCTTCTTTTTGCAGCAGATTGCGATAAAGGCGCAATTGCTCGCGACTCTCCGCCAACTCTCCCTGTAGCCGGGACAACTCCACACGCACGGTTTCCAGGGCGGCACTATCCACCTGAGAGTTGAGCTCTGCACTGGCCAATGCCTGTGTGAGTTCGCCGTGGGACTGTTGCAGGCCAGCGTATTCATCGACCAACTGGCGTTTTTCAGCCATCTGCCAGTCAAACCACTGACCGCCGAGCAACAGACCGATAAACAAACTGACAATAACAGCGGCAACGGCCAGCAGCCATTTCTGGCGGTAGCGGCGAGGATTGTATGGGGTAACTACCAGGCGATCCTGGTCAGACATCACAATATCCAGCAGTATCAAAGTGCGAACAGGCGCTTATAATACAGAGGAAAACAGCCAGCAAAAAGCGATATGCCAAACTCTCCCGCCAATCCACCGCCCTCCCGCTGGCAGCACATACGTCGACGTGGCGATCACTTTCGTCACCGCCTGGCCCACACCGACGCACTGCCGCAAATGGCCATTCTCGGCTGTCTGTGCGGTTTGCTCACCGGCCTGGTGGCGGTGCTGTTTCGCCTTTCATTCGAAACACCATTGCGTTTTCTGCTGGACAGCAGTGGTACTGAGGCATTTGAAGCGCTCTCCAGTGCCAGCCATTTTTTGATGCCTTTTTGCGGCATTTTACTGGTGGGAACCATCCTCCACTTTATCAAACCCCACCGCCGCAAAACCGGGGTTGCTCACGTGGTAAACCGGGTTCATCAACATCAGGGGCGCCTGCGCAGTGGCAACGCACTGGTGCAATTTGTGTGCGGATCATTGCTGCTGTCCAGTGGCGCACCGGTGGGACGCGAAGGCCCGGCGGTGCACCTTGGGGCCGCCTGTGGCAGTGCCCTTGGCGGGCAGATGAAGTTGCCCAACAACAATCTGCGAGTACTGGCCGGCTGCGGCGTGGCGGCGGCCATTGCTGCCTCCTTCAACACGCCACTGGCGGGGGTGATCTTCGCGATGGAGGTGGTGCTGATGGAGTACACCATCGCCGGGTTTATGCCCATCATTCTGGCCGCCGTTTGCGGCACGGTGGTGTCGCGGGTTTTCTACGGTGATGACCCCGCCTTTCTGGTGCCGGCCATGGAGCTGGGCAGCCTGTTGGAGCTGCCATACATTATGGTGTGCGGTCTGTTGATTGGCGTGGTGGCCGCCGGTGTACTGCGTTTTCATTTGCTGGGGCTGCGTTTTGAGCAACGCCCCATTTTGCTGCGGGCACTGGCAGCGGCCCTGATTGCCGGCACAGCGGGCGTCGCCCTGCCGCCGCTTTTGGGGCTGGGCTACGACACCATTGGCAACGCCCTGTTGGGGCAACTGGGGCTGGGAATGCTTATTGCCATTGGCGTTACCAAACTGCTGGTGGCTTCATCCATTGTCAGCATGGGATTGCCCGGCGGCATTATTTCCCCGGCGCTGGTTTCCGGTGCCTGTCTGGGCGGGGCGCTGGGCATTGTTGCCGGGCTGTTAATGCCACAGCAAAGTTCTGCCGTGGGCCTGTACGCCATGGTGGGTATGGGCGCAATGATGGCGGCGGTACTCAACGCGCCACTGGCAGCATTGTTGGCGGTACTGGAGCTCACCTACACCCCGGGCATTGTTATGCCCGCGATGCTGGCCATTATGGTGGCCACATTGACCGCGCGCCTGCTGTCGGGCCAGCCGGGTATCTTTCTCGGTGGCCGCGATCTCAAGCGATTTTCCTCCCCGGTGTACCAAATGCTCAGCCGCGCCGGTGTCACCAGTCTGATGTGTCGCCAGTACCAAACCTGCAGTTATGTGATTACCCGTGACCAGGCCCGTGAAATACTGGCAGACAAACCGGAGTGCCTGGTGGTAGAGGATGTGGGCGAGCCCAAGCTGTTACTCCGGCCCGCCGACCTCGCCCACTTTCTGGAGGAACACAACGCTACCCTGTGGGAAGAAGACAGCGATATTCATTTGCGCGAGATACCCGGCGAGCACCGGCAATTGAAGCCCATTCACGCCCGCGCCACACTGCAGGAGGCGCTGCAGTTAATGCGCCAGGAAAACATACAGGCGGTGTACATCAGCCGGGCGCGGTTGACGCCACTGCAATCGGAAGTACAGGGTGTGCTGACCAAAGAACAGATTGAAGGGTACTACCAATAAAGGGCAGTAACACGTAAGCAGGTATGGGGTGGTGTTGCTGTGACCGTGGCCAGCAGGGAAGCTGGCCTCGAGTCCCCACGGATGGGTTCACGACGAGTCACAGCAATATCACCCCATGCCTGCGAGATGTTTCAGAACGCACAAATCAAACAGAGCAACGACAATGACCTGGCTAACCGAACATTACCTCTGGCTCAAAGCCTTCCATATCGTCGCCGTGGTGTGCTGGATGGCGGCGCTTTTTTACCTGCCGCGACTATTTGTGTACCACGCCGCTGCCGAGGACTCTGTGGGTCGCGAGCGCTTTAAAGTGATGGAACGCAAGCTGTACCGGGGCATTGCCACGCCATCCATGATTGCGTCGGTGGTGTTGGGAATGTTGCTGCTGATGGCAATTCCGGCCTACATGAGCCAGGGGTGGATACACGCCAAACTCGCCATGGTAGGCGGCTTACTGGCCTACCACGGCGCCTGCTTTTATTTTCTCAAGCAATTCCAGAAGGACAACTGCCACCGCAGCCACATTTTCTTCCGCTGGTTTAACGAAGCGCCGGTGTTGTTATTGATCGGCATTGTAGTAATGGTGGTGGTAAAACCCTTTTAACCGGGCAGGCTTTCCAGATATTGCGAAATACCATTCAGCAGCATTTGAATAGACAGCATAATCAGCAGCATTCCCATCAGCCGCTCCATCGCTCGCAACCCTTTGTTGCCAAGAACTTTCAGCAACAGGGGGGAAGCCAGCAGAATCACACCAACCGTCGTCCAGGCGATCACCAGGGCAGTGGTCCACTCCCAGATGCGATCCGGCTCGTTGGTACTCAACAGCAATAACACGGCAATGGCGGATGGCCCTGCCAGCATGGGCATGGCCAAAGGCACAAGAAAGGGTTCCTCGACGGCACTTTCCGCCTCGGCGTTGGGCTTTGGAAATACCATACGCAGGGCAATAATAAACAGCAGGATGCCACCGGATATACTCAGGGTGGGCTGCTCTAACCCCAGAAAGCTGAGGAAGGCGTTGCCCGCCCACAGGGTGCTCACCAGAATAATCAGAGCAAACACCAACTCACGGATAATAATGCGGCGCTTGGCACTGTCGTCAAAGCGCTTCAGCAGAGACAACACCACCGGCACCGCACCCAGTGGCGACATAATAAAAAACAGGGTGGCTACCGTGGTAAAAATATCCTGCCAGTTAAAGCTGCTCATGGTTCAACCCGGTGTGGTGTCAGTGATGGGCGCGCAGGATACTCTCTTGCAGGAACGGGCGCTACTGACCTTGCGCCCAGTGCAATGCTTCGGACACCGCATCTTCCTTAAACACCTTCACCTCGGCAGCAAAGAAATGCTGGCCTATGGCTGGCAAAATGCCCTCCACTTCCACATCACAGCATATGGCCACTCGCACCAGGGTTTGGTGGCGGTTGCCGTTCAAGCTGAGCTGGCCAATCTGTTCGGCAAACTCCGACCACCAGGGAAAGAATTCCGCGTGCACCACCAGACCGTTGAGATCCGGGTGGCTGGTCAGGTACTCGTTAATCTGGTCGCGGGCGGTGTGCATGTTTTTTTCAGAAATATGCTCCCCAAGCTCCAGCAGGCAAACCCCAATATCTTCAAACAGTGAACAACTGATCATGTATTGCGCTCCGTAACAGGCCCTATTTGGAACCAAGATTCTACAACGATAGACCGGCAAATAAAGCCCATTTACACAGCAACCGGTGCCCCAGCCAGATAAAGACAGCAAATGCATGGCTTTTTTAGGAAAAATGTCAGGAACAAATACAGCAAGCTCATCTATAATTGCCGGCCTGTTTGACCGGCACTGCAACGGAGACCCCATGGCAATCACCATCCGCCCACTGAGCGACCAACAACGCAAAACCATTCCTCAGGAATTGGGCTTTGGCGGCGTATTTTCCGACCACATGTTCACCCAGGAATACCGCGATGGCGCCTGGCACGATGCCACCATTGGCCCCTACGGGCCATTCACCCTGGACCCGTCCTGCGCCGTACTGCACTACGCCCAGGAAATTTTCGAGGGTTTGAAAGCCTACCGGCGTCCAGATGGCAACATCAATCTGTTTCGCGCCGGCGACAATGCCGCACGTTTTTACCGCTCCGCTGTGCGCATGGCCATGGCGCCGGTTGACGAGGACATGTTTCTGGAATCCATCCGCGAGCTGATCAAACTGGATCATCGCTGGGTGCCGTCGGAACCCGGGTCTTCCTACTACATTCGCCCCAGCTTGATCGCCACCCAAAATGCTCTGGGTGTGATGCCCAGCAACCGCTACCTGCACTTTGTGATTGGCGGGCCAGTGGGCCCCTATTTTAAAGAAGGCTTTAATCCGGTAGGCGTATACATTTCCGACAGTTACCGGCGCGCGGTAAAAGGCGGTGTGGGCGACGCCAAAACCGGCGGCAACTACGCCGCCAGCCTGTTTGTGGGCCAGCAAGCCAGCAGCAAGGGCTACTCACAGGTGCTGTGGCTGGATGCTATTGAAGGCCGCTACGTGGAAGAAGTAGGCGCCATGAACATCATGTTCGTGTACGGCAACAAAATCATCACCCCCAAGCTGACAGGCAGCATCCTGCCCGGCATTACCCGTTACTCGGTGATCGAGCTGGCCGCTGACTTGGGGTACGACATCGTCGAACAACAAATTGATATTAACGAGGTATTGGCAGATATCCAGTCCGGTGCCATTAGCGAAGTATTCGGCTGCGGCACCGCTGCGGTGATTGCACCGGTGGGCAAATTCGGTATGGGCGACAGGGAATACCTGATCAACAACAATCAGACCGGGCCAGTGGCCAAGCGTATTTACGACCAGCTTACCGGCATCCAATACGGCCATCTCGAAGACCGCTTTGGCTGGACGGAAGTGATCGAAGTGGGATAAGGCTCAGGCGCCTCTGGATTTTTAGAGGTGCCCATATGTAAAGATTCGTTATTCTGCAATCCAGTAGCTGCCATTTACTATAATTTTGCCGCCAGTTAACACACTGAAAGCAAAACATGCCCAACGCCGCCTTACACAACACCAACCACCGCTACGGATTGGTGGCCAAGCTGTTGCACTGGGTAATGGCATTGGGTGTGGTCGGGCTGTTCGGGCTCGGCCTGTATATGATGGAGCTGGGCTACTACGACCGGCTGTATCGTCTTCTTCCCCATATTCACAAAAGTGTTGGCATCCTGCTTTTCGCCCTGCTGATCGCCCGCTTGCTGTGGCGTTGGGCGAACGCAAAGCCTCACCCCCAGGGCAACAAACTTGAGCGCCGTCTGGCGCACTGGGCGCACATTATTCTCTACCTGTTGATGGCCGCCATCATGGTCAGCGGCTATCTGATATCCACCGCCGATGGCCGCGCCATCGAAGTGTTCAATTGGTTTGCAGTTCCCGCCACTGTGAGCGATATCGACGGCCAGGAAGACATCGCTGGCCAAGTTCACGAAATTCTTGCCTGGGCATTAATTGTGCTGGTGGCGTTGCACGCCATGGCCGCACTGAAGCATCACTTTATTGACAAAGACAACACCCTCAAACGCATGACTTTTTCCAAAGGAGATCAACAATGAACAGATTGCGCACACTCACCGCTGGGCTGGCCCTGGTTGCCACCCTGGTTGCCACCCCCACAATGGCGCGGGAATATCAGTTTGACGTTAAAGGCGCCCACGCCTTTGTTCAGTTCCAGATCAAGCACCTCGGTTTTAGCTGGTTAAGCGGGCGCTTCAACAAGTTTGACGGCAGTTTCAATTACGATGAAAACAACCCCAATGCCTCGTCCGTCAACGTGGAAATTGACGTAGCCAGCATCGACAGCATGCACGCCGAGCGCGACAAGCACCTGCGCAGCAGTGATTACCTGAACGTGGCCAAATACCCGAAAGCCACCTTTGCCAGCACCTCATTTACCGACAAAGGCGAAGGCAAAGGCGAACTGAAAGGCAACCTGACCCTGCGCGGTGTCACCAAAGAAATCACCATTGACGTAGAACACATCGGCTCTGGCAAATCCCCCTGGGGCAGTGGCCTGCACGCGGGTTTCCGCGGCACAGTCGCCCTGAAGCTGGAAGATTTTGGCATGAACTCCATGGGGCCCGGCGCCGACCATGTGTACATGACCCTGGATGTGGAAGGCATCAGCAAATAAACCTGCTGCCACCACAAAAAAGGGCCGATGCAAGCAAACTGCATCGGCCCTTTTTATTGCCAGATTGTCGCTGTCACACAAACTTGAAGACGTGAATCTGGGGTGGCTTGCTGTGACCGTGGCCAGCAGGGACGCTGGCCTCGAGCATACATGGATGTACTTGCTGCGTGCACGGCAAGCCACCCCAGATTTATGTCCTGTGACACAATGTGGGCTCAATAGGATTATGGCTTCAGAGCCACACACTCAACTTACTTTGCAGGACACCTAACACGCAATATCCGGAACTACGACTGATCATCAAACTGACTGGGTTCAACAAAAATCAGCCGCAGGTTAATTTCACCAGGCGACCCCATATCCACCACCATCATCAGTACGTTGAACTGGTCGCCTTTGCGCACCGTGCCGGCAAAACCAACCATTACGCCACCTTGCTGGTTAGCGCGCAAACCCAGGTCCGCCTTGAGCCGCAGAGTGGTATTGATACGCTCCAGCAACCCCTTCAAGGCAGTGCGGAAGATATCAAAGTTAAAACCGGGGCCGACAAATTCGCTGTAATCCAGTGTCAGTTTGAGCTTGAGCTTGGTGTGCTCACCAACGGTAATATCCCCCAGTACCGGACTGCCGCCCTTTTTTACTTCCAGAAACAGCTCTTTGGCCTTGGGTTTCGGTAATTTATAAAACAGATTGGCCAACAGGCCATTGCACAAATTTAACAGCTCGGGAAAGTTGACTTTCCGCTGCTGTGCGCCAGATTGGGCCGCCTGCTCTTGAGGGCCGGTGGTGTCGGGGTTTGCTTGGTCAGCCATAGTGCTACATCCAGTTACTTGACGTTATATTTAACCTGAATCCGTGACTCCAGAGCGGCGCATAGCATAAGCTCTTGATTCCACAGCGGTTTAAAAAATGCTCACTTAACCGATGGGTGAAGCTAAGATTTTTTAATTCCACTGTGAAACCAATATCTTACGCTCTGCATCCACTCTGGAGTCACGGATTCAGGTTTAAAACAGTGGGCAAGCCTGCCACGGTAACGTCACCAAGGCAATCGCCAATCTGGTAATATCGCGCCACAGTTTCATACACCGGAAAAGCCATGACCAACGATATTAAAGCCTGCGGCATCGAGATCAAAAGCAACGAAGTATTGATCTGCCCACTGGTAAAGAACGGCGACCTGTTTACCATCCCCGACCTGCGCCAACAGCGCCTGCAAATTCGCAATGCCGACGACCAGGAACAGCTGCGGGCCTTCCAGCGCACCTTTGGCAAGCTGATGAGCGACTATGGTATTGACCGTGTGGTAATTCGCAGCCGCCCCCAGAAAGGCAAATTTGCCGGTGGTGCGGTGGGTTTCAAACTAGAGGCGGCCATTCAGTTGATTGACGGTTTGCAGGTATCGCTGATCTCCAACACGGAAATCAAAGAACAACTAAAACACACGCCACTGTTTATCGACTTTGCCGAAACGGGCTTGAAAAAGTTTCTGGAACCAGCCTTTACTACAGTGTTTGCGGCGTTAAGTCGCAAGATTTGAGGTAACGCCAAGATCCTTCGCTTCGCTCAGGATGACGGTGGATTTGGGAGTCCTCAGGATGGCATCCTACGGCTTCACCAGCTGCATACGCTGCAAAGCGCGGTGAATTTTGCTGCCCCGTCGCGCCAGTTGATCAATATCCCCAAAACTGGGTTGCTCACCGGATTCCAGACGGTGCTCCCAGTCACCCAGCTCCATATCCAAAAACTCAAGCAGTTTTTTGGCACAGCCACGACACTGATTATCACAGAGTTTTTCCGTGGGCGTTTCAAAAGGAATGGCCTGGCGTATTTGCGCAACCAGTTGGGCCATGGCGGTGGTGGTGTCAGGTTTCACCGGAGCATGGTAGCTAACCGTTAGCGCCCCGCCCATTGGCCTGTTGAGGTACTCCTAACGGGTCGCCCTCTCCAACTCACCCAGCAAAAGAATCGCCTGCTGGCGGTCACTGCCACATACATAAGCCGCCGGCGCAAATTGTCGGCACACATCCGGGTAATCTGCTGTACCCCAAATTCGACAGTGATAATCCACCGGGTCGAGGTTCACACAAACCACACCCGCAGGCTTGCCATTGGGCATCCCGGGAATGGGATTGTTAATGGAGGGCGCGATACAGCAGGCGCCGCACTCAGGGCGGCATTCAGTGAACAAATTGCCCCCGCTGCAGATAATGTATGGTTTGGGCAATCACCCGGCGGTTGCGCATCATAAAGGTGTGGGTCACCGGCAACTGGATGTGATCACTCATCCCTTGCACGCGCGTGCTGGCCACCGACACTTTGCCGTCGTCCGGGTTGGGCAGCATGGCGGAGAGAACGGGGTTTACCGTGCGGGTACCGGCAATTATGCCAACGTTAAAATTCACTTCACCCAGTTGCCGGGGCACACTGGCAGTCGTGGTACCCAACTGCATTCCGGCATCGCCATTGGCCAGCTTAAAGCCCGGCAGTTTTGACAACCTGTCCACCACCTCACTGCCGCGGTTGGGCGGCGCCAGCATCACTGTTCTGCCCAGCCGGGCAATAGTGTTGTGCTGTAAATACTGGCGCACCAGAATACCGCCCAGTGAATGGGTAACAAAATGCACCCTGGCATTCACCGGGCATTGGGCCAGCGCATCATCAACCGTATGTTGAGCCAGAAATTCGATGGCGTGCTGGCGGGATGGATAGCTCTGATTAACCGTGTCATAACCCGCCCGGTGCAATGCTTTTTCCATTGTCACCATGCTGCGACTGGTGCGGCCCAGGCCATGTAGCAAAACAACGCAATGATTCACTTCGCCTCCAGTTGTCGCGCCAGCGCCTTGGACGCGGCAAAATCGGTTTTCCCAGAGCCCAGCTTGGGCACTTCTGCCACCGGGTAAACCGCTGTGGGGATCAATAACGGATTGCTACCGGCATCCACCAGCGTCTGGCGAATACCATCACTGCCACTGTCGCTGGCCACCAGTAACACCACCCGCTCACCTTTTTTGGCATCCGGCAAATTTACCGCCACCAGTTCCAGTTCTGGCTGCCCCAGTGCCTCGCGCACGGTTTGCTCCACCACACTCAGGCTGACCATTTCGCCACCCAATTTGGCAAAGCGGGAATAGCGGTCGACGATAGTGAGGAAGCCATCGCTGTCGATACAACCCTTGTCGCCGGTTTTGTACCAGCGAATGCCATCCCGCTCGACAATCACTTCTGCGGTTTTCTCTGGGTCGTCCAGGTAACCGGTCATTACCTGGCCGCCACCAACAAGAATCAACCCCTGATCACCGGTGGGCAGTGGTTCCAGGGTATCCGGGTCAACCACCCGAAAACTGGTACCCGGCAACGGCAGGCCCACAGAACCGGGCTTGCTGCCCAATTGCACGCGGAAATCGTTGGGGTCGAGGCGGTCGGGCACATTGACGCTGGCCACTGGCGAGGTTTCGGTGGCACCGTAACCCTCGTACACCTCTTTATTGAATTTCAGCTTGAAGGCTTCGCGCACATCCGGGCTGAGCTTTTCCGCCCCGGCCACGACCAATCGCAGGGATTCCAACATCAACGGATTCACCCGGCTGTTGCGGGTATAAAGCCGCAGGAAAGTGGCGGTGCCGCAGAAAATGGTAGCGCGATAGCGGGCCACGGCCTTGCCAATATTGACCGCATCCGTAGGGTCCGGGTGAAACACCACCGGCAGGCCCTCAATCAATGGCAGGAATTGGGTAACAGACAAACCAAAAGCATGGAACGGCGGCAGGGTGCCCATAATCACATCGCCCTCCTCCACGTTCAGCACTTCGGTCATCTGCTTGACGTTGGTGAGGATATTGCGATGGCTCAGCACCACGCCCTTGGGCGTGCCTTCGCTGCCACTGGAAAACAGAATGGCCGCCGGTTCGTCCACCGCTTTGCGCACACACAGCAGGCGCTTCAGCAACCAGGCTGGCGTCAGGCGCACCAACAGCAGCCAACCGGCAAACTCCCGCCTGGGAATCTGCGCTTTCAGGTCTTCCAGGTAGTGCACCTGCACATCCTGCAGTACAGCATCCACATCCACGCCTTTACTGCGCAGTTTGGCGACAAATTTTTTCGAGCTGTAAACGGTTTTGACCCCCGCTTTTCGCAGCGCCGCCTGCTGTGCCGCCACCGGCGAGGTGAAATTGATGTTGACCAGGGTTTTACCCAGCAGCAACGCTGCCATATTGGAAATAGCCGCAGCGCTGGCAGAGGGCAGCAGAAAGCCCACATTCTGTTCTTTGGCCTGGGCTTTAATGCGGCGGGCAAATGCGGCAGCGGCGGCCAACATGCGATAGTTGGACAGGCTGTCGCCGGTGGAGTCGGCGGCGCACATTTCCGAGCCGTTGCGCTTTACCGTATCAATCCATGACTCCGGCAGAGAACACAGGGATTGGGTGTAGGCATCCCAGGAATGGATGGACAGGTCAAACACCTTGGACTTCAACGCCTCGGCACTGGTATCACTGGGCAGTGGGTCGCCAAAAGCCACCATGATATCGCGTACCAGGCCGCGACCGGTCATGGCAGCAAGACGGTCGCTGGAGCGGGAAAAACGGCTGCCCCACAGACCGCGCAGATAAAACGGCACAATCACCGCATTGGCATCGGCGGCAGCGGTTTCAAAACCGCGCTGGAATTCCGCCAGGTTGCCGGTGCGACTGATCACCCCCTCCGGGAACAGGCACACCACCTCCCCTTGATTGAGTAATTCATTGATACGCACCATGGCGCTTTTGGTGGTGCGGCCACCGATGGGAATTGCCCCCATCAAATCCAGAAACCACCTCAGGTACCAGCGCTGATAAAAGTCTTTATACATCACAAAGCGCACTGGCCGCGGCGAGGCAATCTGCACAATGGCCCAGTCGATCCAGCTGATATGATTGCCCAGTAACAGGACACCACCGCGCCCTGGCAAGTTAGTAAGCCCTTGCACACGCAATTTGTAACGGCGACCAATAATCAGCGCCGCCACGTAACGGGCAAACGCCTGGGGCAGTTTACACAGGGTCCACACCACCCCGGCACAAGCCACCAGTGCCACCAGATAAAACAGGCTTTTGGTGCCGGCCCCGGCCCAGGAAATCAACCCGGTGATCACCAACACCAACAACATGCCGATGTTCTGCACCCAGTTGCTGCCCGCCAGAATGCGGCCCAGCTCGTGCTTGCCCGCGTGGAACTGAATCAACGCATTGAGCGGCACCACCACAAAGCCGCCACCGATACCGAGCACCACAAAATTGATCATGGCATCGGTGATGGTCTCCAACCCCGGAATGCGCAGCAGGGTAATGGCCATAATCAGCGCGCCAACAGGCAAAGTGCCAGTTTCGATATAGGAGCGGGAGGCGCGCCCGGCGATCATCGAGCCGAGCATAATGCCGATGCCGGAACAGGCCACCGCCCCCTGGATCAGAGCGGTCTTGTCGATACCCATTTCCGCCTTGGCAAAGGCCGGAAACGACGCCACCAGCACCTGGCCGATGCTCCAGAAAACCGCCAGTCCGATGATGGAACGCCAGATCACCCGGCGCTGGGTCATTGTGGCCATGGTCTCTTTCAGGGCCACGCCCCGGCGGTAGTCCCGCCAGTCAAATTCCATGCTGGCATCCCCCCGCTCTTTCACCGGCAGGCGCAGGCACAATACGTATTCAAAGATCGACAAGCCCACCAGCGCCCAGCCCAGGGGCGCGATCAGGCGCAAAATATCGCCTTCACTGGCAAACAGCCTGTCGCCCAGGCGACTGTCGAACAGCACGGAAAAGAAAATGGTGCCGCCGAGAATGCCGATAATGGTCAGTGCCTGTACCGCGCCGTTGCCGCGCCCCAGCTGGGCCTTGCCCACCAGCTCTTTGATATAGCCATATTTGGCCGGGGAATAAAAAGTGCTCTGTACCGCCAGTAAAAAAGTCAGGCCAAAGGCGGGCCAGAACCAGCCCATGTAATAGCACAGAGTAATCAACAGAGTGATGACCACCGCAGCCGCAGCGGAAAGTTGCAGCACCCGGGTTTTGGCAAACTTGTCGGAAAGAAACCCCGCGGGCGTTAACAACAGAATATAGGGCAGCAGAATCAGCGAATTGACGATAGCCGTCAGTACCACCTGCTCCGGGCCATCGTAGATTTTGAATACGGTGTTTTGCACCATGATCTTGTGGCCCAAATCAACAAAGGCATTGAGAAATACCACCGCCATGTAAGGCAGAAAGCCAGTAACTCGATGTAAAGCGGTCATGGGTGAATCCTTATTTGTATCCGGAGCGAACAAACTGTAGCGGCAGCATCTTGAAAAACAACTTTATTGTAAAAAGTCTTCAAATACAGACAAAAAGCACTATATAGTAATACCTTTATACGGATATCGCCTTATGTCAGAAATTGCTTCCCTTATCAACGCCCTGAAAAAAGCCCTTAAGCAACAGGGCAAAACCTATCGGGACGTGGCGCAATTATTGGGCCTTTCCGAATCCAGCGTAAAGCGCATATTTACCTCTGGCGACCTGTCTTTAAAGCGCCTGGACAGGCTGTGCAGCTGGCTGGGCATTACCATTACCGGGCTGAGTGTGGCTGCCGAAGCCCAGCAGCCCACACTGAGCCAGCTCACCATAGAGCAGGAACAGGAATTGGTGTCAGACCCGATTATGTTGCTGGTCACCAGTTGCGTACTCAACCAGTGGCAATTCGCCGAGATTATCAGCTATTACAACATCACCGAGCCCCAGTGCGTGAGCAAGCTGGCGGCGCTGGATCGCCTGGGGGTGATTGAGCTGCTGCCCGGCAACCGTATCAAACTGCGGGTAGCCCCCAACTTCCGCTGGCAGACCAACGGCCCGATACAGCAGTTTTTCCAGAATTCCGTGGAGCGGGAATTTTTTAACTCCAACTTCGCCCGGGATGACGAGCAGTTTATTGTGCTCAACGGCACCCTGTCGGCGGCCTCCAGCCTGCAATTTCAAAAGCGTATGCGCAAGTTGGCCAGTGAGTTTAACGAATTGAGCAAGGCTGATCTGGCCTTGCCGCTGGATGAACGCCACGGCACCACCGCGGTTATCGCGGTGAGGCAGTGGCACTTTGGTTTGTTTGAAAAATACCGACGCCAATAGCCAACGCTATAAGACGTCATCCTGAGCACAGCGAAGGATCTGCTTGCAAATAACGTTTCCGATCCCTCGTCGCTGTGCCCCTCAGGATGACGAAAGCAGGTCGTTATTTGGTCAACTCCTTTCTTCTGAATAGCAATAACACCGGCAACAACACCAACATCCACAATCCAAACGAACCGCCACCGCCGCCTTTGCGCGGGGTCGCTCTGGGCTGCTGAAACGCCGGCTGTTGGGAATCGGCGCGGTTGTCGCGAACCGGAGCGGCCGCACGCTGTTGGCGGGCACGGTGTTCCTGCTGCACGCGCTGGTGGTTGCGGCGTTCTATGCCCTGCTGCTGAAACACTTCGTCGCGCACCACCACCATGGAGGTGTAGTTGGTCACCAGGCCGTACTCACGGGCGATATCCACAATGGCCTGTTTGCTGTCGCTGTCTTCCCCCAGGTAATCGATCTGGTCTTGCAGGCCCTCGATGGCGGCGTAGGCCCACAATCGTTCAATTTCCGGGTGCAATTCGGCTGTTTCAGGGAAGGTAATTCGGGTTTTGTACGCCTTGGGCTGGCCAGACACCTTGCCGGAGATGGTCACGTCTGCAACGCCATCGCCACGGTAGTGACCAAACACAATCAACTGCTGGCCGCGATACAAAGAGCCAAGGCGGGCGGGCTCCATATCTTCCACTTTGACACCCTTAATATGTACGTCAATATCGTGGAATGCCTGGTGGGTGAGCTTTTCGGTGGCCAGTTTCAACTGACCGACAATGTCGTCGCTGTTGGATACGCTCATGGCAAAACCGTTGGACACTTTGGTCATGCCATCCAGCAAGGGGCGATTGGCGCTGTTGCCCATCACAAAGGTAAACAGTCGCACATCCTGCTGTTCCAACAGTTTGAGAAACCGCTTTTTCTCGGTTACGCCCACATTGGCCACACCGTCAGTGACCAGAACCAGAGCACTGGGGCGGTCCGCATCCAGACCGCGCATACCCTTCTGCAAACCAGCGTACAGGTTAGTGCCGCCGCTGGCGGGGGTGTTGGCCAACTGCTGTGTGAAGTGGCTGACATCCTGTGGCGTTGCCATCACATAACCGGGGGTCAACTCCCGAGCGCTGTTATTAAACAGTACGATTTTAAAGCGGTCGCTGGGGTTGAGCTGTTGCAGCCCTTTGTTCACCCCTTCCACCAGGCTGCTGTATTTGCCCTGCATGGAACCGGACAAATCCAGTACAAACACCCAGTCGCGCCCCTGTTCGATGCGGGCCAGATCATCGCCGGGGGTTACTGTCATCATAAAGGTGCCACGGCCACTGGCATCCGGCTTGTGAGCCACCATATCGATACTACCGGGCAGGCCCTTTTGGTGACGCCAATAGACCACAATATCCGTATCCAAACGCTGAACGACCTGAGGAACAACGGTGGTTGTCGCCTCTTCATCCACTGACGCACTGCTGGCGCTGCTGTTGGTCAGAGCCACCTGCCATTGCTGCGGTGAGCTGCTGGTAGCCACCGCTTGCGGGTGTTTGGGCAGGCGCAAGGTATCGATGGGATAGGAGGAACGCAACTTCAAGTTGAAGCTAAAGGCTTCACTCACTTCGTCGCTGTAATTCCAGAACGCCAACTTCTGCTCATCCACACCGCCTTCTTCCAGCGGATACACATAGCGGCCAATGCTGTGATCCACATGCACCGGCTGGATGTAGACCAGGCGAATCTTCACGTCCTGATTGGCGCGCACCGGATACACCGAACTGTCGAAGGTGCGATATTCGTCCTGCTCGGTGATGGCCGTTTCCCGGCCCTGGGATTTTTCACGCTCGTAGAGGTCGCGGGCCTGTTTTTTCTCCAGCACTTCGCCGGTTACCGGAGCACCATCAATCCAGTAGGTAAACTCCCCCACCGAGGCTTTTTCCGGCACCGGGAATGAGTAAATGGCCTCCAGTTCGGCACTGTTGGGGTTGTAGAACACCTGTTCTACCGAAGTGATGGCGTAGCCATCTTCAATCACCACATTGACGTGGTGCTGTTTGATTTGTAAAGGCGGCAGGTTGCTGGACTTGGGTGTCATCAAGCCCGCAGCCAGGGCAGTCTGGCTGCACAACAACACACCAGCCGCTGCCGCCAAACATCGTCGAATTGCTTTCTGAAAAATATTCATTGCTGTCTCCTTTTCGTCACCGCTCTGTGCGCGGCGCCTGCAAACTAGAAAAGAAGGCTGCCTGAAACAACCAAAACTTAAATAGACGCAATAAAGTGCACTTAAAGTTCCATCAGACGATACTTTTACAATGAACACAAAAAACCGGACTCCGGTTATGACAACCCGGCAGCCCGGCCAGCAACAATCACTAGGGGGCGTTCTCAATTAGTGAGCTGTTGCTGCTGGAGCCCATTTTGGCTCTCAGCTAGGCGCCGTGAGTGCTGTGTAGTCGCTCTACATGAGCGAATGGCAACACCGCTGAGAGTCAAAATGGGCCCAGCCCTTCGGGTTGCGCCTGAAATGGCGCCATACTGTGTTATTCGTCGTTTATTTGGAGCAACCAAACCACTCTCCTCATGCCTTGTCT
>NZ_JBRKJK010000021.1:0-33175 GCF_052983295.1 Porticoccus sp. GXU_MW_L64 | reverse complement strand
ATCGGTCTTGTTGCCGGGTTGATTACTCGGCCTTTGAAAGGCTTGAGCCGTATGCAGGGAAACTTGCACGTACGGTTCTTAGGGGAGCCGGCAGTAGCAATACTGTCGGCTTACCCGACGCCGGGTCACTTAACACCTCAGCCTTTCAGATTGGCACTTTCTTTAATGGCTGTCTGCCGCAACTGGCAGTGTCTTAAGCGTATCCAGTCTTTCCATTGGATAATGGCCGTGTTTGGCAAGCCCCCAATCCATGGATTCACGCACGTCATCACTTTCGAATAAGGCTTCCAGTAGTTTGTGGAAGAAATAGTTGATATCTTCCATATAATCAATCTCATCGACCAGCATGGTTTTGCCACCACCGTACCAGTATTTGCGGCTTTCCTCCGATGGTAAGCAAACAGCGGGATGCAGCTTGTCCTTTTCGCAGGTGTCGAGGTCAAAGTCACCAGTTGCCGCTTCCGGAGAAGACGAATCAGAAACATCGGTTTCAGGGGTTGGAGCAGGTTTGTCTTCGTCGTCTGGCTTCGGCTCTTGTTCCTGTTGAGCTTTAGCCATTTTCTCACGTACGCCATCAGCTATTTGCCTCTGTACCTTCTTAAGCGTACGCTCCGACCGTTCTTTCAAATTACTGACAAGAACGCAGATACCGTCTCTGGTTTTCTTGTCATCAAAATTGTAAATCTCCCACATCGCTTCTAAGGAGTCCTGCAAGAAAGCGATTAAACAAACCAGCTCTGTTAGCTCTTCGGAAACGTAAAATGGGCCATCTGCCAAGCAGGGGACATTGTGTTCATCATCGTGCGGTGTTGTAGCCACTGATGGATTAGAATCGGTGTTGATCATAACGGACTCCTAAATAGTCAGTTGTGGTAAGTCGTCCATCCAGTGAGTGGCTGCTCCTGGGTGGGCGCATCGGCTTAAAGGTGTACTGCTCCTATTTGTCGTTAATAGTGAAGGTAGTCAATATGCATTTATGCAAAAGTGACACATAAAAGACACATTATTAGCCATTATAGCTAACTTCCAATAAAAATAAACCAATATAGCTGTCATATAGTCCGTATCAGTTCATAATTTGAACTTTCTGTTTCTATTTAAGGGAGCAACACATTGATTACATCTGGACAGATACGGATGGCCAGAGCTTATTTACGATGGTCAATCGAAGAGCTGGCTAAGCATTCGGGGGTTGGTGCTTCCACCATTAAGCGTATGGAAACCTTCGACGGTATACCGAGTTCAAGAGTAGAGAATTTGCAAGCCATTTATGACACATTTGTTTCGACAGGCAAGATTCACTTTGAAAACAGTTGCTGTATACGCATAATCGAAAGTAATGACGCTTAAAAAGCCCACTGAGATGTTGATACTTTTAGTCCAACACACCTCTCTTAATTTCACAATCCTATAACCTGTTACAAAACTTACTGCACTATAGAGAATATAAAAAGCATGGAAGACATAAAATTTCTAGCCTCACAGATATCCAGCACCGCCCGTCAAGCTGACGAACAATTATCAAATATACTAAAAACCTCTGATCTACAGGATATCTGCTATGCATACAAATCAAGAATAAAGCAATGGGATAAATTAACTAAAAAAGTAGAAATAAAGAAGAAAAATAATCACGATTACAACATCGGATCAATAACTGATGTGCTTGGCTTGCGTGTGGTAACTTTATTCAGAAAAGACATGAGGGCAGTAACAGAACTAATTCTCTCGCTAATTTCACATAAAACCGAACACAAGCCAAACCCCTTTTTAAAAGACTCTCTTGTAGAGGCAATTATATATACTCCATCAATAGGAAATGATCCAATTATTAGTGAAATCATAAACACAATATGCTCATACAATCTTCTCCCAAGGTGGGAAATTAAAGAAGAAGCATCTGCAGCAAGATATTCCAGCATACACCTTGTATCTAAAATCGACCTTGGCGTACCTGAATTTAACTCCACCTATAAAATCCCCATCGAAATACAGATAAGAACAGTATTTGAAGATGCTTGGGGAGAAATTGACCACAAATATGGCTACCAAGGGAGATCAGGAAAAAATGAAAGTAAAATTCAAAACCCTATATTAGTAGAAAAAAACCTTTTAACTCTTAAAAAACTTTTAGACTCTTGCGCAGAGTACGCAGACAACATCAAAGATATGGCCATCGGCAATAGTGGTCAGATTCACAATGGCACCATTCAATCGCTCGATACAGATGAATTAGTCAAAGAAAATTTAAAATCTTTAGGCGTAAAAGACTCCGTTATTGAAGCATACATGAGCTTACGACACCAAAGAGCCTTGACAAAAACAGAGTCATCATCAAAAACCAAACAAATTTTTAGCAATACCGCCGAAGGATTAAACAAATTAGCCCGCCAAATAACAGATAACCGCGCAATAGACAGCAAAGAAGGAGAAAGGCTTTTTCTCTACTACGTAAAAATGGATGAATCTCTTTGTAGGCTTTCCACTGGCAATGAAAGCGAAACACTGGAAGCAATTAACAATTACCAATACTTGATAAAGAAATATCCAAGCTACCCAGTTATCAGATTTAGACTTGGTCAGGCCCTACTAAAAATATCGAAATTTGACCTTGCTAGGGAGCAGTTAAAACGATGTAGAAAGTACATCACGATCTTGTCGAAATTCCCTGAAGATAAAAGAAAGATATCTCTCCCAAACCAAGAGCTAAAAAGAATAGAGGTTGGTCTTTACACTACACTTGGTCTTGCTTATTGGAAAGAAGCACGAAGACTACTACAAATATCACCGCCAGACATAAATAGAATCCAACAAAATTTTGAGCAAGCATACACTCAAACCCTACCAGGCTTTAAGGTCAGTAGTTTGAGCGAAGAGCAAAAGCTATCCCTATTGAATAACACAATATATTTTTCTCTAGAAATAGTTTATTTCAATGGACTAACATGGAAAAGAGAGAAGTTTAATACCGTCATAGAAGAAATGTTGCCTGAATTTGAAAGACTATACCAAGCATCGAAAATTAAAAAAATAACGCAAGCAGACACATTAATGTGCGCATATGACTACACAAAACAATTTGAAAAAGCCCAGTCTATCGCCAAGGAACTAATTGATTTACTTATTGCCGAAGAAAGCCAGGGTAGAGAGGTTGATAGAGATATCCTCACAAAAGCACGAAATCTACTGAGCGGCAAGGATAACAGTAAAGCACCGGCTTCCCAGGCACTTGACAATCATTAATAACTTGTGAGGTAATCCTTTCTCGAAGGAAAATAGCCTACACCAGTCTACTGCTAATAGCGCTACTAAAAAATGGAGACAGATATGAAAACTTCCCCCGATTGGGACGTATAAATAAAATTAAAGCAGCATCCCCCTAGGCTTTACATAAAGGGCTGGCAACCTAATAGAGTGTCAGCCTTTTTTCATTTTTATATATTCAGCTCAGTTTTCAAGGGGCATATATGGGGGCAAAATCAAAAATGCAAACAACATTTAATCAATTATATCAAATATTTAGTGCGACATTATTATTCCGTCTCTGGGCACCATACCCATAAAGCCTCGCACTTGTGCGGGGCTTTTTGTTTGCGTTTTGTTTATTCAGGAAAACCTGTGACCCTACTGCAATTTCTCGACTTTGCCGGCACCGCCGCCTTCGCCACGTCCGGTGCACTGCTGGCGGCGCGCAAAAAGCTGGACATTATCGGCTTTATTTTTATCGCCAATATCACCGGCATTGGCGGCGGCACTTTGCGGGATTTACTGCTGGATGTGCCGGTATTCTGGCTGGCCCAGTGGCACTACGTCACCACCTGTACGGTGGCGGCGGTAATTACGTATTTTGCCAGTCGTTCGATCAACCGGGGGTCAAAGGCATTGCTGTGGGCCGATGCAGTGGGCATGGCGTTGTTCAGCGTGTTGGGTGCGCAAAAAGCCGCGGCCCTGGGAATGGGCATTCCGGTGGCGGCCATTATGGGTATGTTCAGTGCTTGCGTGGGCGGCATTATCCGCGATGTGATTTTGAATCAGGTACCGATGGTGTTTCAGCGCGAGGTATACATTACCGCATCCCTGGTGGGCGCTCTGGGCTACGCGGTGTCGGCGACACTATTTGGCCTGCCAGAGTTGTTTTGCATTCTCGCAGGTTGCGCCACTGCGTTTGTGATTCGCGCACTGGCTATTGCCTTCAAGTTGAGTATCCCGGCGCACAAAGGGATTGAATAGCCCGGTAAAGCAGGACGTCCTTCTTTATCTTTTACGCTTGATCGGCAGGGTTTCAATCCCCTGTGAGGAAATGCGATTGAGCGCCGTGGTCATCTGCCGCTGACTGTCAAAGGGGCCGACAATCACCCGGTAACGGGTTTGCCCAGCACTGGCGCGTACGTTTTCAATATCGGCATTGGTAAAGTTCATCAGCATCAACTGCACCCGGCGGGTTTCTGCGTCCTGTTGCTTGGAAAACGACCCTGCCTGTACAAAGAACATCTCACTACCTGTAACCGCTTGAACCGGTGCCACCGCCTGTGATTCAGGAGTGGCCGCATCACTGTTTAGCGGCGGCTGTTGCGCCACAGGTGAGGAAACCTCCACTTCACGGATAGGCGCTTCCTGCTGTACCACTACTTCGTCGTGACGCAGCAGGCTGTGAAACTCGAACTCCGGCTCGCTCTGCTCTACAGGCGCCGGACGCGTTTCTGTAATGGCCGTGTCCTGGCCCAGTTCTGGCCGTATTTCAGGCACCAGAATCATCGCGGTGGCCAGGCTGCCCACCGCCAGTCCGGAAACAAACCAGAACATGCCGCCATTTCTGCCCGCCGCAGTTTTCTTGCGCGCCGCAGGTGCTTTGCGGCGCGTAGTTTGCCCGCGGGAAGAGGCGCTGCGTTTTTTGCCTTTTCCGTAGTTTGAGTAGTCTCGACTCATGACATTATGGATTCCGTTTTCGCCGCAAGATCATAACAGGGGCGCGCATGGTACAGAAGCGACAAGTTGCTGGCCACAACACAGTCGATAAAGAGCACTTCTAAATTGTTACCCTGCAATCAGTCCCAAGCTTTGCTATGGTTCGCAACCCGCAACCCGCAACCCATAAACATGACCATCACCCTCCCCGCACCGGCCAAGCTCAACCTGTTCCTGCACATCACCGGGCGGCGGGAGGATGGCTACCACAATTTGCAAACCCTGTTCCAATTGCTCGATTACGGCGATGAGCTGGGTTTTAGCATTCGCGATGACAGCGACATTCGCATTCACCCCGCCATTGACGGAGTGCCACTGCAAGACAACCTTATATATAAAGCCGCACGCCTGTTGCAGCAGCACAGCGGCTGCCAACAAGGTGCCAACATCCAGCTCACCAAACGCCTGCCCATGGGCGGCGGGCTGGGCGGCGGCAGCTCCAACGCCGCCACTGCACTGGTGGGGCTGAAACGCTTGTGGCAGTTGCCTTTAAATGCCGATCAGCTGGCGGAGCTGGGCTTGCAGCTGGGGGCCGATGTGCCGGTTTTCGTGCGCGGCCACACTGCCTGGGGGGAAGGCATTGGCGAGCGACTCACCCCCATTGAAACTGCTGACGATTGGTTCCTGGTGATTCACCCCAACTGCCATGTGGAAACCGCCAAAATTTTTTCCCACCAGGCATTGACAAGGGACACACCAATCCTGAAAATACGCGCCTCTTTCGAGCAGGGCTGGCGAAACGACTGCCAGAACGTTGTTGAAACACTGCATCCCGAGGTGCGAAAAGCACGGGAATGGCTGCGAAAATACGACGAAAATGCTCGAATGACTGGAACCGGTGCCTGTGTATTTGCCCGCTTTTCGTCCCAACCTGCTGCTATGGCAGCCTTGGATAAAAGGCCAGAAAATACTCAGGGGTTCGTAGCCAGGGGTGTTAATCGGTCACCACTCTACGATTCCGGATCCCGCCCATAGCGAAAGGGCACTTCTAAAAATAGTGAATTTTTAGAAGTGGCCGAAAGCTATCTGCAGGGGTATCGCCAAGTGGCTAAGGCAACGGGTTTTGATCCCGTCATTCGGAGGTTCGAGTCCTCCTACCCCTGCCATTTTTCTCTCCCGTAATTTTCCCGCAATGCAGGGCGCGGGATTGCAACCTGGGTACTACCTATCAAGGATCTTACTGTGGCCAACTTGATGGTTTTCTCCGGAAACGCCAATCCGGAGCTGACGGCGGAAGTCGCCTCTATTCTCGGCGTGCCGGTAGGCAATGCCGTGGTATCGCAATTTTCCGATGGCGAAATCAACATCGAAATCTGCGAAAACGTGCGCGGCAAAGAAGTCTTTATTGTCCAGTCCACCTGCAAGCCGACCAACAAAAATCTGATGGAACTGGTATTGATGGCAGACGCCCTGCGCCGCGCCTCTGCCTCCATTGTGACTGCGGTCATTCCTTATTTTGGCTACGCTCGGCAGGATCGCCGGGTACGCTCCATTCGCGTCCCCATCAGCGCCAAAGTGGTGGCCGACATGATTGCCAACGTCGGCGTTGAGCGGGTAGTTACCGTAGACCTGCACGCAGAGCAGATTCAGGGCTTTTTCAACTGCACTGTGGACAACGTATTCGGCACCCCGATTTTACTGGAAGACATTCGCAACCAACGCTACGACGATTTGATTGTGGTATCGCCCGACATCGGCGGCGTAGTGCGTGCCCGCGCCACCGCCAAGCTGCTGGGCTGTGATTTGGCGATTATCGACAAGCGCCGCCCCAAAGCCAATGTTGCCGAAGTGATGCACCTGATCGGTGAAGTGGAAGGCAAAACCTGCCTGCTGGTGGACGACATGGTAGATACCGCCGGCACCCTGTGCGGCGCCGCCAACGCCCTCAAGAAAAACGGTGCCAAAAAAGTGGTGGCCTACTCCACCCATGCGGTGCTGTCTGGCAAGGCGCTGGATAACATTACCAACTCGCAGATGGACGAACTGGTGGTTACCAACAGTATTCCACTGCGCAAAGAAGCCCAGGCTTTGGGCAAAATTCGCCAGCTGTCGCTGGCGCCGATGCTGGCGGAAACCATTCGCCGCATCAACAACGAAGAATCCATCAGCGCGATGTTCGAGCAATAAGCTCAAACATTGGCTGATACAAGCATCCCCGTCATTTATTGGCGGGGATTTTTTAAACCCTCACCGCAATCGGTCGCAGAGAACGGTGAGCTTACTTCGGTAAGAAAAGAAAGGAGACTCAGACCATGTCTGACGATTTTACCCTTAGCGTTAAGGTCCGCCAGGACGTTGGGAAAGGTGCGAGCCGCCGCCAACGCCGTCTGGCTGACGAAATCCCTGGCATTGTTTACGGTGGCACCCGACGCCCCCCGGTAATGATCAGTATCCCTCACAAAGACATCGCCAAAGCGCTGGAAAACGAAGCGTTCTACTCGCACGTTGTCACCTTGGATATTGAAGGCACCGAACAACCCGCCATCCTCAAAGACCTGCAACGCCACCCGGCCAAAGCTCGCATCCTGCATGTGGATTTTCTGCGGGTGAACCCCAAACGCGCCCTGACCGTAAACGTACCACTGCACTTTATTAACGAAGACAGCTGCGTGGGCGTGAAGCAGGAAGGCGGCGTAATTGCCCACACCATGACCGAGCTGGAAATCACCTGTCTGCCTGCCGACCTGCCGGAATATCTGGAAGTGGACATGGCAGAAGTGGCTGTTGGCCAGAGCCTGCACATCTCCGACATCAAACTGCCGGAAGGTGTTGAATCCGTTGCCCTGTCTCACGGTGAAGACCACGACCTGCCGGTCGCTGCCGTCAACCAGCCGAAAGCCGTTGTTGAAGAAGACAGCGACGAAGACGCCCCCGCCGAAGGTGACGTACCGACGGTTGGCGACGAAGCCGCTGACGATGAAGAGGCCGCTGGCAAAGAGTAATCTCTTTTCCACTGCCCCCTCCAGAGGCCCCGACATTGAACGGAAATATGGTCGAACTGATTGTGGGCCTGGGAAATCCAGGCCCCAAATACGACCGGACCCGTCACAATGCCGGGGCCGATTTCGTTGTGGAGCTGGCCCGTCAATGCGGCGTTGCGCTGAAGCCGGAAAGCAAATTCTTTGGTGACACCGCGCGAGTTCGTATAGGCAACCGGGACGTGCGCCTGCTGATTCCCACCACCTTTATGAACCGCAGTGGCCAGGCCATTGGCGCCATGGCGCGCTTCTACCAGATTGCCCCGCAAGCCATACTGGTGGTTCACGACGAACTGGACCTGCCCCCCGGCACCGCGCGCTTTAAAAACGGCGGCGGCCACGGCGGACACAACGGCCTGCGCGACACCATACAGGCGCTCGGCAACAGTAGGGAATTTGCCCGTTTGCGCATCGGCATCGGCCACCCCGGTAACGCCAAAGACGTGATTAACTACGTGCTCTGTAAAGCCAGCAAAAGCGACCAGCAACACATAGACGGCAGCATCGACAACGCCCTGCGCAGTCTGCCCCTGGCAGTGGAAGGCAAGTGGGAATTGGCGATGACGGAGCTGCATTCTGCATGATATATCGAAAAACTCCGTCATCCTGAGCGCAGCGAAGGACCTCAGGCTCGAACCGATAGCGAGATTCTTCACTGCGCTCAGAATGACAACAAACTAGTGATTTTAGCGTCCGACGTGCGACGTCTGACGTGCGACCCGAGGTTTTTAACATGGGCTTCAACTGCGGCATTGTCGGCCTGCCCAACGTGGGCAAATCCACCCTGTTTAACGCACTCACCAAAGCGGGTATCGACGCCGAAAACTTCCCGTTCTGCACCATCGAACCCAATACCGGCGTGGTGATGGTCCCCGACGCTCGCCAGGACAAACTGGCAGAGATCGTCAAACCCGAGAAGACCATTCCCACCACCATGGAATTTGTGGATATCGCCGGTTTGGTGGCGGGCGCATCCAAAGGCGAAGGGCTGGGCAACAAATTTCTCGCCAATATTCGCGAAACCGACGCCATTGCCCACGTGGTGCGCTGCTTTGAAGACGACAACGTGGTGCACGTAGACGGCCAGATCGACCCGTTGGCAGACGTGGAAGTGATCAACACCGAACTGGCGCTGGCCGACCTGGACACCGTAGAGCGCGCACTGCAACGCTACACCCGGGCCGCCAAGGGGCAAGACAAACACGCCATTGTGATGAAAGCCCTGCTGGAAAAAATCCAGCCCCACCTGGACGAAGCCAAACCGCTGCGCTCTTTTGGCCTTAACGACGACGAACTGGACAAACTCAAAGAGCTGACTCTGCTCACCGTCAAGCCCACCATGTACATCGCCAACGTGGACGAAGACGGCTTTGACGACAACCCGCTACTGGACAAAGTTAACACCATCGCCACCGCCGAAAACGCCGTGGTGGTGGCCATCTGCAACAAGCTGGAAGCGGAAATTGCCGAACTGGACGACGACGAAAAAACCGAATTTCTGCAAGACCTGGGCATGGCAGAACCAGGGCTGAACCGGGTAATTCGCGCCGGTTACCAACTGCTGGGCCTGCACACCTACTTCACCGCCGGCCCCAAAGAAGTGCGCGCCTGGACCGTGCCGGTAGGCGCCACCGCACCGCAAGCTGCGGGCAAAATCCACACGGATTTTGAAAAAGGCTTTATCCGCGCCGAAGTAGTGGCCTACGACGATTTTGTGGCCAACAACGGCGAAGCCGGTGCCAAAGAAGCGGGCAAATGGCGACTGGAAGGCAAAGACTACATTGTCAAAGACGGAGATGTGGTGCACTTTAGATTCAACGTCTGAGCCCACTCCCGTAGCCCGGCGCAACGCAGCAGAACCCGGGAATGTCTTTGTGAGCGGCTGTGACCCCGGGTTCCGCTACGCTTCACACGGGCTACGATGCTGAGCTTTCCTCTGTCATCCTGAGCTTTTCTCTGTCATCCTGAGCGCAGCGAAGGATCTCACACTTCGATCACCATGCCCTACCTCTCCCTGTTCACCTCCGCCTTCCTCGCCGCCACCTTGCTACCACTGGGCTCGGAAGTGTTACTGGGCGCGCTGATCGTTGAAGGCTACTCTCCCCGGTGGTTATGGCTAACTGCCTCAGCAGGTAACACCTTGGGGGCTATATTGAACTGGTATTTGGGCCTGAAATTGCTGCACTTCCAAAATCGTCGCTGGTTCCCCTTCAAACCAGATAAACTGCAGCGAGCCCAAGCGGGGTTTCAAAAATACGGCACCGTCTCTCTTTTATTTGCCTGGTTACCAATCATCGGCGACCCGCTGACCTTTGTAGCGGGGCTGATGAAAACCCGGCTGCTGCCCTTTGTGATTCTGGTGGCCATTGGCAAAAGCGCACGCTACGGCCTGGTGCTGGCTGTTGCGCAAAATTTACACACCAGTTAAACCAACTACCGCAGCAGATGCCATGTGCTGCCGTACAATATTAAACCGACAATCTGGAGCCACCATGCCCCACAACAACTGGAAACTCGGCCTGCCACTGACCCTGGGCGCAGCCCTGATGTGGGCAACGCTGCCCATTATGCTCAAAGGCGTGTTAAGCGATATGTCACCGGCCAGCTCTGCGTTTTACCGCTTCCTGATCGCGGGGGTCATGTTGCTGGCGATTCTCAGTTTCCGCAAAAAGGACAACAACCTGACAAAGCTGACGCAACCCAGGCTGTTATTCGCCACTCTGATTGCCGGGCTGATGTTGGCGGGCAACTACCTGTTCTTCGCCTGGGGCGTTAATCACATCACCCCCAGTGCGTCGCAGGTTTTGATTCAGCTGGCGCCGATCATGCTGTTGATTGGCAGCATCCTGCTCTACAAAGAGCCCTTTTCACCACGACAATGGCTGGGGTGCGGAATTTTTGTATTCGGCCTGCTGCTGTTCTTTCATCACCGCCTTGAATCCCTACTGGCCAACCCGGGAGACTACGGTTTGGGCATTCTGCTTATCGTCGTGGCGGCACTGGTATGGGCTATCTACGCCCTGATACAAAAGCGCATTCTCAAACACATTGAGGCCCAGCAACTCAACCTGGCGGTGTTTTTTATCGGCGCCATCACCCTGCTGCCGTTTTCATTTCCCCTGGTACCGGAACTCAGCGCCGGACAGTGGCTGCTGTTGGTACTGTGCGGCGCCAACACCCTGGTAGCCTACGCCTGCTTCACCGCCGCCCTGCACCACTGGCAGGCCACCAAGGTCAGCGCCACACTCACTACCGTACCCATCTGGACGCTATTTATCATACCCCTGTGCCTGCAAATCTGGCCGGGGTTGTTTATTCCGGAACAGCTGGGAATCCTCAATTATGCCGGTGCTGCGTTGGTAGTGGCCGGGTCGCTAAGAGTGGTGATTAGTCGATAAAAAGTCCGATAAAAAGCCGTCGGAACGACGCTTGACAAAACCTAGTAAAGCATAGAGAATGCGCGGCCTTGCCGATGGCAGGAATAGTATTTTGTGGCTATGTAGCTCAGCTGGTTAGAGCACAGCATTCATAATGCTGGGGTCACTGGTTCAAGTCCAGTCATAGCTACCATATATATCAAAGGCTTATACGTTTTTCGGCGTGTAGGCCTTTTTTGATTGTGCCCAATTTTGTGCCCTTACTTGGTACAGAACACTTACGCAGATATTGCTAGTTTGTCTGCGTAGGCAGTTAGGTGACTTGCTGACAGGTGCGCGTACTTCCGCACCATTGACGCATCAGACCAACCGCCAAGTTCCTGTAGCACATGCAGCGGAGTTCCAGCCTGTATGTGCCAACTTGCCCAAGTATGACGTAAATCGTGCCAGCGAAAATCGTTAACACCAGCACGCTTTAATGCTTTGCGCCAAGCATGATTATTTGCTCGCCATACGGCTTTACCCTTATAGGTAAACACATAAGTCGAGTTCTTCCCTTCTTGGCGCGTGAGCACATCAATCGCATCCTGATTCAAAGGGACTGCAATAGCTTGCTTCCCTTTTGCTTCATCAGGGTGAATCCAAGCACACTGCCGATGAGCATCAACTTGAGACCACTTTAGCTGGGTAACATTTTTTTCTCGCAACCCGGTTGCCAAAGTAAAACGCATCATCTCCGCTAGATGCTCTGGCAATTCTGACAAAACTTTATCAGCCTCACTTCTACGTAACCAACGCACACGGCGTTTAGGCTCTGACAGAAATCGAATATAAGGAGCCTTATCAATGCACTCCCATTCCCTTTCTGCACAACGTAGCACAGCTCTTAGCAAAGCCAAATGACGGTTCACTGTACTTGGCTTTACTCCTTCGGCTAGTTTTGCCTGAGTAATTGCTGCTATTAGCTCTCGACTAATCTCATCCAAATAAAAACTACCAAGATAAGGATGTAGCCATTTGAATATCAATAAATCTTTATCCAGAGAGCGTTTACAGCCTTCTTTTTCGGAAGTCCATCGAACTACGGCCTCTTGCCAAGTAACTCTTGGCTTATCGCCTAGATAAGCAACCCGCCAAGATTCTGACCTTAATTGGTCGTGGAACTCTTGTGCGAGTCGTTTATCCGAAGTTTTAGTAGATCGGCGTATGAACTGTCCGTTGGGGGCCGTAAATTTGACCCACCAGATGTTGCCGCGTTTATAAAGTGACATGAGATATCCTCCTTATCACTACACGGCGCTTGCTGAGATACAGAATACAAAGACTTTAGATAAGTGACAAGGTCGGACTTAAGGAAAACCCAACACTTACCAGGTTTGGCCCCCGGCACACAACCGGCGGCAGCCTTTTGACGCAGAACTGCGGGGGACATTCTCAAAAAGATAGCTGCTTCTTTTAGGTCAAGCGTTTCTTCTATATCTGGTGCAAATGGATTCATAGAGTTAACCGCGTAGTTTCTCAGTAATAACTCTATAATCCACAATTCTAAAAACGGACATTTAAGCTTTCGGCATTCGTAATAAGTAACCTCGAAAATAACTCAGATAAAAATAGCCATCCTATTTCGTGACACTTACCGCCAACAAAAAATAATTTTTAGCATCATCAATACAAAACATACAGGCAAATTTCCGGCATAGAGTTTATAAAAATAAAAACCAGTCAAACCTTACGGTCTAACTGGTTGTATTGATAATAAATATTAAAAGACTGTACAGAATCTCAATCCACGATCAGCTGGTTAAAAGCCCACCAAAAATATCTTAAATCATTGTTTTTATTAACTTTAAAGTGGAATCGCTCGTTGCAATTTACACTATGGAGCATAACCAAGCATTACTCATCCCGGCAAATATCCGGCAGTTAATCGAATCACTAATACTCTCCCATTGAATCAGCAAGATCTGCCAGTTAGGCTTGCTGCCGTGAACAATGTACTAACATTACTATTCGAACTGCTGCGGGTGCTTGCTCGTTTGGCCAGGCCAAATGCTTATCAAACCCTTGTGGCCGAAAACCTGCTGCTCAAACAGCAACTGTTGATTTATCGCAAAACTCAACAAAGTGCACAGAATCTTTCAACAATAGACCGAGGCCTACTGGGTTTATTGGCATCCTTTTTAAACTCCAAACGATTGCTCAGGGCTGCCATAGTTATTCGGCCTGCAACCCTTTTGAAGTTTCATAAAGCCCTTGTGCAGCGCAAATATCATTTACTCTTTTCCAGCCAGCGTCCCAAACAAAGACCTGGCCCCAAAGGCCCTCACCAAAATCTAATTCAAGCCATCATCGATATCAAACAGCGTAATCCCCGCTATGGCTGCCCACGTATTGCCCAGCAGATCAATCTGGCTTTTGGGCTGAACATTGATAAAGACGTGGTACGTCGTGTATTAGCCAAACACTACAAACCCGATCCAAGAAACAAAGGCCCATCTTGGCTAACGACACTTGGCCATGCCAAAGACAGCCTATGGAGCCTGGACTTATTCCGGTGTGAGTCGATTCACCTAAAGAGCCACTGGGTATTGGTGGTGATGGATCAGTGTACCCGTCGTATTGTTGGCTTTGCTGCCCACCAAGGCAGTGTGGATGGCTTGGCCCTATGCCGAATGTTTAACCGAATTGCTGCCAGGAAAGATCTACCTCAGCGACTTAGCTCGGATAATGACCCGCTGTTTCAGTACCACCGCTGGAAAGCCAATTTACGTATACGGGATATTGAAGAAATCAAATCCATTCCTTACGCACCGATGTCTCATCCTTTTGTGGAGCGGTTAATTGGCAGTGTTCGAAGAGAGTTGCTCGATCAAACCTTCTTCTGGAATGTACATGACCTTGAGAGAAAGCTGGCAGATTATCAGGATTACTACAACCTGCACCGTGCTCACGATTCATTAAACGGGAAAACGCCCGTTACCACGACGTTCAACCGCTCCAGCTTGGACGGCTTTGAGTGGAAAAGTTATTGTCGAGGGCTTTTTCAATTGCCAACTTCGTCTTGAATTAGTAATTCGCCAGGGACACCTATTATTATTATTGTTTATTCTTTTAACACTACCAAATATTTAGATAAAAACAAATAATCTATTGTATATTTCGTCAGCAACATCAACGTCAATTCAATGCTATTTTTAGCGGTAATATCATAAAAAAATATTAACCAAAAAAAAACTAAGCTGGTTGTAGAGCATAATAAAACACAACGCAGCAAGACATCTTTCTTTAAGCCCAAAAGTCTATTAAACAATAACTTAG
The DNA here is from genome assembly GCF_052983295.1 of Porticoccus sp. GXU_MW_L64. Taxonomy (NCBI): domain Bacteria; kingdom Pseudomonadati; phylum Pseudomonadota; class Gammaproteobacteria; order Cellvibrionales; family Porticoccaceae; genus Porticoccus; species Porticoccus sp. GXU_MW_L64. The sequence goes on along the minus strand of NZ_JBRKJK010000021.1, from coordinate 18,537 downwards.
AGGTTATAGAATTTATAATTATTATCATTAAAATAACGACATAAAAACTGACATACTTTTCCAACAAAAAGAACACAAGCAATGATGGAATGCTCACCCAAAAAATATATGTGAATAAATTTCTACCCTCTATTTCTCTCATGGCAAATTCGACACTGTTTGAGATACCGCAACACCGATAACAGCGGCTGCTTTGGATGGCGAACCAAACCTAGATGTTCTCTGCAAACGATCTGCATAAGTTGTAACAGCCTCTCTACTAAGGCCCACGCCAGTAGAAAATACGTCCCTTGCATTTAGGTCAGAAAATAAACCTACAAATGTATCTACCGTAGTAAGCCTATCTGCCCAAACAATAGTTTGCACAACACCCAATTCGCCTATTATAACAGGAGCAGAAACGGCGAGGCCAATAGTGCCCAACGCAGCTTTTTGCAGCCTATCCCCATAGTCTCCTAAAGATGCAACACCATAAGATAATTTTTGTGGGTCAACACCCGAACTAGCAAAGTCTATCGCACTAACCGTCCTTGTATCCGTAGCCAGAACATTCGCCAAATCTCGACTTATATTAGGAGGTAAATAGATCTTAAGCCTTACAGAACCTTTCCCATTTGATACTGGAACTGGCCTCGGCGCTCCTGACGCACCTCCATCCATTGTTCGAGTAATGGAATCTTCATTTGCAATAGGCTCTATTTCAGGGTCGGGGACATCTAATTCCACTTCAAATGTAATTGTTAATTCGAGACGTTGATCTGGTTTTAAGCTTTCACCGTAATCATTCGCCAATGACGAGAATGCGCCAGAAATAGCTCCATTTGCAAACTTTCCGCCGGATACAGTGGAAAGACTTCCTCCAACAATAGCTTTTACTGCTGTTTTTGCGGCGACATTTTTAATATTGTCTAGCTTCAACGACCCGCCAGCTATTGCTCCTAAGCCAGCAGACGCAAATCCATGACCAAATTTACCGCCTTGAAGCACTGAAGTAACTCCCGATAGAGTTCCCATTGCTGCAACAAACTTGTATGTACCTGGATTAAATCCAAACCCTGCGCCTGGATTTAGAGAGGAGCCTCCAAGGGCTGAAAGTGCAGCAGATGAGATGCCCGCTAAGAACGCATCTTTAAGGCTCGCACCTTGTACCACAGCATCTAAAAATCCTGCGGCAAAGAATAATAATGCGATTGCTTCAAGTGCTGTGACTACCTCAGCTGCCGTCAAAATTATCGCCGTTAACGTGAATACAAAATATCCACTTGGGTCGGTAGCGTTGAGCGGATTGTTCCAAACATATGCGTATCTGTTTAGGCTCTGACTCATTAACGGATCTTGTATAAACGGGTCAGCCTGAAGGAACCTGGCAATCTTCGGATCGTAAATGCGCCCATTTAATGACCCCGACGCAACTTGTCGTAGTCGAAGGCGTTTTTCCCAGAGGCATCAAGGTGTTAAAGAGCGTTCGCGCGAAGGCTTTACGACCATACCCCAAAAAATCCCCAGACGCACTTTTTCATTTAGCCGCTGGTTTTTAATGATCTTGCAGGGGCGCGGCAGCGCCCCTGTTTAGCAGCTAAAAAGGGTGGGTTTTAGCGAAGGCGGCGAGGATGGGGCAGCGGGTTTTTGCTGCCACACCGCAGGTGCCCACGCGCGGCACTGGAGGGTGGGCAATGTGATTGGTTGACTCCGCGCGTAACGCAGAGGAGTTGATACAGCGGTTATAGAGAGTGCCTTTGGCGGCTTGCCGCCCCCTTAAAGCCACAGCGGCATTTACACATAATGCAAATTATGCGGCGCAGCGGACAGTGGGTTGTGTGGTGTGCCGGCCTTACATTGCTGGCTATTGGGATGGCCTTGCCCGGCGCACGACATAACACACTGCGCATAATTTCAGCATTATGTTAAGTGCCGTTGGGGCGGTGAAGCCCCACGCCTGGGGCGCGCCCTGAAGGACGCTTGCGGCCGGAAGCGCGGGGGTGGGTAAATAAACCTGTGCCGCTGGACGCATGTAGGGTTGGCGCAACGGTTGCGGGGTTTGGTTTGCAAGCGCCGTGACAAGCCTTGATGTGGCCAGCGGCGGCTTTATCGTCTCTGCCATCCTCCCATGTCTCTACAGCGTTAATGACTCTCCCGTCCTTCCACTTTTTCAATCTTCGCTGGATGGGTCGCTCGATGGATCTCTTTCAATTTCAAGATCGAGACCTGGGTATATATCTGCGTGGTCTCTAATTTGCTGTGTCCCAATATCTCCTGGATATAACGGATGTCCGCACCGTTCTCCAGCATATGGGTCGCCATCGCATGGCGGAACAGATGGCAGCTGCCGGTTTTATTCAGGTTGGCCCGGTCAATGTATTTCTTCACACGTCTCGATATACCTTCGTTGGAGAACCGTTCACCGTACTGGGTCAGGAACAGCGTCCAGTCATCCTCTCCCGCCACCAGTTCCGGCCTCACATCGGCCATATAGCGTTTTACCCAATTCAGGGCTCTATCTCCAATCGGCACCACACGGTCTTTCTGGCCCTTGCCCTGCTCCACAAAGACAATCCCTCGCGCCTGGTCGATACTCTGCACCGTCAGATTTACCAGCTCCATCCGTCGGATGCCGCTGGAGTACAACACTTCCAGGATCGCTCGATCTCTCAAGCCATAGGGATCGTTAACGTCCGGTAGATCAAGGATGGTGTTTATTTCTTCCTCGGTCAGTATCGCTTTCGGCAGCCGCCGCTGTTTCTTCGGCAATTGCAATTCACTGGCCGGGTTGTAGAGGATATACCGCTCCCGCGTCAGCCATTTAAAAAAGCCCTTTATAGCACTTAGTCTTACACCTTGGGTGTGGGTCGATATGGGTTCACCATTACTCCGCCGGTAGTACACCAGGTAGCGTTGATAACGGCTCAGGATGGGATAGGTGATTTGTTTCGGTTGAGACAACCCTCGATCAGAACACCACTCCGCAAACAACCGCAGATTCGCTGTCCAGGTCTTGATTGTCGTCTCCGTATAACCCTGCGCCCGGCAACTGGCAAAGTAGCGATTCAGGTGGCTGGTAAAGCCTTCTGGATCGGTAGGCCCGTCAGACATTAGTGGCCTGCTTGGGCAGCTAATGGTTGGGGATTACCTGTACGGGTCGCTCCTGCGCTTCCCTGCGCCCGCGACACTTGTGCCTCCTGCACATCGTACGACCGAGTGTTGTTTTTCTGGCTAGAGGTGCTTTTTCGGCTTTTCTGACCACCTTCTGGCAAAGCCTTGTCATTACTGGACTCAGGCAATTTTTCGACACCTGACCACCCCCTGACCGGGGGCTGACCAGACCCTGACCGGGTTACGTTTTGCCCTGACCGCTGATTGTCGTACTGGAGTTTTTTAACATCAATCAGGCCCATCATGTGTTGTTGGTCGTGGCCTTCCGAGTTGTCATACAGCAGCTCATAGTCATAACTCTGGCCTCGACTACTCCGGTGAACCAACAGATATTCCAGCTCCACCAATCGAGCCATATGGATTTTTAACGCGGTGTCACTCCACTGCACCGCCTCTCTCACATCCCGGCGGCTAAAACGATAATCACGCTGCTCGATACTGTCCGCCTGGCAAGCTTCTCGCACCATTCTCTGGATTAACCGCAGCAGCTTGCGAGTCTGTGCCGGCAGTTCATCCAGGGTACGCCCCAATACCTCATGGGCCAGCCGGTTGGCCGTCTCAATATCACTAAGCTGTACCTCCACATATTCCAGATCCTTGCCAGCGTGGTTGATGGTTTTTACTTCTCGTTGGTACTGGTGCAACAGCGCAATACTGTCAATCAGGGTCAGGTATTTCTCATGATCCCGGCGAGTGCGAGTTTTATCGTCAAGGAAGGTGAGCTGGTCAGCGTAGGAATTGATGACCGCCAGCGGCCGCAACAGGCGTTGGGCGTTACGGTGCAGGGCAACAAGACGATCTTTCTCCAACTTAGCCTGTAATCCCTCCAGTGTGCGCCGCCGCCGTTGCGCCTCGTGGATAGCCCGCGTCTGCTCTCTGGATTCATTCACCGTCAACACCAGGCAACGGTTTAACAGTTCCTCATCAATATCAATAGCGGTGGTGGTTAAAAACAGCATTACCGGGCCTTCAACGCGATATTCACGCGTTACCAACTCCCCGGTGTCATCGTCTTTGCCAGTACTGGCAATGGTGATTTCCCCTTCACTCTGCAACAGCTTGAGCGCATAGCTGGCATTACTCGCCCCCTCCTCCTCAGCAATGGCCAGTATCTTGTGCTTTAAATTGGTCTCACCCATATAAAACAAACTCTGCCCGGTCATCGCCGAGTATTGCACCCGCTCATCCTCTGGCATCAGATTTAAAACCGCATCCATCAAACTGCTTTTACCGGCGGCACTGGTACTCTGGATTATTACCGCCAGGGGTCGATCCAGTTTTCGGCTACCCGCCGCCAGATACCCCACCAGCTTATTCACTTCCTCACCCACAACTCCACAGCGGCTAAAGTCGCACAAGATACGCTCCAGCAGTTCAGGATCACTCAGCAACTCCAGGGCTTCGGATTTCTCGTCATCACTCAGTGAGCTGGACGACTGCTCCTCAACCACACCGCCGCCAATCAGCTGCTCCTGTAACTCCTCCAGCTTTAACAACACTTTGCCCAGGTCGGCTTTGAGGGTGTTTTCCTCCACCGACAACTCCAACGCCGCCACCTTGATAAACCCCTGACGATGCCGCGCCGAGTACAGATCAAAGCTGTCCACATGAAGCCCAGATTCGTTACTGGCCAGCACATTGACCTTTAACACTTCGTAGTTTTTGTTTTTCTCAAGGCCACGCACTCGGTACTTTCGATCACCAAACACCAGGTTAACCTCTCTGTCCGATACGTCAGCATCAATGGGATTAGCAGGCGCATCAGGAACAGCCGCCGCCGGTGGCGCAACCTCTGTTGATTCAGCAGCTAATGAAGATGGCTCCTCCCCATTTCCAAGCCATTGCGCATTTCGTATCACCGCGCCCAAACGCGCTGCCGCTCCCCCTGTATCCTGTTTCCTGTCACCTGTCACCTCAACCGCATAACTGTTCGCATCTGCCCCCTTGGGGAAGTTGAGCCGATAACAGGCAAAGCCCTCTTTTTGCAGTCGTTCGGCCAATTTCTCAGCCGCAGCATTTCCCGCCTCATCTCGGTCATAGGCAATCAGCACTCGCTCAATACCGCACTGTTTAAACAACACCAGGTGGTCATCGGTAAAACCCTGTGTGCCATAGCTGGCGGTGACATTGCGATACCCCGCACACCAGAACGTCATCGCATCAATCAGGGCTTCACAGAGGATCACTTCTTTCTGACCAGCTAATCCATCCGCATTCCAAACACCCGCATGAGATCCAGGCAGATACAGGTGCTTGGGCGTACCCTTGCGCAGATCGTCCCGGATTTTCCGGCCATACAGTTCCAGCACATCACCAACAGCGTTAAAAATGGGAACCGTAAAAGAACCATTAAAATGCTCGTGGCCGGATGACCGATAAATACCCACTTCCTGTAATTGGCCCCGCAATGCATCCCCCGCCTTGGTGCGCTTCGGTGGCAATCGATACCCCAACGTCCGATTGGCATAACCCAGCTTAAAACGCTCAATCAGTTCTGGATGATTCAGCCCGCGACTATCGAGATACGCCAACGCCTCCGGGCTTTCCTTCAATGCCTGGTGGTAATAATCCACCACCTGGCGCAACAGGGGTTGAGCCTCGGCATTTTCCGGCAACAGTGGATCCAGCTTTTTGGTGACAGAGCGTTTTACCGGCTGGACCGGTGCAGCTAAGGAACAATCGGATTGCAGGATTTCGACAGCATGGCGGAAGCTCACGCCCTGGGTCTTTATCACCCAATCAATGACCGAACCCGCCGCACCACAGCCAAAGCAGTTAAACAGGTTGGTGGATGGGCTGATGATCAGGCTGGCCGTCTTCTCCTCGTGGAATGGGCAGCAGATCGCGTAATCCTTACCCTGCTTCACCGGTTGGTAGCCCTGGCTTTCGATCAGGTTCAGTAATGACACCTCATTTTTTAACCGTTCGATCACTTCGTCTGCAATTCGCGCCATAACCTGATTTCCCCAAAAACTTGTCAAGTATCTAACTTTGCATTATTTTAGTATCTTTATAGATACTCATGTCAACCCCAGTTAGATCGAAGGAGATAATCAATGGCGAACCCGACAATGACTTTATGGATCGCTATGAGCTTCCCAATCCGATTTTTACAGCTGCGCAAGGACAATGATCTCACTCAGCAAGGCATGGCTGATGCCATTGGCATTCATGTCACTCAGGTAAAGCGCTATGAAGCCGGTACCTCTCAGCCTTCCCTGGAGATACTCAAGAAGATCGCTGTAACTTTTAGCATCACAACCGATGAGCTGATTTTTGAAGACAGCGAACGCGGCCCCTCAGATGATCTGCAAATGCAGTTCGAGGCATTGAGCCAGTTCGATAAAGAGGAGAAGAAGATTGCCAAGGCGGTACTCGATAGCTTGATCCTCAAGCACACCGCCAATCGCCTGGCTGGATAAGATTTCAAAAAGCGCTGGCCCCAGGTGCAGCAACACTCAGGGCCAGCTCACCACCACTGACTAAGAAGGAGTCAACAATGGCTGGAAGTAATAGTAATTCCACAGCGGATAAAATTCATCTATCGCGGGCGCAGCTGGTTCAACTCAACGATGAGTTTTACCAGGTCTTTGCCCTTAACGGATTTTTATACGATGCCATCGAGGGCATGATGGCGGAGATGGTCAGCCGGTTTGAGCTGCCGCCGCACAGCCTGGTTGGGCTGGGGCAGGTACTCTCGATTATCCGGCAGCGGCAACAACAGCTCAAGGAGCGGCTGATTCAGATGGGCGGGTAATTCACTGCCAGCAGCTGACCAAAAATAACGCCCCGGCAGATCAATGGCGGGGCGTTGGGTCGTGTTTTCTCAACTATAAGATACCTGTTCAATCATCTTTTTTTTCTGGGGCGACCCGAACGACCTCTCGTGACTCTGCGGCCTATCGCCGATTCAATTTCCTGCTTGAATCGATCACTGCCCAGCGCGTAATTGCCATTCGTCGCCTGACGGATGTCGTCCACCAAACCCGGATCAAGATGATAGCGAAACAGCTCGCGATAATGGCGCTGCCGATTTTCTGCTTCCCCACCCAAGCGACAGTAAATTTCCTGTGGAGCAATTAATTCACTGGCCTCGCCCTGTGCATTCACTCGATAACTTGACCAGCGGTATTCTGCCGGGTGCGATACCATACTGGCACGAACCGGGTTCAATTCAATATATCGGTAACAACCCAGCACGTAATCTTCCTCTTGGGTAATACATGATTTGAAGCGCCCTTCCCACAAAGTACCACTGCGCCGGTAGGTGCGATTAATGTACTGCACATACCGCTGACCCAGGCGACCCATCAAAACTCCCACGCCTGCTTCTGTTTTTGGCGTCACCAGCAAATGAACATGGTTGGTCATCAACACATAGGCATGCACCTGGCATTGGCTAATTTCGCTGTATTCTTTCAGCCAGTCCAGGTAAAAAAGATAATCATCGTCGCTGTAAAAACAGGCTGCGCGGTTATTGCCGCGCTGGATGATGTGGTGCGGAACACCCGCCAAACTGATTCGCGCTCTCCTTGGCATAATTTTCTTCCTTGAACAAAAAACTCAATCCACTTTACTTAAAAAACCGTGGTCTGTCCCCTATTATTATTAATTCTGCCAGCAACCGACCAAAAATAACGCCCCGGCAAATTCTGGCGGGGCGTTGGGTGGGGGGTTCTCAGTTATAAATCAGGGCGACTTTTCAAAAAACAAATGCGTCCCTTCGGCAGGGACGAAAATCAAATGAGAGAAACTATCACTTGTCACCGACCCCTTTTATCGTTTGTTAACTGAATTACCTTCTCACGCCACTTATATTGGTCACTTGAAGGATCAAGATTTTGTCGAGATAAAATTTTGGCCAAACTAACTCCTTGCCTTGATTCCGTTGAACAGTCGGCTCCGTTTTCAATTAAATACGCAACTATATGAAACTGATTAAGCACTGCGGCTTGCAGGCAAGGTGTATATTCGTTACCTCCTAACAAGTTAACATTTGATCCACTTTCAACTAATATTTTTACCCTTTCGAGCCTGTTTTTATGTGCTCCCATTATTGCAGCATGAAGGAGACCATCCCCAAACTGATGATTATTAATAAAGTTTGGGTCACCGCCATTCATCAACATGGCCTTCAAAAAGAAAGGGTCTTCCATTTCTGAAGCAATCCATATTGCCGACCTTCCTTTTAGAGAAGCGACTGTAATCTCGATATTAGGATCTGCACCATATTTAAGAAGAGACTGCACACCTTTCTTATTTTCCACCAATAACGGCCCCAAAAGAGGTGTAAAGCCATCTTTACCAACTGTGTTGATATCAACGCCTGATTCTACCAAGCGTTCTACTACCGTTATCTTTCCACGTGATGCAGCAAGAACCAATTTTTTCACTGATTCGCTTGAATAAAATTCCGACATTCTAACTCCATCAACCAACTCGTCGTTTTTACAAGCTAATAATGTCAATATAAAAAAGATCATTGAATATTTAACGTATCTTTTTGCCATAAACTGCACCTAAAATTGGGAGTGAAGAGTTAATGGGTCTTTTAACCCTTTTGGTGCCATTCTTATTCTATTCCCAGCCGCATTAGGCATAGGAGTCATATCTTGAAGCAAGCTTAATATGTCACCACTTGTATAATATGCATCAATTAGCTGTGTTCCTACACTTATATTTGCACCATATCTAGCTACCGTTTTCGCATGAAGTCCAGCAGCATTAAATGTGATAGCCCTCGTATTGGTCACAATAGACGCAGCACTAGCTAACCCACCACCTAAAGAATGCCCCGTTAGCAGTAGGTTTCCATCTACAACGCTCTTGACATCAGTTGCCAATTTGATTGCTAGCTCATATTGTTTTGTTTCACGCCCCACACCTTGTGGAATATTTGTACCCCAATCTTTTCCCTCATCAGTACCTCTAAACGAAATAATTGTGCCCTGATCATCTTCAAGTATTTTGGCCTGGAACCCACTGGCGGGATCATCAACAACTGCATCTATTCCCAGATCAGCTTTAGGATTAAGGACTCTGAATCCAGAGCAATCGCCCCCATCATACGCACATGCTGCTGCTCTAGCGGCACGCTTTGCTTCTTGACTTTTAACTGAGTACTCGCTGCTAAATAACTCACTAAATGCTGCGCTTACAGCACCATTGACAAACTTGCCGCCAGTAATCTCAGAAATTGTTCCGCCTATAACAGCTTTTATTAGTGCTCTTGCTTCGACAACTTGCGACTTAACCCATTTAGCACCACCAGCTATAGCACTTATTCCCGCTGACAAGAAACCATGTCCAAACTTACCTCCCTGTAAAACACTTGTAATACCACCAACAGCTCCGTAGGCTAGTACTGCTTCAACAGACAACTCTCCTCCTAGAGAGCTTCCCCCTAACGCACCAAAAGCTGCGCCGGATATTGCACCATTCAATGCTCCTCTAAGTGCACCTTTTATACCTCCAGTTATAAGCCCTCCTGCGAATCCAGCAAACCCACCTGCAATAGCGCCAGCAACAGCTGTTTGTGCTATACCAGTCAAGCCCCACCCAGCAGCCCATCCTAAAGCAGCACCATATGTAACAACAGACACGACTATCGCTACAACAATCGAAACAATCTGCTTTATCGAAATAAAACCAGTCGGGTCGGTGGCATTGAGCGGATTGTTCCAAACGTAGGAGTACCTATTCAGTGATTGGGTACTGAGCGGATCTTGAATCATAGGATCCGCCTGCAAGAACCGCGCAATCTTCGCATCATAAATGCGCCCATTTAATGACCCCGACGCAACTTGTCGTAGTCGAAGGCGTTTTTCCCAGAGGCATCAAGGTGTTAAAGAGCGTTCGCGCGAAGGCTTTACGACCATACCCCAAAAAATCCCCAGACGCACTTTTTCATTTAGCCGCTGGTTTTTAATGATCTTGCAGGGGCGCGGCAGCGCCCCTGTTTAGCAGCTAAAAAGGGTGGGTTTTAGCGAAGGCGGCGAGGATGGGGCAGCGGGTTTTTGCTGCCACACCGCAGGTGCCCACGCGCGGCACTGGAGGGTGGGCAATGTGATTGGTTGACTCCGCGCGTAACGCAGAGGAGTTGATACAGCGGTTATAGAGAGTGCCTTTGGCGGCTTGCCGCCCCCTTAAAGCCACAGCGGCATTTACACATAATGCAAATTATGCGGCGCAGCGGACAGTGGGTTGTGTGGTGTGCCGGCCTTACATTGCTGGCTATTGGGATGGCCTTGCCCGGCGCACGACATAACACACTGCGCATAATTTCAGCATTATGTTAAGTGCCGTTGGGGCGGTGAAGCCCCACGCCTGGGGCGCGCCCTGAAGGACGCTTGCGGCCGGAAGCGCGGGGGTGGGTAAATAAACCTGTGCCGCTGGACGCATGTAGGGTTGGCGCAACGGTTGCGGGGTTTGGTTTGCAAGCGCCGTGACAAGCCTTGATGTGGCCAGCGGCGGCTTTATCGTCTCTGCCATCCTCCCATGTCTCTACAGCGTTAATGACTCTCCCGTCCTTCCACTTTTTCAATCTTCGCTGGATGGGTCGCTCGATGGATCTCTTTCAATTTCAAGATCGAGACCTGGGTATATATCTGCGTGGTCTCTAATTTGCTGTGTCCCAATATCTCCTGGATATAACGGATGTCCGCACCGTTCTCCAGCATATGGGTCGCCATCGCATGGCGGAACAGATGGCAGCTGCCGGTTTTATTCAGGTTGGCCCGGTCAATGTATTTCTTCACACGTCTCGATATACCTTCGTTGGAGAACCGTTCACCGTACTGGGTCAGGAACAGCGTCCAGTCATCCTCTCCCGCCACCAGTTCCGGCCTCACATCGGCCATATAGCGTTTTACCCAATTCAGGGCTCTATCTCCAATCGGCACCACACGGTCTTTCTGGCCCTTGCCCTGCTCCACAAAGACAATCCCTCGCGCCTGGTCGATACTCTGCACCGTCAGATTTACCAGCTCCATCCGTCGGATGCCGCTGGAGTACAACACTTCCAGGATCGCTCGATCTCTCAAGCCATAGGGATCGTTAACGTCCGGTAGATCAAGGATGGTGTTTATTTCTTCCTCGGTCAGTATCGCTTTCGGCAGCCGCCGCTGTTTCTTCGGCAATTGCAATTCACTGGCCGGGTTGTAGAGGATATACCGCTCCCGCGTCAGCCATTTAAAAAAGCCCTTTATAGCACTTAGTCTTACACCTTGGGTGTGGGTCGATATGGGTTCACCATTACTCCGCCGGTAGTACACCAGGTAGCGTTGATAACGGCTCAGGATGGGATAGGTGATTTGTTTCGGTTGAGACAACCCTCGATCAGAACACCACTCCGCAAACAACCGCAGATTCGCTGTCCAGGTCTTGATTGTCGTCTCCGTATAACCCTGCGCCCGGCAACTGGCAAAGTAGCGATTCAGGTGGCTGGTAAAGCCTTCTGGATCGGTAGGCCCGTCAGACATTAGTGGCCTGCTTGGGCAGCTAATGGTTGGGGATTACCTGTACGGGTCGCTCCTGCGCTTCCCTGCGCCCGCGACACTTGTGCCTCCTGCACATCGTACGACCGAGTGTTGTTTTTCTGGCTAGAGGTGCTTTTTCGGCTTTTCTGACCACCTTCTGGCAAAGCCTTGTCATTACTGGACTCAGGCAATTTTTCGACACCTGACCACCCCCTGACCGGGGGCTGACCAGACCCTGACCGGGTTACGTTTTGCCCTGACCGCTGATTGTCGTACTGGAGTTTTTTAACATCAATCAGGCCCATCATGTGTTGTTGGTCGTGGCCTTCCGAGTTGTCATACAGCAGCTCATAGTCATAACTCTGGCCTCGACTACTCCGGTGAACCAACAGATATTCCAGCTCCACCAATCGAGCCATATGGATTTTTAACGCGGTGTCACTCCACTGCACCGCCTCTCTCACATCCCGGCGGCTAAAACGATAATCACGCTGCTCGATACTGTCCGCCTGGCAAGCTTCTCGCACCATTCTCTGGATTAACCGCAGCAGCTTGCGAGTCTGTGCCGGCAGTTCATCCAGGGTACGCCCCAATACCTCATGGGCCAGCCGGTTGGCCGTCTCAATATCACTAAGCTGTACCTCCACATATTCCAGATCCTTGCCAGCGTGGTTGATGGTTTTTACTTCTCGTTGGTACTGGTGCAACAGCGCAATACTGTCAATCAGGGTCAGGTATTTCTCATGATCCCGGCGAGTGCGAGTTTTATCGTCAAGGAAGGTGAGCTGGTCAGCGTAGGAATTGATGACCGCCAGCGGCCGCAACAGGCGTTGGGCGTTACGGTGCAGGGCAACAAGACGATCTTTCTCCAACTTAGCCTGTAATCCCTCCAGTGTGCGCCGCCGCCGTTGCGCCTCGTGGATAGCCCGCGTCTGCTCTCTGGATTCATTCACCGTCAACACCAGGCAACGGTTTAACAGTTCCTCATCAATATCAATAGCGGTGGTGGTTAAAAACAGCATTACCGGGCCTTCAACGCGATATTCACGCGTTACCAACTCCCCGGTGTCATCGTCTTTGCCAGTACTGGCAATGGTGATTTCCCCTTCACTCTGCAACAGCTTGAGCGCATAGCTGGCATTACTCGCCCCCTCCTCCTCAGCAATGGCCAGTATCTTGTGCTTTAAATTGGTCTCACCCATATAAAACAAACTCTGCCCGGTCATCGCCGAGTATTGCACCCGCTCATCCTCTGGCATCAGATTTAAAACCGCATCCATCAAACTGCTTTTACCGGCGGCACTGGTACTCTGGATTATTACCGCCAGGGGTCGATCCAGTTTTCGGCTACCCGCCGCCAGATACCCCACCAGCTTATTCACTTCCTCACCCACAACTCCACAGCGGCTAAAGTCGCACAAGATACGCTCCAGCAGTTCAGGATCACTCAGCAACTCCAGGGCTTCGGATTTCTCGTCATCACTCAGTGAGCTGGACGACTGCTCCTCAACCACACCGCCGCCAATCAGCTGCTCCTGTAACTCCTCCAGCTTTAACAACACTTTGCCCAGGTCGGCTTTGAGGGTGTTTTCCTCCACCGACAACTCCAACGCCGCCACCTTGATAAACCCCTGACGATGCCGCGCCGAGTACAGATCAAAGCTGTCCACATGAAGCCCAGATTCGTTACTGGCCAGCACATTGACCTTTAACACTTCGTAGTTTTTGTTTTTCTCAAGGCCACGCACTCGGTACTTTCGATCACCAAACACCAGGTTAACCTCTCTGTCCGATACGTCAGCATCAATGGGATTAGCAGGCGCATCAGGAACAGCCGCCGCCGGTGGCGCAACCTCTGTTGATTCAGCAGCTAATGAAGATGGCTCCTCCCCATTTCCAAGCCATTGCGCATTTCGTATCACCGCGCCCAAACGCGCTGCCGCTCCCCCTGTATCCTGTTTCCTGTCACCTGTCACCTCAACCGCATAACTGTTCGCATCTGCCCCCTTGGGGAAGTTGAGCCGATAACAGGCAAAGCCCTCTTTTTGCAGTCGTTCGGCCAATTTCTCAGCCGCAGCATTTCCCGCCTCATCTCGGTCATAGGCAATCAGCACTCGCTCAATACCGCACTGTTTAAACAACACCAGGTGGTCATCGGTAAAACCCTGTGTGCCATAGCTGGCGGTGACATTGCGATACCCCGCACACCAGAACGTCATCGCATCAATCAGGGCTTCACAGAGGATCACTTCTTTCTGACCAGCTAATCCATCCGCATTCCAAACACCCGCATGAGATCCAGGCAGATACAGGTGCTTGGGCGTACCCTTGCGCAGATCGTCCCGGATTTTCCGGCCATACAGTTCCAGCACATCACCAACAGCGTTAAAAATGGGAACCGTAAAAGAACCATTAAAATGCTCGTGGCCGGATGACCGATAAATACCCACTTCCTGTAATTGGCCCCGCAATGCATCCCCCGCCTTGGTGCGCTTCGGTGGCAATCGATACCCCAACGTCCGATTGGCATAACCCAGCTTAAAACGCTCAATCAGTTCTGGATGATTCAGCCCGCGACTATCGAGATACGCCAACGCCTCCGGGCTTTCCTTCAATGCCTGGTGGTAATAATCCACCACCTGGCGCAACAGGGGTTGAGCCTCGGCATTTTCCGGCAACAGTGGATCCAGCTTTTTGGTGACAGAGCGTTTTACCGGCTGGACCGGTGCAGCTAAGGAACAATCGGATTGCAGGATTTCGACAGCATGGCGGAAGCTCACGCCCTGGGTCTTTATCACCCAATCAATGACCGAACCCGCCGCACCACAGCCAAAGCAGTTAAACAGGTTGGTGGATGGGCTGATGATCAGGCTGGCCGTCTTCTCCTCGTGGAATGGGCAGCAGATCGCGTAATCCTTACCCTGCTTCACCGGTTGGTAGCCCTGGCTTTCGATCAGGTTCAGTAATGACACCTCATTTTTTAACCGTTCGATCACTTCGTCTGCAATTCGCGCCATAACCTGATTTCCCCAAAAACTTGTCAAGTATCTAACTTTGCATTATTTTAGTATCTTTATAGATACTCATGTCAACCCCAGTTAGATCGAAGGAGATAATCAATGGCGAACCCGACAATGACTTTATGGATCGCTATGAGCTTCCCAATCCGATTTTTACAGCTGCGCAAGGACAATGATCTCACTCAGCAAGGCATGGCTGATGCCATTGGCATTCATGTCACTCAGGTAAAGCGCTATGAAGCCGGTACCTCTCAGCCTTCCCTGGAGATACTCAAGAAGATCGCTGTAACTTTTAGCATCACAACCGATGAGCTGATTTTTGAAGACAGCGAACGCGGCCCCTCAGATGATCTGCAAATGCAGTTCGAGGCATTGAGCCAGTTCGATAAAGAGGAGAAGAAGATTGCCAAGGCGGTACTCGATAGCTTGATCCTCAAGCACACCGCCAATCGCCTGGCTGGATAAGATTTCAAAAAGCGCTGGCCCCAGGTGCAGCAACACTCAGGGCCAGCTCACCACCACTGACTAAGAAGGAGTCAACAATGGCTGGAAGTAATAGTAATTCCACAGCGGATAAAATTCATCTATCGCGGGCGCAGCTGGTTCAACTCAACGATGAGTTTTACCAGGTCTTTGCCCTTAACGGATTTTTATACGATGCCATCGAGGGCATGATGGCGGAGATGGTCAGCCGGTTTGAGCTGCCGCCGCACAGCCTGGTTGGGCTGGGGCAGGTACTCTCGATTATCCGGCAGCGGCAACAACAGCTCAAGGAGCGGCTGATTCAGATGGGCGGGTAATTCACTGCCAGCAGCTGACCAAAAATAACGCCCCGGCAGATCAATGGCGGGGCGTTGGGTCGTGTTTTCTCAACTATAAGATACCTGTTCAATCATCTTTTTTTTCTGGGGCGACCCGAACGACCTCTCGTGACTCTGCGGCCTATCGCCGATTCAATTTCCTGCTTGAATCGATCACTGCCCAGAGCGTAATTGCCATTCGTTGCCTGACGGATGTCATCCACCAAACCCGGATCAAGATGATAGCGAAACAGCTCGCGATAATGGCGCTGCCGATTTTCTGCTTCCCCACCCAAGCGACAATACATTTCCTGTGGAGCAATTAATTCACTGGCCTCGCCCTGTGCATTCACTCGATAACTTGACCAGCGGTATTCTGCCGGGTGCGATACCATACTGGCACGAACCGGGTTCAATTCAATATATCGGTAACAACCCAACACGTAATCTTCCTCTTGGGTAATGCAAGACTTAAAGCGCCCCTCCCACAAGGTGCCGCTGCGCCGATAGGTGCGATTAATGTACTGCACATACCGCTGACCCAGGCGCCGCATCAAAAGGCCAACGCCGGACTCTGTCTTTGGCGTCAACAGCAAATGAACATGGTTGGTCATCAACACATAGGCATGCACCTGGCATTGGCTGATTTCGCTGTATTCTTTCAGCCAGTCCAGGTAAAAAAGATAATCGTCTTCACTGTAAAAACAGGCTGCGCGGTTATTGCCGCGCTGAATGATATGATGCGGGACACCCGCCAAACTGATTCGTGCTCTCCTTGGCATCTCTTTCTTCCTTGACTAAAAAATCGATTTTTATTCTAACCACAAAAATTAAACTGTGCCACGTCCCCTATAGTAACGCTATAGTAACGCCCCGGCAGATTCCTGGCGGGGCGTTGGGTGGGGGGTTCTCAGCTTATAAAATCAGGGAATCTGTGCCACGTCCCCTATTGTTCCGATGACATTACAGTTTGCCAGGCAGCTCGAATATCCTCCGAAAGTGGGGTCAGGTCTTGTTTTTTGCCTTTCGTTCATCTTCCACTAAAGTGAGTAAGCCTTGCAAGAGCAAATGACAAGACCTGACCCCACTTTCGCGGACCCCACTTTCGCGCCACTTTCGCGAATCAACTAAAGGGCTCTGACCCCTTTAATGCTTGACCCCTTTAATGCTGGGTGGGAGTTTCTCAGTTATAAATCAGATTGGTTTTTTAAGGCTGTGATACGTTTAAAAAACCGAGTTTCTAAGATTTTTTCCTTATAACAAATAAACAACCACAATAAAAAGCTAGACAGAACGAAGAACAACAAAAACTTTCGGGGGCCAAAATAACCATCTTTTACTTCTTTAAAACTAACGACCTCTTTTCTGGAATCCAATCTCACACTAAGTGTTTTCGCATACCAAAAAAGTTTAACGTAAAAAACCTCTAGATTATTTCCTAAAAATTCATCAAGTCCTTTTGATGCCTCATCACAGGCTAAAAAGCCAACAGTGTAAGAGATACTTTGGCCTCCACTCTCCACCAAAAAAATATCCGAGGATGTGACCCCCTTGGATTTATCCTCCTTACAAGCATAATCGACAAGCTTACCGGACAGATACCTAACAGCCTCAACATCTTTAGCCTTATCTTCAGATGTAACTCTATACGACGCAATAAGATACGGCATGGAAAAAATGCAAAGGGCAACAAGTCCAAGAAGGTATAAATATTTTCCTTTTTTATTCATTTCCATCGAGCCTCTTTATAAACTCCCCCGTTCCCATAACATTTGAAGGCAAGTCTGAGACATTATCACCACCAAGCAATCTCATCGGAGCTTTATAAGCGCCCTTTACATCCAGTAATTCCAGGGTGATATCTGCCGCCGTGCCATACTGATCGCCCAAAAGTTGCTTATTAAAAGTAGAGCCTGTTGTTAGTTTTTGATAATCGTTATATATGCTATAGCCACCCAATGAAGCCGCAGCTCCACAACCAAAACCTAGCGAACCAACGCATGACCCAGCCACACCAAGACCAGTCGCAAGCGTCTTATAGCCAAACGCTAAATATTCGGGTTTAACATCTATCGCATGTATTCGGCTTGCTCGGCTCATCTCATCAGCTCTTAATGAATCAATTTTCATTCTTGTCTCATCAGAGAATGGAGTATTCGAACCAGCCATTTTTCCACGCGTTGCGAGATCCGCCTGCGCCATTTGTCTTTTATACAAATCGGATCTAGACATAGCTCTTAACTCATCGTCCGTTTTACGAGTCATAAGATCATTTTGCCTTATCGCTTCTTTTTTGATTTTCATTGCTCTTTGATATTGAGACAGCTCATTGGCCACATAAGCAAATGCTGCCGTTAATGCACCGTTCGCAAACTCACCACCCGTAATTTCCGAGATAGTGCCTCCGACGACAGCCATCAATACACCTTTTAGAACCTTATCGGTCACGGTAATATTCATGCCGCCAACTTTGGCAAGACCAGCAGAGATAAAGCCATGACCAAACTTCCCTCCTTGGAGTATCGACATCACTCCACCAGCGAAAGCATGTGCTAACGGCCTAGCCCAAGCATCTGCTGCCCCAAAACCTATTCCACCAATTGCACCAAATGCGGCCCCAGAAACAGCGCCATATAACGCCCCTCGCAAAGCTCCTTTAATCCCTCCTGTGACTAATCCGCCGGCAAATCCACCTACCGCACCACCAATAGCTCCCGCTATCGCACCTGCTGCAACTTTGCTAAGTCCGGCTGATAAATAACCTAATGCAGCACCTGCGGTATATATACTGACTACGATCGTCACAACAATTGAAACAATTTGCTTAATCGAGATATATCCGCTGGGGTCAGTGGAGTTAAGCGGGTTGTTCCAAACGTAAGAGTAACGATTCAGTGATTGAGTACTGAGTGGGTCTTGTATGAATGGGTCAGCTTGAAGGAACCTGGCGATTTTGGGGTCGTAAATGCGCCCATTTAATGACCCCGACGCACTTGTCGTAGGCGAAGGCGGTTTTCCCCAGAGGCATCAAGGTGTTAAAGAGCAATCGCGCGAAGGCTTTACGACCATACCCCAAAAAATCCCCAGACG
>NZ_JBRKJK010000020.1:0-39226 GCF_052983295.1 Porticoccus sp. GXU_MW_L64 | reverse complement strand
AAATGGCGCCATACTGTGTTATTCGTCGTTTATTTGGAGCAACCAAACCACTCTCCTCATGCCTTGTCTGGCGCCATTTCAGGCACAACAGCAATAACTCACTAATTGAGAACGCCCCCTAAGCAAGATTAGCAGCAACTGCCGCCAGTAGAACCTTCTGACAGTTCAGTATCGTACGGCAACGACGACCCACAACCCTCAAAAATCCCGTAGTGGGTATCGAAGTTGCCCACGAATTCAAAGTGTTCGGCAAAGCGGGATTGTGCCAGCATATTCCAGGTGTTGCCGCACACCGGGAACACTTTGCCGGCGGGGATTGTGTGGCCTTTGTCCAGGGTAAATTCCCGCTCGCAGTTGGGGATGGTGCCTTTGTAGATGACTGCCTGGCCGTAGTCTTCGCAGGTGGGTTCCAGGTCGGCAATTTTCCACAGGCGGTAGGTGGCGGAGTAGAAACCGATGTGGCCGATTTTGGCTTTTACGGCATCGTTGTCGATACCCAGTGGGCGATCTTCCACCAGGCGGGGGTCGGCGAAGCCGGCGGCTTTGGCCAGGTTGTGAAAGTCGTTCCAGTACAGGGCGCCGCTCAAGCACTCGCCGTACAGCACCGGGTCGTCCACCAGCTCGGCGGGTACGCGGCGGTCGGCGTAAACGTCGGAGAAGTACAGTTCGCCACCGGGCTTGAGCAGGCGGTGTGCCTGTTGCAGTACCGCCTGTTTATCCGGTGACAGGTTGATGACGCAGTTGGAGACAATAATGTCGAAGCTCTCGTCTTCCAGTCCCAGTTCATCCAGTTTTTCGATATAGCCTTTTTTGAATTCCACGTTGGCTTTGCAGTAGCCGAATTCCTTGCGGTGGTAGTCGATATGGGCGTTGGCCACCGCCAGTTGTTCGTCGGTCATGTCCACGCCCACTACGGAACCTTCGCTGCCCACCATGGCGGACAGTACATACACGTCCTGGCCGGAGCCGCTGCCCAGGTCGAGAATGCGCATGCCGTTGAGCAGGTCCGGTGCCACCAGGCCGCAGCCGTAGTAGCGGCCACTCACTTCCGGGTGGATGCGGGCCATGATGTCTTTCAGGTGTTGCGGCAGGCTGCCAATGGTGCAGCAGGCATCGGTTTTCAGGTCGGCGGAGCCTTGCAGCTCTTTGCCGTAGTAGTCTTTGACTGTGTCTTTGACGCTTTTTTCAAGAGGGTCGTGGGCGCTCATAAGGGCTCCATTTTGGCTATCTGTCATCCTGAGCGTAGCGAAAGATTTCGTGCTTGCGGCAAGTTGTGAGATTCTTCGCTGCGCTCAGAATGACAATATTGGGGATAAACAAAGGGCGCTACTTTAACTGCTCGTAGCGCCCTTCGTCGATCGGCTTAACGATTTATTGCTTTGCAGTCGCTGCGGATTGCGCGGCGTTGGCATTGGAAGCCCCACGTCGCCAGTTGTGGAATTTAAACAGCCATTGCAACGCCTTCTCCGGCGCGTTGGCGCGTTTCCATTCCCCGGCGGCGTATTTGTTGGCTTCGCTCACGGTGGGGTAGATATGGATGGTGCCCAGTATCTTGTTGAGGCCGATATTGCGCTTCATGCCGGTGACAAATTCGGTGATCAGGTCGCTGGCGTGGTAGCCGACAATGGTGGCGCCGAGAATTTTGTCTTTGCCCGGCGGGGTAAGCACTTTGACAAAGCCCTGGGCTTCGCCATCGGCAATGGCGCGGTCCAGATCGTCGATGCCGTATTTGGTCACTTCGTATTCGATGCCCTTTTCCTGGGCTTCCGCTTCGCTAAGGCCAACCCGCGCCACTTCCGGGTCCACAAAGGTGGCCCAGGGAATTACCGAGTAGTCCACCTTGTAGCTTTTCAGGCCGGAGAACAGTGCGTTCACTGCCGCGTACCAGGCCTGGTGAGCGGCGGTGTGGGTGAACTGGTAGGGGCCAGCCACGTCGCCGCAGGCGTAGATATTGGGGTAGCGGGTGCGCAGGTAGTCGTCTACCTGAACTGTGCCCTGGGGCAGGGTGTCGATGCCCAGTTCTTCCAGGCCCATATCGGTGACGTTGGCTTTGCGGCCCACCGCAACCAGTACCTTGTCGAAGCTGACTTCCACTTTGTCGTCGCCGGATTCGAGAATGGCCACGTTCTCACCATCGCGCACCTCAAAGGCCACGGTTTTGTGGTTTACCCGCACGTCGATGCCTTCAGAGGCGAATTTTTCCATGACAAATTCGGAAACGTCCGCGTCTTCGCGGGGCATCAGGCGCGGAGCCATATCCACCTGGGTAACTTTTGCTCCCAGGCGCTGGAAGGATTGCGCCAGCTCACAACCAATGGGGCCACCGCCCAACACCAGCAGGCGCTCAGGCAGTTCGCGCAAGTCCCACAGGTTGTCGGAGGTGAGATAGTCCACCTGGTCGATGCCGGGAATGGGCGGCACAAAGGGGCGCGCGCCACTGGCAATCACAATATTCTTGGTGGTGATCACCTGGTCGCCCACTTGCACTTCCCAGGGGGAGATGATTTTGGCGTCACCGGTAACGCAATCCACACCCAGGCCGGTGTAGCGTTCGATGGAGTCGTGGGGTTCGATGTCTTTTACCACCTGGCCAACCCGTTCCATCACCTTGGCGAAGTCCACTTTGGGCTCGCCAGCGGATACGCCGTAGTGTTCGGCATTGCGTACTTCTTTAACAATTTTGGCGGAGCGAATCAGCGCCTTGCTGGGCACGCAGCCGGTATTCAGGCAGTCGCCGCCCATTTTATGGCGTTCGATCAGGGTCACTTTGGCTTTTACCGCCGCGGCAATATAGGAGCTCACCAGGCCCGCACTGCCGCCGCCAATCACCGCCATATTGGTGTCGAAGGATTTGGGCTTTTTGTAGCCTTTGTAGACTTTGGCTTTTTGTACCGAACCGACAATGGCGCGGGCAATAAAGGGCAAAATGGCCAGCAGAACGAAGGAGGCAATCAAGCCAGGCGTCAGCACGCCGGCAACGGAAAATTCGTCTACTGCGCCCAATTGAGCACCGGCATTTACGTAGACGAAAGTGCCGGGCAACATACCAATCTGACTGACCAGATAAAAAGTCAGGGGCTTCATTTTGGTCAGGCCCATCACCGGGTTGATCACGGAAAAGGGCACAGCGGGAATCAGCCGCAGGCTAAACAGATAAAACGCGCCATCTTTTTCCACGCCGCGATTGACGGTTTCCAGATAGCTGCCAAACTTCTTCTGCACCACATCGCCCAGCAAGCCGCGCGCCACCAAAAAGGCGACGGTGGCACCAGCGGTGCTGGCAAAAGATACCAATAATGTGCCCGTAGTAACGCCAAATACCATGCCGCCCATTACGGTGAGCAGTGCGGCCACTGGCAGCGAACACAGCAGCACATAAGCGGCGAAGAAAATCGCCATGGTTAAAACCGGCTCATCGGCGTAGAGTTGTTGGAAATGAGTCGGTGTAATGTAATCACCCAAATCGGTGAAAAAGTAGAGGCAGAGCACAGCGGCCACTACCAGCAGGATCAATATTTTTTTAACAGACATGGTGATGTTCCAGTGAAAATGTGGCCCTTAGAGCAGAAAAGTGGCTGTGGGTTCAATGGCACTCTGTGTGGCGAGGTTTGGGGTTGGCTTTGTGTGACACGCTGTGGATACGTCCATGTAAGCTCGTCGCCAGCATCCCTGCTGGCGGCGGTCACACAAAGCCAACCCCAAACCTCGCAATACCCACCGCGTCAACCGACACAAAACTGTCTAAAATCTGTCATATAAATAGCCGAAGATAATTTGCCCCGAGCCCGCCATGAAAAAAGCCATGTCCGAAAAATTGCCCGACACCGTTGTTGCCCTGCATCCGGAGGCCGGCGACGAGATCAACCTGTCCAACCCGGATTACTACATCAATCGCCACCTGAGCCTGATGCAGTTCAACCTGCGGGTGTTGGAACAGGCGCTCAACGAGGAGTATCCGCTGCTGGAGCGGCTGATGTTCCTGCTGATATTCAGCAGCAATATGGACGAATTTTTTGAGATTCGCCTGGCGGGTCTGCAGCGGCAGATCAACTACTCCCGGGAAAGTGTTTCCCTGGATGGTATTCACCCACAGGAAGTGCTCAAGCAACTGAGCCAACAGTGTCAGGACGGTTTCGACAAACAGTACCGCATACTCAACGACATCCTTATGCCGGCGCTGGAACAGGAGAATATCCGCTTCCTGAAACGCTGCGAATGGAATGAGGGTGTGGCCGCCTGGGTGGAGGAATACTTCCACCGGCAAATCCAGCCGGTAGTCAGCCCCCTGGGGCTGGACCCGGTGCACCCGTTCCCGCGCCTGTCCAATAAAAGCCTTAACTTTATCGTCTCGCTGGAAGGCACTGACGCCTTTGGCCGGGAAATGAACCGTGCCATTGTGCCTGCCCCCCGCTCCCTGCCGCGGCTGATCAAAGTGCCCGGCGAGCTGTGCGATGGCGGCGATAATTTTGTTTACCTGTCGTCCATGATGCACGCCCATATCGGCGAATTGTTCCCCGGCATGACCCCAACCGGTTGCTACCAGTTCCGCCTTACCCGTGACGCCGACCTGGACCTGAACACCACCGAAGTGGAAGACATCGCCCGAGCCCTGCGAGGTGAGTTGCACTCCCGTCGCTTTGGCAGCGCGGTGCGCCTGGAAGTCACCGACGACTGCCCTCAAGAGCTGGTGGATTTTCTGCTGGATCAGGTCAACCTTACCGAGCAGCAGCTGTACCGGGTGCACGGCCCGGTGAATCTGGGGCGCATGATGCAACTGATCAAGGAAGTGGACCGCCCGGACCTCAAGCATCCGCCACTGTCGGCGGCGCTGCCGAAAGCGCTGCTCAACACGGAGACGCCCATTTTCGATGCGGTGCGCAAAGACGATGTACTGCTGCTGCATCCATTCCAGTCGTTCACGCCGATCATCGATATGCTGCGTCAGGCCGCCCGCGACCCGGACGTACTGGCCATCAAGCAGACCCTGTACCGCACCGGCGAGGCCTCGGAGATCGTCGACGCTCTGGTAGAAGCGGCCCGCAATGGCAAAGAGGTAACGGTGGTTATCGAGCTGCGCGCCCGCTTTGACGAAGCGGAAAACCTGCAACTGGCCAGCCGCCTGCAAGATGCCGGGGCGGTAATCACTTACGGTGTGGTGAATTACAAAACCCACGCCAAAACCCTGATGATTGTGCGCAGGGAGGGGCAACAGCTGCGCCGCTACGTGCACCTGGGTACCGGCAACTACCACGCCGGCAACGCCCGCCTGTACACCGACTACAGCCTGCTCAGTTGCGACGAGGAGTTGGGCAGCGACGTGCATAAAATTTTCCAGCAACTCACCGGCATGGGTAAGGCAGAGGGCTTGCAACGGCTACTCAGTGCGCCCTTCAGCCTGCACAAAAAAATCACCCGCATGATTCGCGCCGAGGCCAGTGCCGCCAAAGAGGGCAAGCCCGCACATATTATTATGAAGGTGAACAGCCTCACCGAAGGCAACATTATTCAGGAGTTGTACAAGGCAAGTCAGGCCGGGGTAAGGGTTGATCTGGTTGTGCGCGGCATGTGTTGCTTGCGCCCCGGTGTCGCCGGTTTGTCAAAAAACATTCGCGTGGTGTCTATTATCGGTCGTTTTCTGGAGCACACCCGCACCTACTATTTCGAGAATGCCAGCCCACAACTGTTCTGCGGCAGTGCCGATATGATGGAGCGCAATCTCAAACATCGGGTGGAGATCGCCTTTCCGGTGGAGAACAAAAAGCTGCGCAGGCGCATTCTTGAAGAATTGAATTACTACCTCAACGACAACACTCACAGCTGGGAGCTGCAGGCCAGTGGTGAATATCGCCAGCTGCAACCGGCGGAGGGCGAAGATGCGCACTGCGCCCAGTTGGAATTGTTGGAGAAGTTTTCGGGATAGCGACTATTGGGTGCCAGGCGTGAACGCGGTACCGGTTTGTGCCAGTTTCATCCTGTGCAGGCAAAGTGATGTCATCGTTTCTTATCCACGTTAGAATCCCCTCGCTGCCCATCGGCTAACGAGAACCCTCAGCAATGACCTACCCCAATATAGACCCCGTGGCCCTGGACCTGGGGTTTGTCAAAATCCATTGGTACGGCGTGATGTACCTGCTGGCATTCGCCAGTGCCTGGTTGCTGGCGCGCTATCGCAGCCGTTTGCCCTGGACGGTGGTCAAGCCCAAAGACGTGGAAGACCTGATTGTTTATATCGCCTTCGGTGTGATTGTCGGTGGTCGCCTGGGGTCGGCGTTGTTTTATAACTTTGGGCTGTGGCTGGATGACCCTCTGTGGATATTTCGTATCTGGGAAGGGGGTATGGCATTCCACGGTGGCTTGGTCGGCGTGATCGTGGCCCTGTGGCGTTTCAGTCGCCGTATCAAAAAGCCGTTTATAGCCACTGCCGAATTTATTGTGCCCATGGTGCCGCTGGGGTTGGCTTTCGGCAGGCTGGGGAATTTTATTGGTGGCGAGCTGTGGGGCAGGGAAACCGCCGGCTGGTGGGGCATGGTGTTTCCCAAAGACCAATACCAGTTGCTGCGTCACCCCTCGCAACTCTACGAAATGTTTCTGGAAGGCATTTTGTTGTTCGCCATCCTGTTCTGGGTCAGCCGCAAGCCGCGCCCGGCGGGTTTGATTGGCGGGCTATTCCTGTTTTTATACGGTCTGTTCCGTTATCTGGTGGAGTTTGTTCGCGAGCCGGATGTGGGCATTCCACTGCTGTTTGACTGGATGACCCGGGGGCAGCAATTGTGTGTGCCGATGATGGTAGTGGGGGTTGTGCTGATTATTTGGGCGTGGCGTAAAAACGCAGCAGTGGGTCAACCGAAACACAACAAGTGATCTGCCCGCCATCCCCGCAAAGGTGGGGGCCCATTTTGAAAAATACACAAAATGGTGGATTCCCGCCTTCGCGGGAATGACGTTTGTTGGACAAAGGGGAAATAAATGAAAGCCTATCTCGACCTGTTGCGCGATGTGCTGGAAAACGGCACCGACAAAGGTGACCGCACGGGCACGGGCACGCGCTCTGTATTTGGCCGTATGGTGCGCTACGATCTGGCCGAGGGCTTCCCCCTGCTTACCACCAAAAAGCTCCATATCCGTTCCATCCTTCACGAACTGCTGTGGTTTTTGAAAGGCGAAACCAATATCCAGTACCTGAAAGACAACGGTGTCAGCATCTGGGATGAATGGGCCACCCCGGAGGGGGAGCTGGGGCCGGTGTACGGCTACCAGTGGCGTTTCTGGCCCGATGGCGAGGGCGGCCATGTGGACCAGATCGCGCAGCTGGTGGATGGCTTGAAAAACAACCCGAACAGTCGCCGCCATATCTTTCACGCCTGGAACGTCGCTCAGCTGCCGGACGAGCGTAAAAAGCCCTGGGAAAACGCCGCCCAGGGGCGCATGGCGCTGCCGCCCTGCCATTTGCTGTATCAGTTTTATGTGGTGAACAACAGACTGTCGGCGATGCTTTATATACGTTCCAACGACCTGTTTCTGGGCAACCCCTACAACACCGCCAGCCTGGGGTTTCTCACCCATATGCTGGCCCAGCAGTGCGGTTACGAGCCCGGTGAAATAGTGATTTCCATGGCGGATTTGCACCTCTACCAAAACCATCTGGAACAGGCGCGCACCCAGCTTGAACGTGAGCCTCGGCCATTGCCAAAACTGGTGTTACACCGCAAACCGGAATCCATCTTCGACTACCGTTTTGAGGATTTCGAGATCGTCGA
The DNA here is from genome assembly GCF_052983295.1 of Porticoccus sp. GXU_MW_L64. Taxonomy (NCBI): domain Bacteria; kingdom Pseudomonadati; phylum Pseudomonadota; class Gammaproteobacteria; order Cellvibrionales; family Porticoccaceae; genus Porticoccus; species Porticoccus sp. GXU_MW_L64. Next base: position 31,469 of record NZ_JBRKJK010000020.1, on the reverse strand, counting down.
TTACGACCCCCACCCCCACATTGCTGCACCCATCGCGGTATAAAGGTTGTTATGAATATCGCTCTGATCGTCGCCATGGCCCGCAACGGCACCATTGGCCGCAACAACGAGCTGCCCTGGCACCTGTCTGGCGATCTGCGCTATTTCAAGGCAGTGACCATGGGCAAGCCGGTGATCATGGGGCGCAAGACATGGGAATCCATTGGCAGGCCACTGCCGGGGCGCACCAATATTGTGATTACCCGGCAAACGGATTGGTATCCGCAAGGCTTCGGCGGTGTGCGCGTAGTGCACTCTTTGGAGCAGGGCTTGCACGTTGCAGAGCAAGTGGCCAGGGCCGATGGCGTTACCGAACTGATGGTGATGGGCGGCGCAGAAATCTACCGCCAGGCATTGCCCCTTGCCAAGCGACTGTACATCACCGAAGTGGATGCGGAGGTGGCAGGGGATGCGTTTTTTCCAATACCTGACTCAAGCCAATGGCAGGAAGTGGAGCGTACCGCTGGGGATGCTGGCGGTGAGTATCTGTACGACTTTGTGGTGTTTGATCGCCGATAACTTGTTAGCGGGAGGCCGCACGTCGCACGTCTGACATCGCACGCTAAGCCCAACGAGCTACCGTCATTCCCGCGCAGGCGATGGATGCTTTCTGACAGCGTGCTTGGTGTTAGCGTGCGACATGCGACGTCTGACGTGCGACCCACAACTGCAATGCACCGAACCATCACCACACTCACAACTTCCATTGTGTTACCCAAAGTAACATCGCAACACCAATAATGCCCTTCAATAGCCCCTTTCGTTGCGAAACAAAGCTCCGGTTGTTAATAATTGCTGCCCCGTTGCCACAAAACGGTGACCCATGCCTAACCCGAAATGGTAGGGCTGCTCGTTATAACTGTTTGATACCCATATCGAGGGACGTATGAAACACTCTTTGAAACTGATGATTGCCGCCGCCGCACTCAGTGTTGGCGCTGCCGGTACGCAGGCCGCTGATGTCGACGACATTCTCAAGGCCGGTAAAAAGAAACTGGCCAACTCTCAGGCGTCGCAAAAGCGCATTGACAAAATCTCGGCCGCTACTGATGACCTGGTGCTGGACTTTCAGACGGTCAGCGATGAGCTGGAAGACACCAAGGTGTACAACCGCCAGAAAGAGCTGGTTATTGCTCACCAAAAATTGCAGATGGACCGCCTCAGGGCGTCGATTGCTGGCATTCAGGATACGGAGCGCAGTATCCCGCCGCTGATTGAGCGCATGATTGAAGGGCTGGAACAGCACATTGCCCTCGACCTGCCGTTCGATATGGAAGAACGTGAAGGGCGTGTAAAACGCTTCCGCGAAGGCTTGGGCGATTCCGGCAAGAGCGTTGCCGAAAAATTCCGCCAGGTGCTTGAGGCCTACCGTATCGAGCTGGAATACGGCAACAAGATCGACACCTACGTCACCGAAATTGAGGTAGATGACGCACCCCAGGAAGTGAATATTTTCCGCATGGGCCGCACCGCGCTGGTGTATCAAACCAAAGACAAGAGCAAGGCGGGCGTTTGGGATCAGGACAGCCGCAGCTGGGTTGCCCTGGATGCCGGTGAGTATCGCAATGCCATCTCCACGGCAATCCGTATCGCCAAGAAAACCGCGACTCTGGATATCATGACCATGCCTGTTAAAGCGCCGGAGGCACAATAATGAACAAGCGAATTCTTAAAAAAGGCCTGATGGCGGTCGCTGCGGCTACTCTGGCGTTCTCTGTCAATGCGGCGGAAGAACAGGAAAAGGCCAAGTCTCTTGATGAACTGCTGCAGATGATTGAGCAGGGCACCATCAACGAGTCCAAAGAGCACCGCGAGCGCGAGCAGCGTTTTTTGCGCGAACAGCGCAACCGTCAAAAGCTGCTGAATGATGTAAAAGCTCAGCTCAATGCTGCCAAGCGCAAGTCCGAGACTCTGGAAAAAACCGAGGCCGCTAATGAAAGGGCGATCGGTGAGCTGCAAGAGCAATACACCAACCGCCTGGGCTCCCTGAAAGAGCTGTTTGGTCACCTGTCCGGCACTTCCGGCGATGTGATCAGCTACCTGGGTGATTCCATTGTCAGCGCCCAGTACCCTGGCCGTGTAGAGCCCATCGACAATTTGCGCTCGAAAATTTCAGGTGCTACCCCTGTGCTGCCGGAAATCAGTGAAATTGAAGGCATGTGGAAGGCAATTCTGTTTGAAATCAACCAGAGCTCCAAAGTGGTGAAGTTCAACACCAGTATTTTCCGCGGCGGTGAAAAAATAGACACGGAAGTGATGCGTGTGGGCAACTACGCTTTGGTCGCTGGCGACGATTACCTGAACTACGACAAGGTAACGGGCAATGTTTCCTCACTGCCCCGTCAGCCTCAGGGTTCCTACACAGCCTCTATCGCGGATCTGGGCAGTGCTACTTCCGGCTTTACCGCCACCGCACTGGACCCCCAGGGCGCTCAAGGGCCAACCCTGATGACCAAGCTGGTTGACCTGCCAACCCTGACCGAGAAGTGGCACGAAGGCCGCATTGTGGGTTATGTGATCAGCGGCGTGGGTGTTGTCGCTGTGTTGCTGGCACTGCTGCGCTTTATCGTTCTGGCAGGCGTTGGCGCCAAAGTGAATGCCCAGCTGCGTGATACCTCTCAGGCCAACACCAACAACCCGCTGGGTCGTGTGTTGAAAGTGGCGGAAGAAAACCCCAACGCCGATGCGGAATCTCTGGAGTTGAAACTGCACGAAGCGGTACTGAAAGAGCGTCCGGCCATCGAGTCCGGCCTCAACCTGCTGAAGATTATCGCCATGGTTGCCCCACTGCTGGGTCTGCTGGGTACCGTAACCGGTATGATTTTGACCTTCCAGGCAATCACCATCTTCGGTGCCGGTGACCCCAAAAACATGGCGGGCGGTATCTCCTCTGCACTGGTAACCACCGTACTGGGTCTGGTTGTGGCTATTCCCACTATCCTGCTGCACACCTTGGTTAACGGCCGCGCACAGCGTGTTCTTCATATTCTGGAAGAACAGAGCGCCGGCATTGTGGCTGAGAACGCTGAGGGTCATTAATCATGGATGCACTGAACGACGCACTCACTGGAATCCAGGACTTCCTGAACATGGGGGGTGAAGTACTCAAGTACTTCATCGTCCCCCTGCTGTTCGTGTTGTGGACACTGATATTCGAGCGCGTATGGTATTTCAAGACCTCCCTGAAAGGGGACGTTCAGGCTGCTATTGATGCCTGGGAGGAGCGTGCTGAACGGCGCTCCAAACGGGCTCACCAGGTTCGCGAAGCACTCATCTCCCGTGTCGAAATGAAGATCGACGAAAATATGAACATGGTGAAAACCATGATTGCCCTGGCGCCGCTGTTTGGCCTGATGGGTACCGTATGGGGAATGATCCACGTCTTCGATATTATGGGTATTACCGGGGGCGGCGACGCCAAATCCATGGCCAGTGGTGTTTTTAAAGCCACCATCCCCACCATGGCTGGCATGGTGACCGCTATCTCCGGTGTATTCGGTAATACTTACCTGGATCGGGTATCAACCCGTGAAAAAGGCCTGCTTGAAGACCATATGACCATGGATCACTGAGTTCAGCCCTGGCGGGGCTCAGTGGTTTTAATTTGAATGGTTTACATTCAAGTCACATAGCAAACGAGAACTGTTATGCGGGATAGAACACGCAAAGGGGAAGCACAGGGTCAATCCATTGACCTTACGCCCATGCTCGACGTGGTTTTTATCATGTTGATCTTCTTTATTGTTACCGCGTCATTTATCAAGACGCCGGGGCAGGATATCGAAAAGGTAGAAACTGTTACAGCGCGACTAAAGGCCACGTCGGTGCTGGTTTCCGTTAACGCCAACAACGAAGTTCACATTGACAAAAAGCCAGTGGAAGACAATGACCTGAAATCCACCATCAAGCGACTTTTTCTGGAAAACCCCAAGGGCAATGTGGTCATTCAGGTGGATGCCAAATCCAACCTGGAAGCGGTAGGCAAAGTGTACGATGCGGCCAAAGACGCCGGTGTTGCCGGTGTCATCATTGCCACGAGCAAAGGGGAGTAAAACATGAAGGTAGTAAGATTAGGCCTTTCCGGTTTACTGGGCTTTACCATTACCTTTGGCCTGTTGGTACTGATGTACACACTGGTTGCCTCTGACGTTGAGGCTCCCCCGGAAGGGGAGGCCGAAGTCCTTGCCAACATCTTCCAGGCTGAAGAAGAAATTGAGGATAACTTTAAAAAGTTTGACCCTCAAAAGCCGGAGCCCAAAGAGCCACCACCGCCCCGCGTGCAACAGCAAGCGGCGAAAGTGGACGATGTACAACTGTCGGTCAATATTGACGCTCCCAGGGTCGATGCCGGCTTGAATGTTGGTTCCGGTGGCTTTGGCGGTAACAGTGAAGCTCGCCCCATCAAGCGGGTTGCTCCCCGTTACCCACAAAGGGCACTGGAACGTGGCCTGGAAGGTTTTGTGGTGGTGGAGTTCACCGTGTCGGTTAACGGCATTGTGCTGGACCCGAAAGTTATCGACGGCCAGGTGAAACAGAGAGACGGTAGTTACAAACCAAGTACCGTGTTTAACAGCGAATCCCTGCGAGCGGCCAAAAAACTGAAGTTCAAACCCAAGCTGGAAGAAAATCAGCCGGTTGAGTTTATTACCACTTACCAGTTTACCTTTGAGCTGGAGAAAGACAGCTGATGGGTTGTCACAAATCCTGGTAAGTGATTTGCTTTCAGACAAGCGTTAAGTCGGAGTGAGATGATGTTTAGTTTTCACAAAATGGCGATAAAAGCCACTACGGGCGGTGCCTTGGCTCTGGCCATAATGACGGCACCTCCGCTGCTGACACCCTGGGTGGATGTCGGCGCCTCGGCGGAGGCGGCTAGCTGGCCGGAAAAAGTATCCAAATACAAAAAAGAGAAGGAAAAGCGGCGCTTTACACCACCGAGCCAGTCTTTTGGCCGCAAGATCGATCAGCTGTTTAAAGCCGCTGAAGCCAAAGACTGGGATAAATACGGCGACATACTGTCGGGCATGCGTTCAAGGTACGACAAATACGCGCCGGGTGAAAAAGTCAGTTTTCTTTGGAAAGAAATCGAGTATGCGTTTGCCATTGAAGGCATCAAGAGCGACAAAAACCCCAATCACGAAAGCGACTACGGCAAAATCGTCGGCTTTTATGAGAAGTTGCTGACCTTCCATACGGAAATGCGCGAGTCAGCCATTCGCCAGATACTCAGTACTTTGGCGCAAATGCACATGGCGTCCAGCGAATTTCGCAAGGCGCTCAGCTATTATCACGAATGGCTGGGCATGGGGGCGGACGTTACACCTCAGGTGAAATTCCAGATCGGCCAGGCGCATTTCTTCCTGAAAGAATACACGGTATCTCTCGAGTGGATTGAAGAAGCCATCGCCGATGTTGAGGCCAAAGGTGAGCTGCCGAAAGAAAGTTGGTACCGCACCCAAAAAGGCATCTACTACGAAAAGAAAAACCCCAAAAAAGTGGCCAGTATTCTCGAAATTCTGGTTACCCACTACCCCAAGAAGCGTTATTGGCAAGAGTTGGCGGTTATCTTCCAGCAGGACCTGGAACAGCCAGTAAACTCACTGGTTTTGCTGGACTCTCTGTTTATGCAGGATCAACTGACCAAACCCCAGTTTTTGAAGGCGCTGGCTTATGGGTATAACGGCAACAGTGCCCCTTACCAAATGGCCAAAGTCTATCAATATGGGCTGGATAAAGGCTATCTGGAGGAAAACTCCAAGCACCTGAAAGACCTGTTCTTTACTTTGAGCCAGGCGGGGGAGCGCAATAAAGGCATCAAAGTTCTGGAACGCTACATCAAGCTGGAGCCCAAAGATGTTGACATGCTGAACGCTCTGTCCGGAGAGTACACCAGTGCTGGCAGCTACCAAAAAGCGGTAGATACGGCTCGCAAGGCCCAGAAGTTGAAGGATCAGGGCCGGCAGCCCGGGCTCAGTCATATGCGTGAAGGTGAAGCCCTGTTTTACCTGAAATCCTATGCCAAGTCCGCCAAAGCCTTTGAAAGAGCGGCCAAGTTCGAAAAACTGAAAAAGAATGCTCAATCCTGGGCGGCCTATGTAAGAAGCCGCATCAGTGAAATTGAGGCCACCCGCAAGATGGAAAAGGACTTGAAAGCAGAGTTGGCCAAAGGCGTGGGTTAACGCTCTCGAAATCTGGCAGCCTGTCAAAGCCGGTCACTGCAAAGTGATCGGCTTTTTTGATTCCCCCATAGTCGCTACAATCCTTGTTAATTTTTTAGATCGCGGAAGGTACATATGGTTGAAGTAACCGCACAAGATCGCCGCCTGGAATTGCGCTCTCTGCTGGCGGAATTGCAAAGTCAGAATCTGCTGACAAAAGAATCCGTCAACCTGGTAACCGGCAGCACTCGCAGCCGTGAAGAGGCCTTGCAACACCCGCTGATCTATATCGCCAAACAACAGTTGGACGGCTGTGGAGACATGGCCGGGCGGGTGCTGGATCTGGAACGCCTGACCCACTGGCTTGCCGAGCAGTCGGGCATGCCGGTGGTGCATATCGACCCGCTGAAAATACAGGTATCGGCGGTTACCGAGGTCATGTCGTTCGCCTTTGCCAAACGCCACGGCATTCTGTGTGTGGATGTGCTCGGTGATGAACTGGTTATCGCCACCGAAGAACCCTATTCCAGCAGCTGGGTAGAGGGTCTGGAGCAGGTCACTCGCAAAACAGTGCGCCGGGTATTGGCTAACCCGGCGGATATCCAAAAGTATCGCATGGAGTTTTATACCCTGGCCCGTTCCATTTCCGGGGCGGACAAACAGCCCGGTGCCAGTTCCGTAGTCACCAATGTGGAACAGCTGATGGAGTTGGGCAAGGCCGCCAGCCCGGATGCCCAGGATCAGCATATCGTCGCCATTGTCGACTGGTTGTTGCAGTACGCGTTTGAACAACGGGCCAGCGATATTCATATCGAACCGCGGCGGGAAAAGGGCAAAATCCGCTTTCGCATCGACGGCGTTCTGCACCTGGTGTACGAAATGCCCCTGCAAATCATGATTGCCATGACCAGTCGCCTGAAAGTGCTGGGGCGCATGAACGTGGCGGAAAAACGCAAGCCCCAGGATGGTCGCATCAAAACCACCTCTCCGGATAACGGCGAAGTGGAATTGCGGCTTTCCACCCTGCCCACGGCGTTTGGCGAAAAACTGGTCATGCGTATCTTCGACCCGGATGTGTTGCTGCGCAATTTTGCCGAGCTGGGTCTGGTGGGGGAAGACAGCAAACGCTGGCAGCAGATGGTGGAGCGGCCCCACGGCATTGTTCTGGTTACCGGCCCCACCGGTTCCGGTAAAACCACGACTCTGTATTCCAGCCTCAAACAACTGGCCAGCGAAAGCGTTAACGTCAGCACGGTTGAAGACCCCATCGAAATGGTGGTGGACAGTTTCAACCAGACCCAGGTGCACCACAAAATTGACCTGGATTTTGCTGCGGGTATCCGCACCCTGATGCGCCAGGACCCGGACATTATCATGGTAGGCGAAATTCGCGATCGGGAAACCGCGGACATGGCGACCCAGGCCGCTCTTACCGGCCACCTGGTAATCTCCACCCTGCACACCAATGACGCCCCCACTGCCATCAGTCGCCTGCTGGATATCGGCGTGCCCGCCCACCTGATCCGCGCCACTCTCAACGGTGTTATGGCGCAGCGCCTGGTGCGCACTCTGTGCCCGCACTGCAAGGAAACCACCGAGCTGGAGCAGGACGCCTGGCAACAACTGGTACGTCCCTGGAAAGTGGCGCCGCCGAAAGCGGTGTACCGCCCGGTAGGTTGCCTGGAATGCCGTGGTACCGGCTATCTGGGCCGTCAGGGTATTTACGAAATCCTGCCCCTCAGCGCCAGCCTGCGGCCACTGGTGAAAGACGATGGTGATATCGAGCAGTTGAGAGTACAGGCCATGAAAGAGGGCATGCGCACCCTACGCCTGTCCGGTGCGCAAAAAGTAGCGACGGGATTGACGTCTATTGCTGAAGTGATGCGAGTGGCACCGGATTCCGGGAAATAATAGTGGATGTGAATAGCATAAGAGGGGGACGACTGTCTGTGACACGCCGCCTTCTTATTTTCAAAGAAAGCCTCCCTGGGGGCTCGTGGCCAGCATCCCAGCTGGCCGCGGTCACAGACAGTCGTCCCCCTCTTATGCCGCTAAGCACCGTGGTACGCCAATAATGGTGTCTCAACTCAATTCTTTGCTACAAGATCAATGGCAACAAGCCCTGTGCCGTTTTCAAAATGCGTCTCCTGAGTGCGCAGAGCAACTGCATCAGCACTGCCAACAGCAGCCGGAATTTGCCGCCCAGCTACAGCTTTTATGGCGTTGCAGTGACTTTGTCGCCGACTACGCCTGCCGTCAGCCAGTGGCATTTATGGAGTTGGTGAACAGTGGTGACTTACACAGCTCCCGCAGTAATCAACAATGGTGCCAGCGCTATAAAAATGAACTGGCTGATACAGACGATGAGCAACAGCTGGCCAGCGTCCTGCGCCAGCAGCGCAACCGGGACATGGTGCGTATTGTCTGGCGCGATTTTGCTGGCCTCGCTGATCTTGCCGAAACCACCGCAGACATGACTGCACTGGCGCGCTGTTGCCTTGATGCCGCCATCAATTTTCTCTACCCCAATCTGTGTCAGCGCTACGGTGTGCCCATGGGGGCAACCAGTGGCCAGCCACAGCGTATGGTGGTATTTGGCATGGGCAAGCTGGGGGCAGGGGAGCTGAATGTTTCCTCAGACATTGACCTGATTTTTGCCTACCCGGAGAACGGCGACACCGACACCAGCGAGGCTTCGTCAAAACGCAGCCGCAGCAATCAGGAGTTTTTCGAACGCCTGGGGCGGCAGCTGATTCAATTGCTGGACAGCCGCACCGCCGACGGCTTTGTGTTCCGCGTCGATATGCGCCTGCGGCCCTATGGTGGCAGCGGCCCTCTGGTGGGCAGCTTTGCCGCCATGGAGCAGTACTACCAGACTCAGGGGCGTGACTGGGAGCGCTTTGCCATGATCAAAGGTCGCCCGGTGGCCGGAGATATTGCCGCTGGCGAGCAGCTGCAAACGTTGCTTAAACCCTTTGTGTACCGCAAATACATCGATTACAGCGCTATCGAGGCACTGCGCGACATCAAGGGGCTGATCGAGCAGGAGGTGCAGCGCAGTGGCGCTCAAAACGATGTCAAACGGGGGCGCGGCGGCATTCGCGAAGTGGAATTTATTGCCCAGGCGTTTCAGATAATTCGCGGTGGCCGCGATACCCGGCTGCAGCAACCGCCTTTGCTGCGGGTGCTGCCGATTCTCGAACAGGAAAAACTGTTGCCCGCGGGCAAGGCCGAACAACTGACAGCCAGTTACCAGTTGCTGCGCAAGGTGGAACACTGCTTGCAGGGCATCGCCGATCAGCAGACTCAAAGCCTGCCGGATGAACCACTGGGCAGGGAGCGGCTGGTGGCGGTGATGGGCTGTGACAGCTGGCAACAGTTTTGTGAGCGACTCGATCAGGCGCGGGAAATCATCGCCACAGAGTTCGCCGCGGTGGTTGCCGAACCGGTGCCCGGCACTGATAACAACCCGCAAACCCCCCAGTGGGCGACCCTGGCATGGCAGTTGTTGCGCCGCAATCAGCCGGTCAGCGACATTCTGCGCGATGCCGGCTACGATCAGCCAGACGATACCGAACACACTCTGCAGACGTTGTTGAACAGCCGCGCCATTCAACAGATACAAAGCAGCGCTCGCGACCGCCTCAACCGCTTTATGCCCATGTTGTTGCAGGGTTGTTGTCAGGGGCCGGGTCCATCGCAACTGTTGCAGCGCACCCTCGCGCTGGTGGAGGCGGTTACCCGCCGCAGTGCTTACCTGTTGTTGCTGACGGAAAACCCCCAGGCGCTGCAACAGCTGTTATTGCTGTGTGACGCCAGTCCGTGGATTGCCAGTCAGCTGGCTGCGAACCCGTCTTTGCTGGATGAGCTGCTGGATGCGCGCACCCTGTACAGTGCCCGTGATCGAACCATGCTGGCGGACGAGCTGCGCCAGCAAATGCTGCGGATTCCGGAAGAGGACCTGGAAGCCCAGCTGGAGGCGTTGCGTTACTTCAAACGCTCCAACCGCCTGCGAGTGGCGGCCTGCGAAGTGAGCGGTGCCCTGCCGCTGATGCAGGTCAGCGACAACCTCACCTGGATCGCTGAAGTGTTGCTGGAACAGGTGCTCGACATGGCCTGGGTGCAGATGACCCGGCGCTACGGCTATCCCCAGGGGGCGCGCCGCAACACAACGGCGGATTTTTTGATTGTTGGCTACGGCAAGCTGGGCGGCATTGAAATGGGCCACAGTTCAGACCTCGATCTGGTGTTCCTCTACGATGCCGACCCCCAGGGCAGTACCGACGGCGACCGCAGTATCGACAACGCCACTTTTTATCTGCGCCTGGGCCAGCGTATTATCCATTTGCTCACCACCCAGACCAGTTCGGGCCAGCTGTATGAAGTGGACATGCGCCTGCGACCATCCGGCAATTCCGGCATGTTGGTGACCTCCCTCAAGGCTTTTCAGCGCTACCAGAACAGCGAAGCCTGGACCTGGGAGCACCAGGCGCTGGTGCGGGCGCGACCAGTGGCGGGCAGTGAGCCATTGGCGGAGGCTTTTCAGCGGGTGCGCCGGGAGGTACTGGCCAGCGAACGCGATATTGAAACATTGTCGGCGGATGTGGTGGCAATGCGCCACAAAATGCGCACTCACCTGAGCCGGGAAAAAGACGCCGCCAGCTTTGACCTTAAACAGGGCTGCGGCGGTATCGTGGACATTGAATTTATGGTTCAATTTGTCGCCTTGGCCTGGGGCGGCCAGCACCCGCAATTGCTGCATTGGAGCGACAATATTCGCATTCTGGAAACCCTGGCGGCTGAACAAATCAGCGAATTACAGCCGCAGCAAGCAGAGCAGTTGATCGACGCCTACCGGCAATACCGCTCCGCAGGCCACCGCGCCCAGCTGCAACAGCAGTCCACCGTGGTGGCCAGTGAACCGTTCCGCCAGCAGCGCCAGCAAGTAACTGCCCTGTGGCAGCGCCTGTTCCCCAATGATCAGTGAGACACGATGACAAATCCCCCGGACAACCAACAGCCCGTCAACATTATCTGCATGAAATGGGGCCAGAAATACGGCGCGGAGTATGCCAATCGCCTCTACCGTATGGTGGACCGCAACATCACCCGGCCATTTCGGTTTATCTGTTTTACCGATGATGACAATGGATTGCTCAACGGCATAGAAGCACAGCCATTGCCCTCACTGGAACTGCCGCCAGGCACCCCGGAGCGAGGCTGGAATAAGCTCTCCACATTGGCGGAGGGGTTTGGAGGACTGGAAGGGGAGGCGCTGTTCCTGGATCTGGATGTGGTGATCGTCGGCAATATCGACGAGCTGTTTGATCACCCCGGTGAGTTTCTGATTATTCGCGACAAGAAATTCAAAAAGCGTCTGATTGGCAATTCCTCGGTATACCGCTTCAAAATTGGCCGCTATGACGCCTCGCTGCGTAAATTTCAGCAAAATTTCGACCAGGTAAAAAACAGCTTCCGCAACGAGCAGGCCTATCTGAGTGATGAGGTGAACCAGTGCGGGGAGCTGGGCTTCTGGCCGCCGCAGTGGTGTGTCAGCTTTAAATACGATTGCGCGTCGCCCTGGCCACTGGGCTACTTCAAAACACCGCGAGCGCCGGAAGGCAGCAAGATTCTGATTTTTCACGGCCACCCGTTGCCAGACGAAGCCATCGCAGGGGTTACCCACAAATGGTACCGCCCCATTCGCCCCTGCCCGTGGTTGAAGGAGTATTGGAAGTGACAGCATAAAAGGCTGTTTTTTATGCTGTCATCCTGAGGAGGCGAAGCCGACGTGAGGATCTCACAACTCACAGACTCTGAGATCCTCACGCCGCTACGCGGCTCAGAATGACAAGGATTATTAAACCGGTAACCTTATAGGTTGCGTTTAATAATGCGGCACAGGGATGTGCCGGGTTAATAGTAAAGCTCCCTCAGGATGAGGGTGACAAGTTTCGACGAAAAACCTGAATATGATACGCACCCTCTACACCATCGCTTTCTACCTCGCTGTACCTCTGGTACTGCTGCGTCTGCTGTTGCGCAGCCGCAAGACTCCGGCCTATCGCAAGCGCTGGGCAGAACGCTTTGGCTTTGTTCCCCGGCTAAAAGCCGACAAAGTGATCTGGGTGCACTCGGTATCGGTGGGTGAAACCCTGGCGGCGGTGCCTTTAATCAAGCAACTGCAACAACGTCACCCGGGCGCGCAGCTGGTGGTAACCACCATGACTCCAACCGGCTCAGAGCGGGTTGTGGCCAGCTTTGGTGATTCCGTGTACCACGTTTACGCCCCCTACGATTTGCCGGATGTGGTGGCGCGCTTTCTCAAGCGGGTGCAGCCGGATGTGTTGGTGATTATGGAAACCGAGCTGTGGCCCAACCTGGTTCTCGGCTGCGCAAAACAGCGCATCCCGGTAGTGGTGGCCAATGCCCGGCTGTCGCAAAAATCCGCAGACGGCTACGCAAAAATACCGGCCCTGATGCAATCGCTGTTGGCAAACATCAGTGTGGTGGCGGCCCAGCACCAGGATGATGGCCAGCGTTTTCTCGACCTGGGTTTGCCGGAAAACAGCCTGTCCGTTACCGGCAATATCAAGTTTGACTTACTGCTTGGCGACGAGGTTCGCCACAAGGCCCGCGACCTGAAACAACAGTGGCGCGGTGATGGCCAGCGCCCTGTGTGGCTGGCGGCCAGTACCCATCGGGGCGAGGACGAGATTATCCTCAAGAGCTTTCGGGAGCTGTTGAAGTACCACGACGACCTGTTACTGGTGTTGGTGCCACGCCACCCGGAGCGCTTTGATGAGGTGGCCAACCTCTGCCAAAGTCGCCGTCTTGCGGTTACCCGGCGCAGTAAAGGCGCTGCGCCCACAGCGGGTACGCAAGTGTTGCTGGGTGACACCATGGGCGAGCTATTGGCATTCTGTGGTGCCAGCGATCTGGTGTTTATGGGCGGTTCGCTGGTGCCGGTGGGCGGCCACAATCTGATTGAGCCCGCCGCTTGGGGTGTGCCTGTTTTGTCTGGCCCGCACCTGCATAACTTTACCGAGGCGTCCCGCCTGTTGTTGGCCGCCGACGCTATGGCGGTGTGTGACAGCAGTGAACAGATTGCCGCTCACATGGAAACGCTGCTCAATGATCCGCAGCGCCGTGCCGCCATGGGCGAGGCGGCGAAAGCAGTGGCGGCGCAAAATCGCGGGGCGTTGCAGCGGTTGTTGACGGTTATTGAAAAAGCCACCTTGTCATCCTGAGCGCAGCGAAGGATCTCTTCGGTTAGTTGAACTACGAGATCCTTCGCTGCGCTCAGGATGACGGGCACAAGGGTTTTTCAGCCTTTTTCCTTTATAACCTTGGCACTGTTCTCCAGCCAGCCATTCAAGGTAAACACATCCTCCGGGCTCAGCTGCCCGGATTGCAGTTTCAATTCCATAAAACTCAGAATGTAATCGTAGCGGGCGTTGGCGTAGTTTTGCTGGGCCTGGAACAGGCGCGATTGCTCGGTGAGTACGTCGAGAATATTCTGGGTGCCCACTTCGTAGCCGGACAGGGTTGCTTTGTAGGCGCTTTCGGCGGATGTCACCGCAGAGGCCAGCGCCCGCACCCGGGCGGCGTTGGTTTTGGCATTGAGGAACGAAGTGCGGGTGTCCTGAATAATCTGTCGACGGGCGCCCACGTAGTTGTGATGGGCCTGTACTTTTTGCTGGGCGGCCACTTTGCGCTGGGATTTGTTCAGTCCCCAGGTGAAGATGGGTACTGATACGTTGACATTGGTGTTGCGGTAAGAAGAGCTCTCTCTCGCAGAGGTAAGAAAAGGACCGTTACCAAAGTCGATTACTGAGCCTGGGGTATCGGTATACCTGAAGCCGCCAACCGTCACAGAAACTGTGGGTGTGTAATTGTACTGGCTGCTTTTGGCGCTATCGTTAATGCGCTCCTGGTTGGACTTGGCTATTTTCAGGCTATTGTTGTTTTGCAGCGAAAAGTCCACCCATAGGTCTCTATCCAGAGGCTCTGGGTCGTCGATAGGGAAGTCGTTTTTCAAGCCCGCCAGTTCAAAGTGGCGCTTACCGGTGAGCACCTCCAGGGCTTCAAAGCGAATGGCGAAATCCCCTTCGGTCTGCAAAACCGCAACCACCGCATTGTCAAACGTGGCCTGTGCCTGATGAACGTCCGTAATAGCTACCAAGCCCACGGAAAAGCGCTCTTTGGCATTTTGCAGGCGTTGCTGTGATTCGGTTTCGTTGCTGCGGGCAATGCGCAGGGCTTCGCTGGCGCGCAGTACATCCAGGTAGGCGTTTACCACCCGTACAATCAGGGTTTGCTGGTCTAAAGCAAACTGGGCTTCGGCCCGTTCTTGATCGTGGCCGGCGGCTTTAAAGTCAAACCAGTTGCGTACATTAAAGCTGTAGTTAAGGCCATCCACAGAAAACGTTTTGATGCCTTTGGCGGTACGTGTTTGGCTTAATGGTGTGTCCTCCTGGCGCGAGCGGCTTTTCCCCGCCCCCAGGCTGTAACCCGCGGAGGCGTTTTCCGCAAAGGACGGCAGCAGATTTTTGCGCGGCGCAACGATGGCTTCCTTGTCAATCAGGAAGCGCGCTTCAGAGGCTTTGAAGGTGGCGTCGTTTTCCAGCGCCAGTTGGTAGATTTCCGCCAGGGTTTCCCCTTGGGCGGTTGCTGCTGAAGCCAGTAACGTGGCCATAGCGAGCTTGGTAAATATTTTCATCGGGCGGCACCTGTTGCGTCCATTTGCGTTGGTCGGGAGTCTATCAGAACGGTTATTCCGGATACACTTGCGAGCACCACCAATGAGTAAGGTTTTGTAAAGCACTGCAACAGGCTTCCTGGACAGCTGCCGATACCATGGGTAGAGTGGTTTTCCAATACTCGTGAAATTCACAAAAATCGAAGTTTTTCGGAAGGATTTCACAACTCCATTTTGCGAATGGCAACTGGTTAACATTCTGGGCAGGTGGCAGTGGCGGTTATTGACAAGTTTCGATACAAGGTAGACCTGAGGCGGTACATGGCGGATTGCGATGCCAACTACCTTCGGTTTATCAAGCTGTTTCCGGAGTACCAGTCAGCATCCTCGCGCATTTTTGTCCTCGATGGGCAAAATCGTGTGGTCACTATGACAGTGCTTGAACGCACCCCCTACACCACCTTGCTGAGGTTGAAACAAACAGAGCTGGAAAAGACACGGGGCAGAGGTGTCGGCTGGTTGCAAATGCCGACCTTAAAGGTTCGCCTTTATCACGATGCCAAGGTTGCCGAGGTGCTGGATTGCGAAGGCCACAGAAGCCCAAGCCCGCGCTTTGATTACCCCAACCCGAATATGTACCAGCAGGATGAAAAAGCTCAGTGGAATTGCTTTTTGGCCGACTTGCTGGCGCACTGCCTGCAACACGGCTGCGAAACAGGAAGCTGTTTTGATCGCGTTTCCAGTTGAGCCATATGGAATGCCCCTAGTGGTGCTACAGGTTAGTTTTGCCAGGTGCAGTGCCCACAGGCCTTTTCAGACCGTTGGCCGCAGGGATAGCGGCCACCGAGCGTACAAGGATGCTTACTTTAATAACGGAAGCACAGCGTGTCTGAAAAGGCCTGTGGGCACTGCGCCAGTGAACTCGACAAAATCAAATTGAAAGGCTACTAGTGGAGCGATCAACAGAGACTGCCAAGGCATGACAGCAAAGGTGAAAACCATCAACAAGCAAGCCTGCCAACCCACCTGCAAACAGCGGGTGCGAGTGGTTCAACTCACCGACCCTCACCTGGGGCCGTCGGCGGATTACCAGTTGGCGGGTATCAATACCTGCGACAGTCTCAATGCCGTATTGGAGCGCTGCCGGGATATGGCGGATGCCTTTGTGGTAACTGGCGATGTCGCCGGTGATGGTGCCTTGCCCGCTTACGAACTGTTTGATAAAAAGCTGTCTGCCGAGTCGGTTCCCTACTATTGGCTGCCCGGTAATCACGATGACCTGGAAACCATGGCTGCCACCCTTGCCACGCCATTTCGTTTTGAAGTCACCCTGGGTAACTGGCTGTTGCTGATGCTGGACAGCCGTCAGCCTGGCAAAGTGGGCGGGCATATCGGCGAGCGGCAATTACAGGCGGCACTGGCTGCGGCGGAAAAACACAACGGCCCGGTGGCGGTGTTTATGCATCACCCACTGGTGGATGTGAATTGCGCTTGGCTGGACAAGCAAAAAGTATCCGGTGGCGATGCCATTCTTGAACAGCTGGCGGAACGCACCAATATCAAAGCGGTATTCAGTGGCCATGTTCATCAGCCCACCACCAGCAAACGTTACGGCATTCCGGTGTACACCACACCGTCCACCTGCTTCCAGTTTGCTGCCAACAGTGATGAGTTTGCCTTTGGCGACCAGGGCCCCGGTTTCCGCTGGATCGACTTCAATGACAACGGCAGCATCGATACCGGCGTGATTGAATTGCCCGCTATAGACAGCCTCGACCGGCGTTGTGTGGGCTACTGAATCGGCCACCTTTTAAGAGTATTCCGTTATAATCGGTATCTTTCAGGTATCGACTTTTCATGCTTCTCTACCTTCACGGCTTTAACAGCTCACCACTGTCTTTCAAATCCGAAGCCACTCGCCGCTGGCTGGCTGAACATCACCCGGATGTCGAGTTTCACTGTCCACAACTCCACAATTATCCCCAGCGGGCCATAGCCCAGTTGCAGGAAATTATTGAAAGTAACAGCGAGGTGGCTTTGGCCGGCAGCTCCATGGGCGGCTTTTTTGCCACTTACCTTGCCGAAAAATATGGCCTGAAAGCAGTGTTGATTAATCCGGCGGTGCGCCCCTGGCGGGGGATGCATGAATACCTTGGCGAGAACGCCAATTACCACACCGGTGAAACTTGGGTGATGGAGCCTCACCACGTGGAGCAGTACCGCCAGTTTGAGGTAGAAACGCTGCAACGCCCAAAAAACTTCTGGGCACTGTTGCAGACCGATGACGAAGTGTTGGATTATCGCGATGCCGAGCAAAAATACGCCCCCTGCAAACTGACGGTAGAGCAAGGGGGAGATCACAGCTTTCAGGGTTACGAGCGATTTCTGCCGGAGATCTATACATTCTTATTTGAAAACGGAGCAGTGCCCGTTTAACTGCCACTAAGCAAGAGATCGCACGACGCACGTCTGACGTCGCACGTTAAAAGCGCTGCTTCGAATCATGTGCGATATGTTTTCAAAGTAACGAGAAGTAATAGGTTATAAACTAATCGAAGTTCTACCAGGCAAGCGTGCGACGTGCGTCGTCAGACGTGCGACCTTCTAAAAAGAACGAAATTGTTGCCGCATAACTACATAATTAACCGACGAAGCACTACTGAATGACCAACTACACCGCCGAAGATATTGAAGTCCTCACCGGGCTCGACCCGGTTAAAAAGCGCCCGGGCATGTACACCGATACCGCCCGCCCCAACCACCTGGCCCAGGAAGTCATCGACAACTCCGTGGACGAAGCCCTGGCCGGTCACGCCCGCAAGCTGGATGTGGTGTTGCACAAAGACGGCTCCCTGTCGGTAACTGATGATGGCCGCGGTATGCCGGTGGATATTCACCCGGAGCAGGGCAAGCCCGGTGTGGAGGTGATTCTGTCCACCCTCCACGCGGGGGGCAAATTTTCCAACAAGAACTACCAGTTTTCCGGCGGCCTGCACGGGGTGGGGGTGTCGGTGGTCAACGCCCTGTCCCTGAAGCTGGAAGTCACCATTCGGCGGGATGGCAAAGTGCACCAGATCGCCTTTGCCAACGGCGACAAATACAACGACCTGGAAGTCATCGACAGCTGCGGCAAGCGCAACACCGGCACTACCGTGCGCTTTCTCGCTGACCCGCAGTATTTCGACTCCACCAAATACTCCGTGCGCCGCCTCAAGCATGTGCTGCGCGCCAAGGCCGTGTTGTGCGCCGGGCTCACGGTTACCTTTAAAGAAGAAGCCAGCGGCGACAGCGAACAATGGTGTTATGAAGATGGCCTCAGCGATTACCTGATCAGCGCTACCCACGGTTGGGAAGTGGCGCCTGCGGAGCCGTTTCTGGGTGCCTTCAAAGCGGAAACCGAAGCGGTGGACTGGGCGGTGCAATGGCTGCCGGAAGGGGGCGAGCTTACCCAGGAGAGCTACGTTAACCTGATTCCCACCGCCCAGGGCGGCACTCATGTCAACGGCCTGCGCAGTGGCCTGCTGGAAGCCATGCGCGAGTTCTGTGAATTCCGCAATCTGCTGCCGCGGGGTGTCAAGCTGACCCCGGACGATATCTGGGATCGCTGCTGTTATGTGTTGTCCTCCAAACTGGCAGACCCGCAATTTTCCGGCCAGACCAAAGAGCGGCTGTCATCCCGCGAGGCAGCGGCGTTTGTTTCCGGCGTGGTCAAAGACGCCTTCAGCCTGTGGTTGAACCAACACACGGAAGAAGCGGAAAAACTCGCCGACCTGTGTATCAGCAATGCCCAAAAACGCATGCGTGCCAGCAAAAAAGTGGCTCGCAAAAAAGTCACCCAGGGGCCAGCCCTGCCGGGCAAACTGGCGGACTGCTCCGGCGACGACCCCAGATTTGGCGAGTTGTTTCTGGTAGAGGGCGACTCCGCCGGCGGTTCCGCAAAGCAGGCCCGCAACCGGGAAACCCAGGCGATCCTGCCCCTGCGGGGCAAAATCCTCAACACCTGGGAAGTGGATTCCCAGGAAATTCTCGCCAGCCAGGAAGTGCACGATATCGCCGTGGCCCTGGGTATCGACCCGGCCAGCGATGACCTGTCCGGCTTGCGCTATCACAAAATCTGCATTCTGGCGGATGCGGACTCCGACGGCCTGCACATCGCCACCCTTATTTGTGCCCTGTTTGTGCGCCACTTCCGCCATATGGTGCAGGCGGGCCACGTATACGTGGCCATGCCGCCCCTGTATCGCATCGACATTGGCAAAGACGTGTACTACGCCCTGGACGAGTATGAAAAACAGGGCGTACTGGACAGGATTGCCGCCGAGGGCAAACGGGGCAAGGTGAACGTACAGCGCTTTAAGGGCCTGGGTGAAATGAACCCCCTGCAACTGCGCGAAACCACCATGGACCCGGACACCCGCCGCCTGGTGCAACTCACCATTGAACCCGGCGACGACACCAATTCCATAATGGATATGCTGCTGGCCAAAAAACGCGCCGCCGACCGCAAAAGCTGGCTGGAAAGTAAAGGCGATCTGGCGGAAGTATGAATACTGTCATCCTGAGCATAGCGAAGGATCCCAGTATTTGATAAGTAACGAGATTCTTCGCTACGCTCAGAATGACAGTGACGCGACAAAAGACTATGACTGACTACGTAAAAATCGACGACGACGGCATCGAAAAAACCTCCCTCAGCACCTACGCGGAAAAGGCGTATCTGGATTATTCCATGTACGTGATTCTCGACCGGGCGCTGCCCCATATTGGCGATGGCCTCAAGCCGGTGCAGCGGCGCATTGTGTATGCCATGAGCGAGCTGGGCCTGAAGGCCAGCGCCAAGTACAAAAAATCCGCCCGCACTGTGGGTGATGTGATCGGCAAATTTCATCCTCACGGTGACAGCGCCGCTTACGAGGCCATGGTGCTGATGGCGCAGCCGTTCAGCTACCGCTATCCACTGGTGGATGGGCAGGGCAACTGGGGGTCGCCGGACGATCCCAAATCCTTTGCCGCCATGCGTTATACCGAGTCAAAACTCACCAAATATTCCGAGGCACTGTTGTCAGAACTGGGGCAGGGCACGGTGAACTGGCAGCCCAATTTTGACGGTACTCTGGACGAGCCGGAGGTGTTACCGGCGCGGGTGCCCAACGTGCTGCTCAATGGCACCACCGGCATTGCCGTGGGCATGGCCACGGACATTCCCCCGCACAACCTGAACGAAGTGGTCAAAGCCACGGTGCACCTTTTGGAAAACCCCAAGGCCACGGTGGAGGAGTTGTGCCAGTTCGTGCCAGCGCCGGATTTTCCCACCCGCGCAGAAATCATCACTCCGCAAGCCGAGATTCAAAAAGTCTACGAGACGGGCCGTGGCTCCTTGAAAATGCGCGCGGTGTGGCACAAGGAGGATGGCGATGTGGTAGTCACCGCACTGCCTCACCAGGCGTCTGGCTCCAAGGTGCTGGAACAGATCGCCAGCCAGATGCAGGCGAAAAAGCTGCCCATGGTGGCGGATTTGCGGGACGAGTCAGACCACGAAAACCCCACTCGTTTGGTGATAGTGCCGCGCTCCAATCGTGTGGATATTGAGCAGTTGATGAACCACCTGTTTGCCTCCACGGATCTGGAGCGCAACTACCGCATCAACCTCAATATGATCGGCATTGACGGTAAGCCCGGTGTCAAACCGCTCAACCGCATTCTCGCGGAATGGCTGAAGTTCCGTACCGACACCACCCGCCGCCGCCTTGAATACCGTCTGGAAAAAGTCAACAAGCGCCTTCACTTGCTGGATGGTTTGCTGATTGCCTTCCTCAATATCGACGAAGTGATTCATATAATCCGCACCGAGGATGAACCCAAAAAAGTGCTGATGAAGCGCTTCAGCCTCACCGACGTGCAGGCGGATTACATTCTCGACACCAAACTGCGCCAACTGGCGCGTTTGGAAGAAATGAAAATCCGCGCCGAGCAGGAAGAACTGCAAAAGGAAAAAGAAAAACTGGAGCTGATACTCGGCTCCGCCGCGCGGCTGAAAACACTGGTGAAAAAAGAACTGCTGGCAGCCATGGAGGAATTTGGCGATGAGCGCAAGTCGCCGCTCAAGGAACGGGGCGAAGCCAAGGCGTTTTCCGACACCGACCTGCTCAGCTCCGACCCGGTGACCGTGGTGATTTCAAAAATGGGCTGGATTCGCGCCGCCAAGGGCCACGACATCGACCCGGCGGCACTCAACTACAAATCCGGTGATGGCTACGCCCTGTCAGCCCAGGGGCGCAGCAACCAGAATGTGATTCTGCTGGATTCCACCGGCCGCAGCTATGCGCTGCCCGCCCATACCTTGCCGTCGGCGCGGGGCCAGGGGGAGCCGGTGACAGGCCGCCTTAACGCGCCCTCCGGTGCCACCTTTGAAGGTGCCATGATGGGTGACGACAAACAGGCCATCTTGATGTGTACCGATGCCGGTTATGGCTTTATCGGTCGCCTCGGCGAGCTGTACACTAAAAACAAGGCGGGCAAAGTGTCGCTGTCGGTGCCCAAGGGTGGCCGGGTGATGGCGCCCAAGCGGGTGGATGATCCGGACAATGACTTGCTGGTGGCCATCAGCAATGAAGGCCGTATGCTTGCCTTCCCGGTGAAGGAATTACCCGAGTTGGCCCGGGGCAAGGGCAACAAAATTCTCAGCATTCCCACCGCCCGGGTGCAAAGTCGCGAGGAGTTTATGGTGGCGCTGGTTACTCTGAATGACTCGCAAACACTGAAAGTGTTTTCCGGCAAGCGCCATATCGGTCTCAAACGCAGCGATCTGGAACACTATATTGGCGAGCGCGGTCGTCGCGGCCACAAGTTGCCCAGGGGGTTTCAGAAGGTGGATTCGGTCGAGGTGGTGGAATAACTTGTCACAGCTCTGTTACAGGGTTTGGTACTTTTCGCTGATCTTAACGGCGCATGGTTCTTATTTAGACTGTCATTTTGTACCTATACACTAAAAACAGCCTATATTTTCAGACAGGTTATCAACAATAAAAGGGGAATACCGTGGAAGAACTGATCGAAACTGCAACCAATATGGCCATTGAATGGGCGCCCAAGCTGGTGGCTGCATTGGTTATTCTGTTTGTTGGTATGTGGGTGGCGAAGAAAATTCGCGGCGGCATGCGCAAGGTCATGGGCAATAAAGACGTAGACCCAGCGGTTGCCGGGTTTGTTTCCAGCCTGTGTTACTACGGCATAGTCGCTTTTGTGGTGATTGCCGCGTTGTCGAAAGTCGGCGTTGCCGCCACCTCCTTTGTAGCCATTCTTGGTGCTGCTGGTCTGGCGGTTGGCCTGGCGCTGCAAGGCTCGTTGTCCAACTTTGCCTCTGGGGTACTGATCTTGATTTTCAAGCCATTCCGCATCGGTGATTTTGTGGAGCTGGCCGGCACTTCCGGCGCGGTAAAAGAGATCACCATTTTTACCACTGAGCTGGCTACACCCGACAACAAAAAAGTGATTGTGCCCAACTCTGCGGCCATGGGGGGCAATATTGTCAACTACTCCGCCCACGATACCCGCCGTGTAGATATGGTGTTTGGCATTGGCTACGGCGACGACATCGACAAGGCCCGCAATATCATCAAAGCCATTCTGGAAGCGGACCAGCGTGTACTGGCTGACCCCGCCCCCGCCGTTGCGGTTGCGGAATTGGCAGACAGCAGCGTCAATTTTAACGTGCGCCCCTGGGTGGCCACAGCGGATTACTGGGGTGTGTACAACGATGTGCACGAACAAGTGAAGAAACGCTTTGACGCCGAAGGCATCTCCATCCCCTTCCCGCAACAAGATGTGTATATGCACACTGTGGCGGCTAACGGTACTGACTCTTAATCCGGCAATATAAAATCTAACGCACTTGCGCGGAAGTGCTTGATTTTATTGAGCTTGCGCTGGCTGCGCCGGCACATCCTTGTGCCGCATTATTAAATGCAACCTATAAGATTGCCGGTTTAATAAAAATCAGACGATAGCCCGGGTTGCGCTGCGCTCTACCCGGGTTAATAGTCCAGCAGTTCCTTTAGCTGCGCTAACCGCTCTTGGCTTTTTTCTTTGGATAGCGGCTCGCCCGGCTGTTCTTCCAACAACTCTGGTGCTTCAACCACCAACTGCTCTCCCGCCAAAACCCGCTGGCATACGTCCTGATAGTTTTTTTCAAACAGTGGGAATGCTTTGCGTTCCACCTCGTTGCCCAGCACATACCAGCCGGTTTGCACAGCGGCGTGGTATATCGCCGGGTGTGACCAGTTAAAAGCCACTTTGGGGGCGGGAGCGTTGCAGGCTTCCAGGTAGGCATCGTGAGCGCCGGGCAGTGCACCGCCGGGCCCCTGGTTCTGGCACAGTTGCATCATGCGGTGCAGATTGGGCAGATATTCGCATTGCTCAATGGCGGCTTTGGCACCTTGCAGAATTTGTTGCGGGGTGAACCTGCTCAGGCTTTCCAGCCACAGTTTTTTGGTAAGAATTTGATCCTCAGCAGATGGGTAGGCAGCAAAAAACTGGTTGTGATAGTTCAGCTGAAACAAGCCGAATATCTGATTGATGGTGTCGCCAATGGCTTCTTTACGCTTCTGTGAACCAGCTTCGGTCGGTGATTTGCTCGACGACTGAACGGCTTCTTGAGCGACTTGCTGAGTGAGTTCGTTGCTGTCTTTCATTGCGGTTGCTCGCAGGGTTTGATGTAGACACGTCTGCCGGAGTGTTGTGGCGCTCCCACTGGCGTTTGACGTTTTGCAGAAAGCGGGTATTCCAGGAATTTTCTACCCGGCCAGTGTCCTTCCAGTAGAGCACAAACTCCGCCACCTGGTTTTCGGCGAATTGACGGTCGATGTTGGCCAGGGCGAGTACATCGTACACCGTGTCGTCCGGCTGCCAGTCAGCACTGATGGCGCGTGGCTCGGAGTCGTTCTTGATCACAGCAGTAAAGCGAGCCCATTGCTTTTTGATGTGCAGGATAAAGCGGGAATTCCAGGTGGAGGAACGTTCGCCGCGCTCGCACCAGTACAGTACAAACTCGGGGATGGCGTCCTCAATAAAGTGTTCGCTGATGCCCGCCTGGGTGGTGAGAATATCCATGGCGTCCTGGGACGGCCTCCACTGGGGCGTCATCGATGCTTCGCGGTTGGTGCGATTTTCCCGCGCCTGTTGATCGCGCCAGACCCGCAGCACTTGTTTGATAAATTTGGACCCCCAGCTGTGTTGTGGTTCGCCGCGCTCGCTCCAGTAGGTGACAAACTCCGGCACCTGCTGCAAGGCAAATGCCTGGGGGATACTGTACTGGGCCAGCTGGCGCAACAATTCATCGTCTGGTTGCCAGTTTTGGGCGATGTGGTTGGTGCCGCGAACCAGGGGCGCTGCTACTGCTTGTTGTGAGGTTGCCGGTCTCTGCGCCGCGCCACTTTCGTTAATGGCAAAGCGCAATTGGCCGCACTCGCTAAAGGGTGCGGAGGCGATCAGCAAAATACCCTGGCTGCGCAGGTTGCTGCTGATGCGTTGAATATCGCGCTCATTCCAGAAGGGTGCCGCCTTGTGCAATTGGGCGGCGGACACATCCAGCCAGTGAAAGTTATTGTGCTGCTCGGTGCTGCCGTAGTCGATAAATTCCGCCAGAATACCCAGCAACAACGCCTCCTCCAAGCCGATGGTGGCGGCCAGGGAAGGGGACAGGGTGAGGGGTTTTTCCGGGATCAACGACATGGGGGCACTTTACCAGAATTTTGCCGCAGCCTGTTGGCGATAGGCTGTTGATTGTTGTGAATCGATTGTTGCGAATCGTTTGCATCTTGCGGCCATGACGGTAAACTGGTTTTTGGTTCTCTGTATTCCCCTTCCGAAGTTGGTGTGGCTATGAATTGGCAAAAATGTCCACAGGATGGACAACCTCAAACCCTGTTGTCTTTGCTTGTTGTGGGTCTGTTTGCCACGCCGTTATCTGCGGACGAGTTGACCGAAGAAGACTTGATGCAGGAAATGCCGATGGTGATGGCCGCCACCCGCCTTCCGCAGTCGGTGACCGATTCCCCTGGCTCTATCACAGTGCTGGACCGCGAGCTAATTGCCGCTTCCGGCTTTCTGGAAATTGGCGATCTGTTTCGTCTGGTGCCCGGCTTTCAGGTAGCGCGCTCCTGGCGCGACCACCACACAGTCACCACCTATCACGGTCAAACTGACGGTTTGTCACGGCGCATGCAAGTGCTGGTGGATGGCCGCACCGCTTTTACCTCCCAGTTTGGCCTCACCGATTGGGATCGCCTTGGCATTACCGTGCACGACATTGAACGCATAGAGGTGATGCGCGGCCCCGCAGGTTCCGCCTACGGATCCAATGCCTTTGTTGCCGCCATCAATATTGTTACCCGCAAGCCGTTGGCCCGTGGCGGCAGTGAGCTGTTTGTCGCTGCAGGCGAGAGCGATACGCAACTGGTGGGCCTGCGCTACCACCACAATAACGCTCAACTCAGCTCTACCGCTTCGGCCACCTACCTGGGCAGCGATGGCTTTGACGGTGGCAACAGCGGCGTGAATGTACTCAACCTGCGCTGGCAGGGGCAGTATCAACTCAGCGGGCAGCGCAACCTGGGCTTTCAGGTGCTTCATGCGGATGGCCCTTCTGGTCGCGGTGGCAACCCCAATTCCCTGTTTGATCCCACCGGAGACAAGGAAATAAAAGAGCAGAATGCCCTGCTGCGTTTTAGCGAAGTGCTTTCTGCCAATAACCAATGGCATTTGCAGCTGGGGCTTGATCGCACGGTTCGCGGTGATCAGGTGCGCCCCGGTACCGTGGCGGAGGTGCTGGCGGTAGCCGGTATCGGTGCCGATCAGCTGGATGACTATCTGGCCAACTTTCCGGTGGCCCTGCCCGATGGTATTGCCGACCAACAGGCGGTGGCAGGCCCCTACAACTACCGTGCCAGCCGCGTCGACCTGGAAGCCCAGCAAACCTATTCGTTCACGCCCGATTCCCGCCTGGTATGGGGTGCGGGCTGGCGCAAGACCCGAGTGCGTGGCGCTCTGGTATTGAACAGCAGCGATCACTTTGAGAGCGACAACAGCCGCCTGTTCGCCAACTGGGAATACCGCAGCGGCCAGTGGCTCTATAACCTGGGCGGCCTTTATGAAGAGGGCGATCTGGCCACCGGCGACTTGTCGTCCCGGCTGGGAATCAACTATCAACTGTCGCCCAATCACACCTTGCGGGCCAGCTTTGCCCGTGGCTGGCGTCAGCCTTTTGTGGGCGAGGCTTACCATGAGCTGGCCCTGAAAACCGAGCAGGGGTTCCCCCTGGAGCGCTTTATCGAAGTGGGCGATCAGTTCCTGACGCCGGAGAAAATCACCACCTGGGAGCTGGGTTATGTGGGGCACTGGGGCGGCTTGCGGGCGGAAGTGAAGCTGTTTGACGAAACCCTGGACAATGAAATCCAGGAAGTGTTCGACCCCACGGCCCCGGAACTGCTGTCCCTGTTCGCCCAGGAAAATGGCCAGCCACCGGGCGCGCTGATTCGCATTAATGGTGGCCGCACCGATTTACAGGGTATAGAAGGCAATATTGACTATCGCTTCAGTGAGCACACCCGCCTGTGGCTGAGCTATGGTTACACCAGTGTCGAGCAGCAATTGCCACCGCTGGCAGTTCGCGGCCTGCAACACAGCAACGATGGCACCCCCCGCCATACCGCCAGCGCCCTGTTGTCGCACCGCCTGGCTGACAACTGGCAAGCCAGCCTGGGATATTACTACCTGGACGATACCGCCTGGTTTTTGTTCGGCAGCGATACCGACAGCTACGACCGCATTGACCTGCGCCTGGCAAAAACCATCGACCTGTGGTCGCAGCCGGTAAAATTCGAGCTGATCGGCCAGAATATAGTCGGTGCCACATACAATGAATTCAATGTGCAGAATCGCTTTGACAGCATGCTGTTCATGCGCTTCAGTATGACCCTGGATTAATCATCGCGTAGCATCGTCACCCCCGTGCAGGTGGGATTCTCCTCGAGTTGCGCTCAATCGTTTGGACTGCCCTTGGCCAAGAAAAAAACCGTTTACGTGTGCAGCGATTGCGGCTCTGACTACAGCAAGTGGCAGGGTCAGTGCAGCGATTGCGGCGCCTGGAATACCCTCAGCGAAATGCGCAATGTGGCGCCGGCTCGCGCCACTGGCAGTGCCGGTTATGCCGGTGCTGCCGATGGTGAAGTCAAACGCCTGTCGGAAATCGACCTGCAGGAACTGCCGCGCATCTCCAGCGGTGGCCGCGAATTCGATCTGGTGTTGGGCGGCGGCCTGGTGCCCGGCTCCTGCGTGCTGATTGGCGGCGAACCGGGTGCGGGCAAAAGTACCCTGTTGTTGCAAACCCTCTGTCACCTGGCGGAGTCCATGGAGACCCTGTATGTCACCGGTGAAGAATCCCCCCAGCAGGTAGCCATGCGCGCGCGACGGCTGGGGCTGCCCACAGACAAACTCAACATCATGGCGGAAACCAGTGTCGAAACCATTTGCCACACCGCCGAAAAACGCCAGCCGAAAATTCTGGTGGTGGATTCCATTCAGGTGGTGCATCTGGCAGATATCAGCTCCGCTCCCGGCAGCGTGTCACAAGTGCGCGAGGCCGCCGCCCATCTGGTGCGCTACGCCAAGCAAACCGGCACAGTGCTGCTGCTGGTGGGCCACGTCACCAAAGACGGCACTCTGGCAGGCCCCAAAGTGCTGGAACATATGATCGACTGCTCACTGATGTTGGAAGGTTCCACCGACAGCCGTTTCCGCACCCTGCGAGGCATCAAAAACCGCTTTGGTGCCGTCAACGAATTGGGAGTGTTCGCCATGACGGAAGTGGGGTTGAAAGAAGTGAACAACCCCTCGGCTATCTTCCTCAGTCGCGCCGACGAAATTGCCTCCGGCAGCCTGGTGACTGTGGTGTGGGAAGGCACTCGCCCGCTGCTGGTAGAGTTGCAGGCGCTGGTGGACGAAAGCCCGTTTAACAACCCGCGCCGGGTGGTGGTGGGGCTGGATCACAATCGCCTGGCCATGTTGCTGGCGGTATTGCACCGCCACGGTGGAATTATGGCGGCGGATCAGGATGTGTTCGTCAATATCGTTGGCGGCGTTAAAGTCATGGAAACCAGTGCCGACCTGCCCCTGCTGCTGGCGGTAGTATCCAGCTTTCGCGACCACACCCTGCCCAGCGATTTGATCGCCTTTGGCGAAGTGGGACTGTCCGGAGAATTGCGCCCCGTACCCAGCGGTGTGGAGCGCCTGCGCGAAGCGGCCAAACACGGCTTTAAGCGCGCCATTGTGCCGGTGGCCAATGCGCCCAAGCAGGGGATTAAAGGCATGGTAGTGATAGCGGCGAAAACGCTGGCAGAGGCGCTGGAGGCGTTATAAATAGCCGGCCGGTAATCAGTTGATTTTGGGGGCCTGATATTTTGGGGCGACAAGGGGGATTCTAAATGCGGCCTTTTTATGGTGCCGGGCTCTTTTTTATGGTGCTCTGTGCCTGTAGTACAACCGTTGACAAAACGGCGCAGCAATACTCAGACAGCCAGTGGATTTGCGATGCCAACCCAGTGACCGGTGAGTGGGATTGCCGACAGGTGGCTCGTGACCAACTATTGCCCCTGCCCACTGCTGTGGCGATTCAAGAACACGCAAAGCCACAACCTCAAGCGGCACTGGTGATACCTGCAGAGGTGGTACCTGCAGAGCCGCCGCCACTGCCTGTTCCCAAATCACTGCAAACACCGCAACAGCCCGCCGCTGCTACTGTGCAATCACCCAGTACCCCAGAGACCCCCGCGCCAGTCTCCGGAAAAGGCTACGTGGTGCAATTGGCGGCACTCAGCAGTGAAGCAGCGGCGAAGCGCTATATCGACCAACAGCAGCGGTTATCCGAACCGCTTACCTGGCACCACACCTATAGTCAGGGGCGTCATTGGTTTGTGGTGACTACCAACCCCATCAGCACACACGTAGAAGCGCTGGCAGCAGCGGGGCGCCTGGAAGGTGTTCACCCAGAGATTGCCACATGGGTTCGCTCCCTGGATTCGCTGCGACAGGTGATTAATCGTGCTCCATAAAGGATTACCAAATCATTTTTCATAGTGGTAACGGCACGAGATGATAGTCAGCTGCTTACTGTCAATGGCATAAACTAACCGATTTGTCTCATCTATCCGGCGTGACCAAAAACCAGATAAATTCTCTTTTAAAGGCTCAGGTTTGCCTATTCCATCAAAGGGTGAGCGCATGGTATCTGAGATAAGTTTATTGATGCGCTTGAGCGTCTTTTTGTCTTGCTCTTGCCAAAAAACATAATCAGCCCACGCCTCTTTAGTCCATGAGAGAATCTCAATCATTAACCAATTCTCTTAGAACTACCTGACCTTTCTGATATTGCTTAATGGACTTTGCCAGATGAGCAGCATTGGCTGGGCTTTTGAGTAAGTGAACTGTTTCCATTAGACCATTGAATTGATCAAGCGACATTACTACGGCGTCATCAGCATCACGGCGCGAGATTATGGTGTAGTCGGCATCGTTAACCACTTGATCCAAAACTAATTTAAGCTTGTTTCTGGCTTCAGAGAAATTCACAACTCTCATAGCAATCTGCCTCTTGTACAGTAATGAGCACAAGTATAACTTGTACCATATACAGTTCAAGTGCGGGGCGCTATATTTTGTGGTTTAACGCCGCCAGCACCGAGCGCGCGTTAGCGCGTCCGAGTGCCCGGCCTTGTTAAGCTTAGGATGCAAATTTATAGGGGCGAACTTGCAACATAGACTTTTGCTTACGGGCAGCCCAAAGGTCATAAGCATTTTGAAGCCTGAGCCAATGGCCTGCAGATGGTTTTTTAAAAACCAACTCAAGGCGCAATGCCATTTCTGGAGTGATAGAACCTCTGCCATTTAGGAGCTTAGATAAAGTTTTACGGCTTACATTTAGGTGCTCAGAGACATCAGTAATTGTGGCGCCCGTTGGCTCAATTACTAACTCCTTGAGAATTTCACCTGGGTGAGCCGGATTGTGCATACTCATTAGTGATAATCCTCATAGTTGACAATTTCCGCGTCCTTGCCAGCAAAACGAAAAGTGACCCGCCAATTACCGTTAACGGTAACAGACCAGATACTTTTACGATTTCCTTTCAACTCATGCAAGCGAAGGCCAGGCAGGTCCATATCTTTTGGGCTTTCAGCTTGATCAAGATTGGTAAGGATTAGCCTCAAACGCTTGACATGTTTTGCCTGAATTCCAGAGGTTTTACCGGAACTATAAAATCTCTCAAGCCCTTTATGTAAGAAGCTAACTATCATGCATTAATTGTAACCTTTATGGTTACGGCGTCAAGTGCAAATTTTAGAGCTTAACGCCTAGCTCACCGAGAAGCCACGCAGTGGCGATCCGGTGCAGCTACTTGTTAACTGTTTCTCCGAGGCTACCCTCTACCATATTTCCAGAAGAATCTTCCAGCCAGACTTTAGATCCTGACTTAGACAACTCACCTCTAACGGTATAGGTTTCGTTAGGCTTAGGCGTAAATAGGAAATCTTTCTTTACTCCCATATCATCACTAAATATCGCCTGCCCATCTGTGGGGAAAAAGACTAAACCATGCAAGGTAAACTTTTGCTCAACCGCCATTACATCGCGGGAAACCATAATTGGTTCATAGCGAAAGCCTTGACCATAGTGAGCAGCTCTAGTCTTAGACCAGCTATGCTCAATAAATTGGTCATTTATCTTGTAAAGCATAAAAAAATGAGATTTATTAGTATTCGAGTCGCTAACCGTCGAAATGTCACCACTATATCCCTCGGGTATTGGTTGATAAAGAGTTGCACAGCCAGACAAAAACAGAACAAAACATGTTAAAAAAACAGCTTTCATTAAGATTACCTCTTCCTACTCTATGGGTGACAGTTAACGCCACAATAACCGAGCGGAGCTAAGCGTGGTATTGTGAGCAAAGCGAACCACGCTTGGCGGAGTCCGGTTGATTGTTTTGTTACATGCCGAACTATACACTTACTACTTCCTTTAACTCCGCAAATTTAACAGGAAAAGTGTAAAGGCTTTTCAGGCTTAATAGTTTTTGCTTGAGCTCGCTACTCATATCTTTAGATGGAGCTCGCGTTTGTTTATACGGCCCACCGTGCAAGTCCCAATCGTATACATACAACCCAAGCGCAGAATAATCTGACCATACTTCCGAGCTGCCCCAATTTGGAGATTCCAACTGCTCCGAAATTTTGTCATGCTCAGAGTAAGCCTCAATTACCGGACTTGGAATCGTCCCTTCACCCGTGGTGGAAAATAAACCAATATTTCCTTCAATATCAATGGCGAACCAGTCGAATTCCCTCCCTACCAATTCTTCTTCGTAGATACTCATAATTTAAGGCATGTAACGCCTGCCTTTGGGGCAATTTGAACGAAGTGAGAATTGTCCCAACCGCGCAGCGGTAGACAAGAGGCACTTGTTACATTTAAAGCTCAGCAACAGTAGTAATAGCTGAGTTAACGGCTGCGTTAATTTTAC
>NZ_JBRKJK010000019.1:0-42840 GCF_052983295.1 Porticoccus sp. GXU_MW_L64 | reverse complement strand
ATGGCGTCTTGGTTGTAGTTGTATGGTTTGAAGTTTGGCATGGAATGAGTCCTTTATCAGATGCCATATTTTAGCAAAAAACGCCTTGTTTTTAGAGTTTTTCTACACCTTCAACGCCTTAATGACGGGCGCCGCCAGGCGTCCCGTTGATTAATTTGTTATATTAATCCTAGTTTTCTTAAATATTCATCCGTTTTAGCAACTGCATCATCGATCGACTGATTTCCAAATGACTCCCTTAAATGCCCTACTAGCTTTGACATTTGTGGAAGATCAGATAGCTCAGCACATGAGATGAATAGGTCGAATGCAGATTTTATCTTATCTTTTTGCATCCCCTGAAATTGCCCATGATTGAATTCAGTATCAAACTCATAAGTATTTAAAAGTTTTATCCACTTATTCTTTAATGGAACTTTAGATCTCTCTTTCATTTCTTTGTAGTTATCAGGCGTATGAAGATTCAAATTAACTATATTAACTCCTTTAACTTCAGGGCCAGAGTATTCTTTAAAACGCCCCCTCATCAATGCATCCATATAGAAAGTAAATGGAATGCCAATTTCTTGAGTTAGAGATTTTTGTATCTCTCCATCTCCCGAATAAAAGTTAATCCTAATTTCTCTTAATGCCATTTTACTCTCGACAATATAACGCTTTGCTAATTTGCGCCGCCAGGCGTCAAATTGAGCAACTTGTTATACCATTGACCCTTAATAAATTGCATCTTCTTCGAGGTTCATAGCAACCTCACAATCACAAAAACCACCATGAGCCATTAGAGATGCTATCACAACATTTTGATCGTAATTAGTTTGAGCAAGCCAGGTTTTTGTATGCTGGTGATCATGCTTACAACCCTGTTTCTGTACCAAATCGTCAACGTAATTTAACAGCTCAGTAAGCTCATTTTTTTCCAAAGGCATCCACGTTTTACGAGATTCAGTACTTCCAAACAATTGGTAAGGATCACCGTCCATTAGTAGAGACCAATCATCGTTGATTTTGACCCCATTTAGGAATGAATGCATTTCATCTAGATCTATGCCATTTTCAACCAACCATATGTCGGTTTGTTTGAAATTGGACTCGTGTCCGTATTCAGCGATATGCGCACCGACACTAGATACTAAGGATATCATTTGGTCGCGATTGACAGGGCTCATTGAAAGCCTTTCGGCCTCTCGTCGTTCTTTCTCAGCTTTTATTGCCGCTTCCCGTGCCGCCTTTTTATTCGCCTTACTCATACTCTACTCGCTGAGGTATAACAGCTCGTTTAACGGGCCTTCGGCCCGATAACAATTATTATCGGGAATCCCGTTTAATATATTATCGGGCTTCCCGCCAAAGCACTAACCAGCTGATTTGTAAGTCAAAATATCTATATCAAATATTTTTGATCTTATAATCGGGCCGTTTTGACCGCTGCAATCACTTGATATTTGCAGAGAAAAATATACTGCACATACGAACAGTGTTTGTGGAATGGAGGCCCAAAAATGAGTCAGTCACCATTCCTTCAGTCAATCTACGAATATAAGCTGGCAGTTGCCGAACCATAAAGACATGTTTGTACAGAAGCAAGGGCTTTTTCGCCAGGGCAATCGTGCTTAAACGCACCCAAATTCGTCATTCCCGTGCAGGCGGGAATGACGCTCCTTTTGACGTTAACGTCAGTAAATAATTTTTCAAAACCGAAGAAAGATGTTGGCTTTCAGCCTTGCCCGTAATCCTGCTGATTTGCCACTGAAAATACACAAAGTTTAATCCTGCGATTCTATGGTCTATGTTTCATAATGTGCTACAGAGGTTCCTTAAATACTTGCATGGGAGGTCTTGTGGACTGGAAAGCATTGTTCACCATTTTTGCTTTGATGTTTGTTGCCGAGCTTGGGGATAAATCCCAGGTGGCGACGTTGCTGTTTGCCGCTGACCGAGAGATTAACCGTTGGCTGGTATTTGTTGCTGCGTCGTTGGCGCTGGTGGCGGCCACCGGTGTTGGGGTGATTGCCGGTGGTGTGCTGTCTCAGTGGTTGAGCCCCAAGGTGCTGGGGGTGATTGCCGGTACGGGGTTTATTGCTATTGGCCTGCTGACGCTGATTCGTAGCCTATACTTGCCATAGGGGTATGTTTGACAGAGGTACGTTTGACAGGGGTACGTATGACAAACGATGAATTGAAGCAGCAAATCGCCGAATTGCGCCACTCACTGCAGGAGGCCAGTGAAACCGATGTGCACGTGAAAGACATGTTGGGTTCGCTGATGGAAGATATCGTGGTGCTGGTCAGTGAGGATAACGGCGGTCAGGTGGATAGTCAGGCGGTGCATTCACAGCTGGATCAGCAGGCCGCAGATTTTGAGGCTCGCCACCCGAAGGTGGCTGGCTTGTTGCGGCAGTTGATGGACCAGCTGGCGAAGTTGGGTATTTGATGGCGATTATTTCGGGCTGTGCTTGAACTCCAGCCGATTGCCACTGGGTTCGCGCAGCATCATGTGTTTGGCGGGGCCGCCGTAGAACGGCTCGGGTGCAAATTCAATAACCACCCCCGGATACGCTTTGGCGCGCCGGTGCAGTTTGTTCAGCAAGTCAAAGCTGTCGACACTAATAGCCAAGTGGTGCAGGCCCACATTGGTTTTGCGATTGAAGTCGGTCTGATTGGCGCGGTCCTGTACCGCCCACAGGGTGACAAACATGTTGCCGTCACTGACAAAATTGGCCGGGTAGCTCGGGTCGCTCCCCGCTTTTCTCCACCCCAAAACCTCTGTGAAAAACCCCGTTGAGGCGGCCAGGTCTTTTACGGTCAGGCCAACGTGGTCAAAGCCTGACGTGAGGGGGCTGTCTATTGGTTTAAGGTCGTCATCGGCCAGACTGTTGGTGGTTGTGCTCAAGGCAGTTGCCAGCAGCAATGCAATGGTTGCCAGATATTTCATGTCAGCGGCTCCTTTCAGAAATAAGCCCTTTGGCCCTGCAGGTTGCAGAAAGGTTCCGGGAGCAGGTTTATTAACCTGGCACTGGCTGCGCCACTTCCACTCGGTTGCGGCCGTATTCCTTGGCTTGATAGAGGGCTTTGTCAGTTCGTTCTTTGAGGCTGTCGGCGCTGTCTTCGGCGCTGGCCTGTGAGACGCCAACAGACACACTGATGTCGTTGATGATTTCGCCGCTATCCGCCTGGCGCACGCTGATGGTGGAGACTTTTTCGCGAATGGTTTCCGCCAGTTGCGCGGCCTGTTCTGCGGGTTGTTCGCAGATAACAGCAAATTCCTCGCCGCCGTAGCGCATGGGGTGAATGTGCGCTTCACTCAGGCCGGAGAGAATATCCCCCACTTCTTCCAGAATGCGGTCGCCGGTAACGTGGCCGTAGGTATCGTTGCATTTTTTAAAGTGGTCCAGGTCCAGCAGTAACAGGCTGGTGGGCTGGCTGTTGTCTTGCAGGCAGCGGGCGATGGTCTGGTCAAAGGCGCGGCGGTTGCCGATTTGGGTGAGTTCGTCCAGCAGGGCGGTTTGTTCCGATTTCTGCAATTGCTGTTTGAGGTTTTCCACTTCCTGGCGGGCTTCCACCAGGTGAGACTGAAAGTCCTGGGTCAAGCGGTTCACCGCGTCTGTATCCCGCAGCAGGTTGTTAAGGGCTTTTTGCACCTCTTTGGGGTCGTCGGTATTCTGTACGGCGGCAATGGTGGTTTTCAGGGATTCGCTGTACTGGCTGGTGCCTTCGCTGGCCTTGTTCACTGTGTCGAACAGTTGCGATAGCAGCTCAGCCACCGCCCCCTGGGTTTCGTCCTGTTCCGGCAGGTGGTCGCGCACAAAATAGTCGTAAAACAACTGCTGGCTTTTTTTCGGGTCGTAGGTGCCGGCTGCCGGAAATTCAAACAGCAGGCGTTCGCTCAGCTCTCTGCTGGCACTTTTGACGTGGGAGTACCAGAGCGCGAAATTCACCGGATTGGTGGGTATTTGCCGCTGCACCATCAACGGAACAGCCTGCTTTAGATAGCTGGCGGAAGCGGCGGAATCTTCATCGAACTGCATTAAAAGTGCTCCAAAATTGGGAGCAGTCCCTGCTTTGTTATGAATTGTTAGCTGCGCAGATGGTGCCCAATAACGAGCTGTGAATCAATTGCCTGGGTGTGCCTCGGCAGCTTGTCATGAGGAATTTTTACATTCTGTGCGTTGTTTCAAACCTCGAAGAAACAAAAACACCCCCGCAGCTGCGGCCAGGTGTTTGAGACTGTGGCCGCTAACAGTGCCGAGCTGCTGGTAAATGGCATCGTCCCAGTGTTCGCAGGCCTTGGACAGGGCGTAACAGCCCACCAGAGCCATGTAGTGACGCAAATCCCGGAAGCGGCCGGGGAATAACCACAGGATCAGGGGGATCAATATCATGGGCAGAAATTGCACCAGTGCGTAGGGTCGCAGGTCGCCTTGCCCCTGTTGCTCGCTGATGTGCCAGTAAATCACCGATGCCAGCCCCAGCATCACCAGGGGCCACAATAAGCGCCGACCCAGGGTCGGATTGATACGTTCGCCAACAACGGCGCTGAACAGCCCCATAAACGCCAGTGTCATGGGCAGCCTGTCCCATACCAGCCGTTGGTTGTCTGGCGCCAGATGGTAGTAACCAGAGCCAAAGCACACCAGCAGCACGCCGCCAAAGAATATCAGGTAGGCGCATTTTTCGGTGGCGGCAACAGTGCTGTTGGTGGCCTTCAATAGGTAGCGCAATCCCCAAAACCCCACCAGGGCAAAGGGCAGGTTTGAGGCCACGTCGCCAAAATTGGCCAGCCCCAGCCAGGGGCGCGCGTCTGCAAACTGGTGATACTCCAGGTCCTGGGGGATGGGGTCAATAAATGCCATGCCCAGTGCGGTTGTCGCAGCAACCGCCAGCAGTAGCCAGTGGCGCCAGTTCGCGTGGTTGTCAAAGTCCATGGGCACGGGCTCCTGCCTTTATGTGTTGATGACCCAATCGGGTACACTGCCGCCTTTTACCGGTAAAGCGCTATGAATGTCTGCTACGACACACTGAATTTGCAATTGCAGGGTTTGCTGGAAGGCGAGCCGGACTGGATCGCCAACCTCGCCAATGCCTCCGCCTTGCTGTGGATGAGCCTACCAGATATTAACTGGGTGGGCTTCTACCTGTGTCGTGATGAGCAATTGGTGTTGGGGCCTTTCCAGGGCAAGCCCGCCTGTACACGCATTGCCATGGGCAGTGGTGTGTGCGGCACGGCGGCGGCCAGCAATTGCAGTCAGCGGGTTGCCGATGTGCACCAGTTCGATGGCCATATTGCCTGTGATGCCGCGTCCAATTCCGAGTTGGTGGTTCCCATTGCCAATAGCGGTCAGGTGGTGGCGGTGCTGGATATCGACAGCCCGCAAGTGGATCGTTTTAGCGAGGCGGACCAGCGCGGGATGGAGCAGCTGGCGGCACTGCTCGCCACGGTGTATCCAGGCTGATGGCGCGCTCACCGCGCCCCGGCCGCCGGCAGCGCAGGCGACCTGTTGCCGCGCAGGAGTTGCCAGCGCCGGTTGAGGTGGACATTGTCGACCTCAATCACGACGGCCAGGGGGTTTGCCGCCATCAGGGGCGCACTCTGTTTGTCAGCGGTGCACTGCCGGGGGAGCGGGTACTGGCCCGCTATCGGCAGCGGCGGGGCAAGTTCGACCTGGCGGTGGCCCAGCAAGTGATATCCCCTTCCGAACAGCGGATTGAGCCCGGTTGTCGCCATTTCGGGCGCTGTGGTGGCTGCCAGTTGCAGCACCTTGATAGCACCGCCCAACGTCACCACAAGCAGCAGCTGTTGCTGAATACACTGCAGCGCATCGGCGGTGTTGCGCCGCGCAAATGGTTGCCGGTAATTGCCGGCCATCCCTGGCAGTATCGGCGCCGTGCGCGCCTGGCGGTGCGCTGGCTGAAAAAAACCGGTTGCGTCGAATTGGGGTTTCGGGCGTCTGGCAGCGAGCAGTTGGTGGCCATCGGCGAATGCCCCATTCTGGCGCCGCCTTTTGACCAGCTGATCCAGCCGCTTGCTGAACTGGTGGCCAGCCTCGACGGGTGCGCGCGGGTGCGCCAGCTTGAGTTGCTGGCAATGGATGGCTGCAGCGCCGTCAATGTGCACATGCTGGGGCAATTGAGCCAGCGGGATCGCCTCAGGTTGCAAACCTTTGGTGATGAACGCCAGTTGCAGATGTACCGCCAGTCAGGGGGTATCGACACCCTGGAGCCGGTGTCTGATCCCGCTCAGCCACTGAGCTACAGTGTCGCCGGTGGTGACCTGACGCTGCAGGTGGCGCCGGGCAGCTTTGTGCAGGTCAACGGCGCGGTGAACAATCACCTGGTGGATCAGGCATTGCAGTTGTTGCAGCTCAACGGCAGCGAGCGGGTGCTGGATTTGTTTTGTGGCCCGGGAAACTTCACCTTGCCGCTGGCGCGGCGGGCAGGCTTTGTAGTGGCGGTGGAGGGCAGTCAAACTGCTATTGACCTGGCCGCTAAAAACGCCGCTGCCAACGCTATCGACAATGTGGAGTTGCATGTGGCGGATCTCAGCCAATGCCAGCGCCAGCGGCCCTGGGGCAAGGCCAGGTACGATGCGGTGTTGCTGGACCCGCCGCGCAGCGGCGCTCGCGAAGTGCTGCCACTGGTGGTGGCCAGTGGTGCCAAGTCGGTGGTGTATGTGTCTTGCCATCCGGGTTCGTTGGCCCGTGATCTGGGGGTGCTGGTCAACGATGGCGGCTATCAGCTGGAATCAGTGGCGGCGGTAGATATGTTTCCCCAGACGGCACACCTTGAGGCGCTTGTGCTGTTAAAAAAGCCAGAAGCAAAGTAGTGGTGCGAGTTGCTGAAGAACTGGGTATGATCGTTCTCAATATTCATGGGAGTGGTTTGTATGAATGATGCCAAAAGCAGAATCCTGTTAATTGATGACGACCAGGATCTGACCGGCCTGTTGGCCACCTACCTCAAGGCAAATGGCTTTATGGCCGAGGCGGTGCACAGCGGTGCCGACGCCCTGAAGAAGCTGGAGCTGGACAGCGACTTTCACCTGA
The DNA here is from genome assembly GCF_052983295.1 of Porticoccus sp. GXU_MW_L64. NCBI lineage: Bacteria > Pseudomonadati > Pseudomonadota > Gammaproteobacteria > Cellvibrionales > Porticoccaceae > Porticoccus > Porticoccus sp. GXU_MW_L64. The sequence continues at coordinate 35,800 of NZ_JBRKJK010000019.1, read as the reverse complement.
TTGTGCTGGATATCCAGATGCCCGGCATGACCGGCCTGGAGCTGCTGCCCCAATTGCGTGCCCGTATCAGCACCCCGGTGATAATGCTCACCGGCCGCGGCGAGGAGGTCGACCGCATTCTCGGCCTGGAAATGGGTGCCGACGACTACCTGGGCAAACCCTGCAACCCGCGGGAATTGCTGGCCCGTATCAACGCGGTGTTGCGCCGCAGCCAGGCGCAGAAAAAAGAAGTGGTGGCCTCACAGGTCAGCCTGCATGGGCTGGAACTGGATATGGGCAGCCGCTCCATCACCTTCGATGACAAAAACCTGGAGCTCACCGGCACCGAGTTTGAAGTGCTGGCCATGTTGATGCAAAACGCCGGCAGCATTGTCAGCAAGGAAGATATGACCCGCAAAGTGCTGCACCGGGAACTGACGCCTTACGACCGCAGTATCGATGTGCATGTCAGCCGCGTGCGCCAGCAGTTACGGCAGTGCTTTGGCGACAGGGAATTGATAAAAACAGTGCGCGGGGTTGGCTATCAGATGATCGCCGAGAGCTGATAAAGGCTATCTCTTTATGCGCAGCGTGTTCTGGAAAATCTTTCTGGTGCTCTGGGTCACCAGTACCCTGGTGGTGATTTCCAGTTCCGGGCTGCTGTATATGGAGCAGCTCAGGCAGCTGTATCGAAGCGAATGGCAACAGAGTCACCTGGATGAGCTGCAAGGACTGATTGCCCAGTACGAAAATTTTGGTGGCTGGCGGGATATCTACGGTAGCCGCATTGCCTACAATTACAGCCTGCACATGCAGGTATTTGAAACCGACACCGCCACCATGATCTATGGCCTGGAAGACAGTGGCGATTCGGTGAACTGGCACAGTTTTGAGTATATTTCCGGCAGTGGCCGCAGCTACCAGGTTCAGATTCCACGCCTTGAAGGGGTTTACTGGTCCAGCGTCTCCCTGGCGATCAGCGAAGTAACACTATCGCGTTGGTTATTGACCCTGTTGGTGTCCGGGCTGTTCAGCGTGTTTCTGGCGTTGCTGATTATTCGTCCGGTAAAACACCTGCGTTCCCACATCGACATCATGGGCACCGGCGAGCTGGACACCCGGCTGGACCGCAAACTCACCTACCGCAAAGACGAATTTGGCAGCCTGGCGCGCTCGTTCAATGACATGGCGGACCATATTCAGCATCTGGTCAACAGCAAACAACAATTGCTGCACGATGTTTCCCACGAGCTGCGTGCGCCCCTGGCGCGCCTGCAAGTGGCCGGGGAGCTGGCCCGTTGCGAGGCGCAGGGGGCGGGTATCGACAGCGAGATGTACGACCGGGTAGAGCGTGAATGCGGCGCCCTTAACAGCCTGATCGATGAGATTCTCACCCTCTCCAGAGCCGAGTCCGGCAGCGACGAAGTGCTGGAAAAAGAGCCCTGTAATATCGGCTCACTGGTCGAGCGCATTATTGCCGATGCCCGCTTTCTCAGCCCGCAACAAACCATCAACCTGAAGCAAAGCGGGCGGGTGCGTGAGCTGTTGCTGCCCCCGGCGGAGTTTGAAAAAGCCTTCAAGAATATTCTCGAAAATGCCCTCAAATATGGCCAGGGCGAGCCGGTTGATGTGGAGGTCAGCTTCGGTCGCCGCCGGGTGCATTTGCAGGTGGCCGACCGGGGGCCGGGCATGAGCGAACAGGATTTGCAAAAAATATTCACCCCGTTCTACCGGGCCAAGGCCTACAACAGCAAAGAGGGCTATGGCCTGGGAATGAGCATTACCTTAAAGGCCGTGCAACAAATGCACGGCGAAGTGCAGGCCAGCAATCGCTCCGGGGGCGGGTTGGTGGTGTCCCTCCGGTTGCCCTATAAACCCTGATGGCCGGATAGTTGTTCAATATCCTGCGGGGTGTTGATGTTGTGAAAGCGCACATCCGCAAAACACACCTCCGCCGCCCCCTGTTCCCGAAACCACCAGCCCACTCGCAACTGCTGCCGGCGCAGGGCCGCCTCCAGCGATTCGGCGGCGCTGGTTGCTACCACCGCGCAGGTGGGGTGCAAGCGCGTACTGTCGCGGGCCACTGCCAAACCACGGTCATTACTCTGGGCCGCTTGCAGCAATTCCGGGTAGATATGCGCGGGTAGCTGAAGCTGATCGCAGGCACTGATGGCCACAAACGGCGTAGTTGCTGCCCGCACACCGGCCAGAACCCCCGCCAAGGGCCCGCAGTGGGCGTAGACACCATCATCAATGAGCGCAAACCCCAGCTGGCGATAACCTTCTTGGCCGCTATTGGTGTTTACCAGGGTAGTGCACACATGGGGGTGCAGGTTGTCGGCGGCGTAGCTCACCAGTGGTTTGCCATTGAGCGTCAACAAGCCCTTGTCACAACCACCCATACGACGGCCCTGGCCACCCGCTAAAATAATGCCAGTCAGTTGTTGTTTGTTGTGTTGCAAGGATGCTCCCAAGGGTGAATATGCTAAGGTGTGCGCCTATTTTCTGTGATGAGCGAGCGATGAGCAAACTGACCCATTTGGACGACAGCGGCCAGGCCCATATGGTGGATGTGGGTGACAAGCCCGACAGCCAGCGCCTTGGGGTGGCAGAGGCCTTTGTGCACATGCAACCGCAAACACTGGAGCTGATTGTCCAGGGAGGCCACAAAAAGGGCGATGTACTGGCGGTGGCGCGCATAGCCGGTATTCAGGCGGCAAAACGTACCTGGGAACTGATCCCTCTGTGTCACCCCATTATGTTGACCTCGGTCAAGGTGCAGATAACCCCCATCGGGGATGATAGCCTGCACATTGAGGCCCGCTGCAAAAACAGCGGCCAGACCGGGGTGGAAATGGAGGCCCTGACTGCGGCCTCCACTGCAGCGTTGACTATTTACGATATGTGCAAAGCGGTGGATCGCAGCATGAACATCAATAACCTGCGCCTGGTGGAAAAGTCCGGTGGCAAATCCGGTGACTGGAAGCGTAATTAATGACGATAGAACTGAAATACTTCGCGGCACTTCGCGACCACCTGCAGACCGATGGTGAACAGCTGGATGCGGTTGGTGTTTGTACCGTTGCCGAATTGCGTCAATTATTGTCGAATCGTGGCGGTGTGTGGTCGCAGCACTTATTGAGTGACCACACCCTGGCGGCGGTCAATCAGCAGATGGCAACTCCGCAAACCTCGGTAAACGATGGTGACGAAGTGGCATTCTTCCCGCCGGTAACCGGTGGCTGAATTGACGGTTCATATCCAGCAAGCGGATTTTGACCTGGGTGATGAATACCAGAAGTTGCGCCACAAGGACTGCGGTGCGGTGGTTACGTTTACCGGCAGTGTTCGTGGCGACAATGATATTGATGCCCTGTATCTGGAGCATTATCCCGGCATGACCGAAAAGGCCTTGCAGGATATTGTTGATCGAGCCCGCCAGCGTTGGTCGCTGGGGGCGGTAACGGTCATTCACCGGGTGGGATGCCTTGCCGTTGGCGAGCAAATTGTATTTGTGGGCGTGGCCAGCGGCCACCGCAGCGAAGCCTTTGCCGCCGGTGAATTTATAATGGATTTTTTAAAAACCCGCGCACCCTTCTGGAAGAAAGAACTGAGTGACAATGGCGAGCGCTGGGTGGAAGCAAAACAGAGTGATACTGACAAAGCCGAGCGCTGGGACTGTTAGCCCGGTAATACAAAGGGCATTTTGCCTTTTGTCGTGCGCGCCAATTGATAAATGATGAAGACTCAAACTGAAATCGCATATCCATCTCAACTGATCGACCCCTTCGGTCGGCGGGTGGACTATATCCGCATTTCCGTCACCGACCGCTGCGATTTCCGCTGCCAGTATTGCATGGCGGAAGACATGACCTTTCTGCCCCGCCAGCAAATTCTCAGCTACGAAGAAATCACTTTTATCGCCCGCGCATTCAGCGAACTGGGGGTGGGGAAAATTCGCCTCACCGGTGGCGAACCGCTGATTCGCCACGACAGTCAGCAGTTGATTGAATCTCTGGGCGCGCTGCCCGAATTGAAAGAACTGACGCTCAGCTCCAACGGCTCGCAACTGACCAAAATGGCCCCAACACTGAAAGCCGCCGGGGTGCAGCGCATCAATATCAGCCTGGACAGCCTTGACGCCGACAAATTCAAACGCATTACCCGCACCGGCAACCTGGACAAAGTGATTGCCGGTATCGACGCCGCCGTTGCCACCGGTTTCAAGAAGCTGAAAATCAACGCCGTGATTATGCGCGGCCACAACGAGGAAGAAGTGCTCGACCTGGTGGGCTTTGCGGTTGAACGCGGTATCGATGTCAGCTTTATCGAGGAAATGCCTCTGGGTCAGGTGGGTCACGACCGTGCCACAAGCTATTGTTCCAGCGACGATGTGCGGGCAATCATCCAGCAGAAATACCACCTGCTGCCCACCACCGAAACCACCAACGGGCCGTCTCGCTACTATCGTATGGCGGGAATTGGCGATACCCGCATCGGTTTTATCTCCCCCCACAGCCACAACTTTTGCGCCAGTTGCAATCGGGTGCGGCTGACGGCGGAAGGGCGCTTGTTGTTGTGCCTGGGCAACGAAAATTCCGCTGACCTGCGCGCTATTGTGCGCCGCTACCCTGGCGATATGGCTCGCTTGAAACAGGAAATTGTCGACGCCATCGCCCGCAAACCAGAGCGACATTATTTTGATGTAAATGACGAACCGCAGATAGTGCGGTTTATGAATATGACAGGTGGCTAGGCGCGGCCTGCCCGCCTGTCATCCTGAGCGTAGCGAAGGATGACACAATTCTGAAAATTTTAAGGCCAGACGAATGCCCGACTTAACTCCCCTCAATATCGCTGTATTAACCATCTCCGACACCCGCACCCCCGACACCGACACCTCCGGCCAGTTACTGGCGGATGCGGTGACGGAAAGTGGTCACACACTGGCGGGTCGGGATATTGTGGTGGACGATATCTACCAGATTCGCGCCAAACTCTCCCAGTGGATTGCGGATAAAAATATTCAGGTGGCGCTGCTCACCGGCGGCACCGGTTTTTCTGGCCGGGATTCCACGCCGGAGGCGGTTACCCCGCTATTTGATAAAACCGTGGAAGGCTTTGGGGAATTGTTTCGCCAGATTTCCCTGCAGCAAATTGGTACCTCCACCGTGCAGTCCAGGGCGCTGGCAGGGCTGGCCAACAATACCCTGGTGTTTTGCATGCCCGGTTCCAACAACGCCTGCCGCACCGGTTGGGAGCAAATCATTCGCGAACAACTGGATGCGCGCACCAAGCCCTGTAATTTTGTTGGCACGTTGCTGGGTAAACACGGCCATTGAGATTCCCGTCATCGCGAGCGTAGCGCGGCGACCTCCAGCAAAGTGCTCCGAAATCAGGAGATTGCCGCGTCGCCTGCGGCTCCTCGCAATGACATTTTTCGTTTTTTAAGGTGCTTGAATGTCAAATTTCCTCACTGTTGCCGAAGCACTCACTCATCTGCAACAACAAGTGCGCCCAATTTCTGATATTGAAACCGTTGCCCTGGCGGAGGCTCGCAGCCGGGTGCTGGCTGCGGATCAGATTGCCACCGTCAACGTCCCACCCGCAGACAATTCGGCCATGGATGGCTTTGCGCTGAACTTTGCCGATTTGGTAGAGGGCGGCACGCTGCCGGTAAGCCAGCGTATTCCCGCTGGGCAGGCGCCAGAGCCTTTGCAGCCGGGTAGCGCAGCGCGCATCTTTACCGGCAGCGAAATCCCTGCTGGTGCAGATACGGTGGTGATGCAAGAGAACTGTACTTATGTGGAGGCTGGCAATAGTGTCACCATCCATAAAGCGCCTTCCGATGGTGCCGGTGATAATGTGAGGGCCATGGGGCAGGATATTCGCAGCGGCGAGATACTGCTGAAAAAAGGCCAGCGCCTGCGCCCCCCGGAACTGGCGTTACTGGCGTCTATCGGTGTCGCCCGGGTGCCGGTGTACCGGCGGATAAAGGTGGCGGTGGTTTGCACCGGCGACGAATTGGTGGAGCCGGGGCAGCCCCTGCAAGCGGGGCAAATATACAACTCCAACCGCTACCTGTTGGCTGGTTTGTTGCAGGGGTTGGGTGCAGAGGTGGTTGACCTGGGTTGCGCCAAAGACGACCCGGCAGAAATTGAAGCCCTGCTGCGCCGCGCGGCGGCGGAATCTGATTGCGTGCTGACTATCGGTGGCGTATCCGTGGGCGAGGAAGACCACGTAAAGCCGGTGCTGGCAAAGCTCGGTCAGCAGGAGTTTTGGAAAATCGCCATCAAACCGGGCAAACCCCTGGCCTATGGCAGCTTGTGCGACAGGCCATTTTTCGGTTTGCCGGGCAACCCGGTATCGGCCTTCGTAACCTTTGTGTTGTTTGCCCGCCCTTATCTGTGCGCCTTGCAGGGGGCTGATTTCTGCCAGCCACGGCGGTTTGCGGTGAGTGCGGGTTTTGACTTTTCCCGGCCTCGCAAGCGGGAAGAATACCTGCGCGCCAGCCTGGAAGTGATTGACGGCCAGCTCACAGCGATGCCGCTGACAAATCAAAGCTCGGGCGTACTTACCTCCATCAGTCGAGCGGAAGTACTGGCGGTGGTGCCGGTGGGAGCGACAATTTGTCCCGGTGATAAAGTGGATGTTGTGCCCTTACAGTCACTGCTCGACTTCTAGGGATGGCTCTTCCGGCAGCAATTTTTTGAGCCGCGCTTTTGCTTTGTCGGTAACCTGACTGCGGTTGTTGGCAAGGCGACGATACAGGCCGATGGCGGTGTCCAGTTCCCCCTGCTGTTCGTAGAGCAGAGCCAGAACAAAGTAATTCCCTTTGTCGCCAGTGAGGTAGGTCAGCTCCTTGAGGACGGTGGCGGCTTCCACCATGCCCTGTCCTTCTGCGGTCAGTTCAGGCCGCTGTTTGTAAACCTCTCCCATACCCCACCATGCCTGCAGGTTTTGTGAATCTGCCTTGATTGCCTGACGATATTTGCTTCGCGCCTGTTTAACAACCGGGTAGCTGCTGTCCGGATCATGGTCGTTCAGCGCCTGTGCCTTGCTTAACAGCAGGTTGCCATAAAGTGTGTTGATGTCGGTATTGTATGGGTGCTCGGCATGCAGTTTTTCGATGGCTTGCAGAGCGTGCTCAATATTTTTGTTTTGCAGCCATTGGTCGCGTAACAGGTAGGTGTTTGCCTCGATCAAATCCGGATTTAATTGCGCCGCTTTTTGCAGCAATAACCGGCCGTCTTCACGGAAGTCCTCCCGCAGCCACTGCATTTGGCCAAAGTGGAAAGCAACTTCGCTTTTGTCGAGTGTGCGGATGGATTTGAAGTCGGTCTTAAAGGGTTCTTTAAAGGTGTATTTTGCGTATTTGTAATTGCTGGTTTTCAAGTACATTTTGAGTCGCTCGCCAAGTTCGTCGTAGCTGACGTCAAATGATTGCTTGAAGGCGGTGTCTACATCGACTCCCTGATTCCAGAGAAGCAGATAGTTTTTTACGCTATCTTGATATTCCTTGTTGGAAAAAAAGAAATGTTGCAGCGCCCATGCGTAATTGTAAAACGAAGACCGCTCCCGTTGCTTTTCTGGATATTCTGTGGCCTTAAGCAGTTTTTCGATGGGCACTTTATTGCCAAATGTCTGGCTGATGCCGTAGCTGCGGGCCCGGGAATGCAGGCCGTATTTTATGGTTTTTTTGTCAATGACCATTGTGGAAAGAAAGTCGGCAATGCCTTCTTCGTACCACACCGGATAGTTCGTCATTCTGCCGGTTTTTTTCAGCATAAAGTGAATGTATTCGTGAAACAAAATCTGGCGGGGGAAATGATCGGTTTTTATATTTTTGCTGTACCCGCTGATGTTGGCTGCACTGAAATTGCCTTCCAGTCGTTCAAAAAAATAGCCCGCGATATCCGGCCTGCTGCGTAACTTGCGAAAGTGAGAGCGGTCTTCAATGGCGAATATTTTAAAAGGTGGTGCATCGTCAATGATTTTTGCCTTGGTGAATATCTGGGCGAAATGGCGGAAGATTTCCAGATCGCGGGCAAAGGCTTTTACCTTTTTCTCCTTAGCATCGCTGATAATATGAAAATTCTCGGTTTTGACCTCCAGCCATTTATCATCCAGCAACTTTAACGGGTCGCTTGCGGCGAACACTGAAGCGGGTAACAGATAAAGTAGCGTGCTGAAAAAGAAAACGGACAGAATCGATTGCTGTTTGCATTGTGACAACATACCCTGTCACTCCCTCGCAAAGTGTTAAGAACTGTTGTGGAGCTTATCAAAAAACCGTTGACGAGACATAATCAAAACCTTCTCCACCATCAAAGTCTGACTTAATCAACAGGACGCTGCCATGAAAACCCGCAAAACCCCTATTCGCCTTATTCAGTTGTTGTTTATTCCCCTGGCCATTGTCGCCCTGAGTGGCGCCAAACTGCCCGCATTCAGTTACGTGGGCGCAGGCGACAAAGCCCCGGGCTTTTCAGTAACAACCACCGAAGGTGTCGCAGTGGATACCGAAGCCCTGCAAGGCAAAGTGATATTGGTGAATTTTTTCGCCACCTGGTGCCCCCCCTGCAAAGCCAAGCTGCCAATCATCGACAAAACCATTTACCAACAGATCGACCACAAAGACCTGGTGGTGATTAACCTGGGACGTGAACACAACACCGAAGAAGTGGCGGAATTTAAAGCCGACTACGATTACGCCATGCCCTTTGCGGCCGACCCCGGTCGCGCCATTTACGGCCAGTACGCCGAGAAAATGATTCCCCGCAGTGTGGTGATTGGCCGCGACGGGATGATTGTGATCCATCAGCAAGGCTCCAGCCCCGAGGCGGTCGAACACCTTAAGCAAATTATTCAACAGCAACTGGACGCTTCCTGAGTGAGCGAAGCGCTGCGTTACAGCCGCCAGCAACTTTTGCCGGACATTGGCGAACAGGGGCAGCGGGCACTGGCGTCGGCGCGCATTCTGTTGGTGGGTGCCGGGGGGCTGGGTGCTCCGGCTGCGCTTTACCTGGCCGGTGCCGGCATTGGCACACTGTTGATTGCTGACGGCGATACGGTCGATGTCAGCAACCTGCACCGTCAGGTGTTGTACCGCAGCGACGACTGTGGCGACAGTAAATCCGACAGCGCTCAAGCCCAACTGGAAGCCCTGAATCCTCACGTCAATATAGAGTCTATCGACGAGCGCCTGGACGACGAGGCGCTGGATTACTACGTGCCGGAAGTGGATATGGTGCTGGATTGCAGCGACAACCTGACCACTCGCCTTGCGGTTAACCGGGCTTGTTACCACCACGGTGTGCCTCTGGTATTTGGTGCTGCGGTGGGCTGGGACGGGCAACTGGCGGTGTTTGATTTTCGTGATAAAGAACAGCTCGATGGCGCAAAACAGCCTTGCTATCAATGCTTGTTTGGCGACCAGCTGCCCAAAACCCAAGCAAGTTGTGCGGAAATGGGGGTTATGGGTCCGGTAGTGGGCATGCTGGGAACAGCGATGGCGTTGGAAGCAATCAAGCTGCGAGTAGGGATGGATTCCGGTACCCGCAACCACTTGCAAATTTTTGAAGGCAAACGCTTTGCCTGGCGGGGTATGTCGTTGCGGGCGAATCCTGATTGCCCGGTGTGTGGTTGAGTTAGACGTTGGATGTTCGACGTTTGACGTTTGACGAAGTGACGGCCCTTAGCCGTCATCCCCGCGCAGGCGGGGATCCATTTTTTCAAAATGGTGGATTCCCGCCGCAGCCTGTCCCCGAAGGGTTTAATCGGGGGTGGGAATGACGGTGCTGTTCAGCGTTGTCAAATCGTCAACTTGAATTCTTCCGGTGTTTCTTCTTCCGGTTCTGCAAATACCGGACATTGTTTGAATACCCGCTTTTCACAATTTTCACAAATCGATTGATCCAGTGTTGGCACAATCAGTTTTAGCGCCAGGTCCGGTGTGGGGGTAAAGCTGGATGCGCGCAGTTGCCCCATGCCGCCCATCTGTGCCAGCTCCTGACGGATGTCACTTTTCAGGCCGCAGATATACAGGTTGCCACCAATGGCTTTGAGGCGTTGTTTCTCCTGTATCAGCATTTCCATGCCCGCCAGGTCCACGGTGTAGACGCTGGTGCACATCAGCATCAGGTGTTTTTCCGGGGTGCTTTCGTTGCACAGGTTTTGCAGGCGGCCAAGGATATGGTGAACCGAGCCAAAGAATATGGCGCCGTCGATACGCACAATTTTCATTTGCGGGCATTCTTTTAAACCAAAGCGTTTGATGCCCCGCAGTTCGGTGCCAGTATCGTAAGAACGCGGCGCAACCACCACCAGAGTGGGGATGGATGTGCGCCGCAGAAACATGATCAAGGACAGAATTACGCCAAAATAAATGGCGAATTCCAGTTCCACAAACAGGGTGGAGCCAAAGGTCACCACAAAGATGGACAGCTCCTGTTTGTCGCTTTTCAGTACGGATTTAATGTGGTGAAAATCGATCAGGTTCCAGGCCACCACAATAATAATGCCCGCCATCACCGGCATGGGCAGATAGGCGGTGATGCCGGGAATTAACAGCAGCACCAGTATCAGGAACAGGGCGGCAAAAACCCCAGCCAATGGTGTTTGTGCGCCGGCATCGTAGTTGGCGCCAGAGCGGGTAAAAGAACCGGAACCGGCATAGCAGGAGAAAAAACTGCCGACAATGTTGGACAGCCCCTGGCCGATAAACTCCTGGCTGCCACTGATGCGCTGCCCGGAGCGAATGGCCACCGAGCGGGCAATGGATACCGCCTCAACCAATCCCAGCACCGCTACCGCCATAGCACCGGGCAGCACGGTGGCAATGGTGCCTTCCGACAAATCCGGTATGGAGGGGGTGGGCAGTGAGCGGGGCAGGGCACCCACCAGGGCGATGCCGTGTCTGTCGCCGGAAATCAGCCAGCACACCAGGCTGCCGATAATCATGCCCAGCAGCATATTGGGCCAGCGCGGTTTGTAGTGTTTGATGGCCAGAGTCGCGACTATGGTGCTGAAGGCGATCACCACCGGATACAGGCTGATATTGCCCAGATTGGCCCACAGGGATGCCCAGGTTTCGATCAGGCTGGCGGCGCTGGGCAGCTCCAGGCCAAACAGGTGTTTTAACTGGCTGGTGGCAATCAGCAGGGCGGCCCCGGCGGTAAAGCCCAGCACCACCGTGTGAGAGATAAAGTTGATCATGCTGCCCAGCCGTGCCAGCCCCATGCCGTACTGCACCAGGCCACACAAAAAGGTGAGCGTCAGCGCCACCGCGACAAATTCTTCCGTACCGGTTTCTGCCAGTTCACTGGCAATCTTCATCACGATAATGGAAATGGCGGCGGTGGGCCCGGAAATCAAATGGCGGGAGGAGCCAAACAGCCCGGCAATAATGGGGGTGACAATGGCGGTGTAAATGCCATACACCGCCGGCAGGCCGGCAATCAGTGCGTAGGCCACCCCCTGAGGCAGCACCAACACAGCGCCAGTAATTCCCGCCATCAGGTCGGCTTTGAGGGAATTTTGCGAGACCTGCTTACCCCAGGTCAGAAAGGGGAACAGCTTTTCGTGCAGGCCGTCCATGCCCCTGAACAGTGAGCGCTTGGTTCGCAGGTAGGTGCGCCTTGCTTTCAAGTCCTTGCCTTGTACTGGAGTTGGAAAAGTGGTTTGGGCGTGGGAGGTTATATGTTAGCACTATCCCTGCAAATGTCGGGCATGAAACGCAACGTGCTCACCGATAAAACTGGCGATAAAGTAGTAGCTGTGGTCGTAGCCCGGCTGCATGCGAATGTCCATGGGGTAGTCTGCAGCTTTTGCCGCGTCCACCAACAGTTCGGTTTTCAACTGTTCCTCCAGAAAGTTGTCCGCATCGCCTTGGTCTACCCGTGTTGGCAGGCGTTCGCTGGCGTTTGCCAGCAGCGCGGTGGTGTCGTAGCGCTGCCAGTCATCGCGGTTGTTGCCCAGGTAGTTGCCCAGTGCCTTTTCACCCCAGGGGCAGCGCAGCGGTGAGCAGATGGGGGCAAAGGCAGAAACGGAGGTAAAGCGGCCGGGGTTTTTCAGGGCGATGGTCAGGGCGCCGTGGCCGCCCATGGAGTGACCGCTGATGGCGGCTGTGTTACTGATTTGCGGCAGTTCTGCAGCCACCAGTTGTGGCAGCTCCTCCACCACGTAGTCGTACATCCGATAATGCGTGTCCCAGGGCCCTTGTGTGGCATTGACGTAAAAACCCGCTCCCAGGCCCAGGTCGTAAGCGCCTTGCGGGTCGTCGGGCACACCGTCACCGCGAGGGCTGGTGTCTGGGGCGATGATGGCAATGCCGTGTTCGGCGGCGTAGCGTTGGGCGCCGGCCTTGGTGACAAAATTTTCATCGTTGCAAGTCAGCCCGGACAGCCAGTACAGCACCGGTACCGGCTGCTGCTCTGCTTGCGGTGGCAGGTACACCGCAAAGATCATGTCGCAGTTGAGCGCCTTGGAATGATGCCGGTAACGCAGTTGTTGGCCGCCAAACATTTTAGCGGCGCTGATTTGTTCAATGGGCATGGGGTTTTCCTATTAAATTACTGCGTCATCGCGAGGGAGTGAAGCGACTGCGGCGATCTCCAGATATCGGCAGAGGGGCCGGGAGATTGCCACGCCGCTTTCAGCGACTCGCAATGACGGCGGAGGTTAGTACACCACCACCGACCGAATACTCTCTCCGGAGTGCATCAGGTCAAACGCCTTGTTGATGTCATCCAGGGGCATGGTGTGGGTGATCAGGTCGTCGATATTGATTTTGCCGTCCATGTACCAGTCGACGATTTTCGGCACATCGGTGCGCCCGCGGGCGCCACCAAACGCGGTGCCTCGCCAGGAGCGGCCAGTGACCAGTTGAAACGGGCGAGTGGCGATTTCCTGGCCGGCACCGGCAACGCCGATAATACAGCTCTGCCCCCAGCCTTTGTGACAGCACTCAAGGGCCTGGCGCATGACGTTGACGTTGCCGATGCACTCAAAACTGTAGTCCACACCACCGCCGGTGATTTCCATCAGGTGGCCCACCACATCGTCCACGTCGTTGGGGTTGACGAAGTCGGTCATGCCGAACTGTTTCGCCAGCTCCACTTTGGACGGGTTGATGTCGACGCCGATAATGCGGGTGGCTCCCACCATTTTTGCCCCCTGAATCACGTTCAGGCCGATGCCCCCCAGCCCGAATACTGCCACGGTAGAGCCGGGCTCTACTTTCATGGTGAAAGCCACCGCGCCAATGCCGGTGGTCACCCCACAGCCGATGTAGCAGATTTTGTCGAACGGCGCGTCACTGCGTACTTTCGCCAGGGCAATTTCCGGCAGTACGGTGTAGTTGGAGAACGTAGAGCAGCCCATGTAGTGAAGAATCGGCTTGCCGTCCAGAGAGAAGCGGCTGGTGCCGTCGGGCATCACTCCCTGGCCCTGGGTTTCGCGAATCGATTGGCAGAGGTTGGTTTTCGGGTGCAGGCAGAAGTCGCAGGTGCGGCATTCCGGGGTGTACAGGGGGATTACATGGTCACCGGGTTTCAGGGAGGTCACCCCCGGCCCCACTTCCTGAACAATGCCTGCGCCCTCGTGACCGAGAATGGCCGGGAATGCCCCTTCCGGGTCGTCACCGGAGAGGGTAAAGGCGTCGGTATGACAGACACCGGTCGCTTTGATTTCTACCAGAACTTCCCCGGCTTTTGGGCCTTCCAGATCAACATCCATAACCTCAAGGGGTCTGCCTGCCTGTAAAGCAACGGCTGCGCGTGTTTTCATGGTCAGTTCCTCTTAGTTTTCGCTGTCGAAAGCTTCGTCTCTCAAGTGCGATACCGCATTGGCGTGGGCGTCGAAGCCCTCGTATTTGGCAAAACGGTGGGTGTGGGGGGCCATCTCCCGATAGCCCTGTTCGGTGACATAACCGACTGAACAGCTTTTCATATAGTCGAACACGGACAGCGGCGATGCGGTTTTGGCGGCCATGGAGGTGGGCAGCACGGCGTTTGGCCCCAGCACAAAGTTGGCGATAGAGATGGGGGTGTATTCTCCCAGCAGGATTTCGCCGGCGTTCTTGATGCTGCTCAGATGCTTGAATGGGTCTTTGCTCAAAATCAGCAGGTGTTCGGCGGCGTAGTCGTTGCAGAATTGCACTGCGTCTTGCCAACTTTCTGCAAGCACAATGCCACCGCTGTCGCCCCCCAGTACGGTGGAGGAATAATCCACCCGCAATTCGCTCATTTGCCCCCAGTATTCCTCAATGGCCTGGGCCGCTTCCGTGGCCAGTTGCTCGTTGTCCGTTACCAAAAATGCCGAGGAATCCGGGCCGTGTTCCGCCTCAATCAGCAAGTCCAGCGCCGCCAGCCTGGGGTTGGCGCTGCTGTCGGCCAAGACGATGGATTCGCTGGGGCCGGCGGGGGTGCCCGGGTCCAGCACATCCGCCACCAGCCGTTTTGCTGCCACTACGTAGGGGCTGCCGGGGCCGACAATCTTGTCGCACCTGGGTACGGTGTCGGTGCCGTAGGCCACTGCCGCTACGCCCTGGGCACCGCCACATTTGTACACTTTGTCGATGCCCACCAGCCGTGCCACCACCAGGGTGGCGGCATCCACAGAACCGTCCGGGCCCGGTGGGGTGATGATCACCGCAGTGGGCACACCGGCAACCACGGCGGGAACGGTGGTCATAATGGCCACACTGGGGAACGAGCCTTTGCCCCGTGGCACGTAACAGGCCACGGCATTGATGGGCGTGTAGCGGTCACCGGCAAAGGCGCCGGGGCGAATCTCTTTCAGCCACATTTCTTCCGGCATTTGCGCTTCGTGAAAACGGCGCACGTTGTCCACCGCGTAGCGCAGGGTGTCGATCACCTCGTCGTCAACCTGCTCGAAAGCATCATCGAACTCCTGCGGCGTGACCTGTATTTGGCCAGCGCTGATGTCCGCCTTGTCAAACTTGTGGGCAAACTCCGCCAGGGCATCGTCACCGCGCTGTTTTACGTCTGCAACGATGGGTTTTACGCTGTCGACAATATGCGCAATATCGGACTCTGTGCGGCGCAGCAAATTGGCCCTTTGCTGTGCGCTGAGGGTGGTGAGTTTATGGGTTTTGACGGCGTTTCTCATAACCTGGTTCACTGCTGAATAGCCTTGCCTGTGCGGTTGGCAATAATGAACGAAAAGCCTGTCATTGTCAGCAGGCACAGCAAAAAGTGGTTGCCTGTAATGGTTGCAAGTGATTACCCTGATCTTTTGAGTTGACGCGCGAGATAGCCAATGCCCGAGCCAGCTGTACCAGAGCAAGCCATCGTTTCACTGGGAGATGTTCAGGACATTATCGATAACCTGAAGTCCAAGCCCGGCGCCCTGTTGCCCATTTTACACGCGGTGCAGGGGCGCTACGGCTATATTCCCAAGGCCGCTGTTGCGGTGATTGCCGACAGTCTCAATTTGTCCCGCGCCGAAGTGCACGGGGTTATCAGTTTTTATCACTTTTTTCGCAGCGAGCAAGGTGGCGAGCACACCCTGTATGTGTGCCGGGCGGAGGCTTGTCAGTCTATGGGCTCCCGTCAACTGGAGGCCTACATCAAGGAAAAGCTGGCGGTGGAATATCACGGCACCAGCGCCGATGGCAAAGTGACCCTGGAGCCGGTGTACTGCCTTGGCAATTGTGCCTGCTCCCCCAATGTGCGCCTGGATGACAGTGTTTACGCGCGCATGGACCAGAGCAAAGTGGACAAGTTGTTGTCTGAGGTGATGCCATGACTGTCAAAATCTATGTGCCATCGGATACCACCGCCCGCTCCCTGGGGGGCGACCAGGTAACGGCTGAAATACAGTTACAGGCCGCCCGCCGCGGTGTTGAGCTGGAACTGGTGCGCAACAGCACTCGCGGACTGTATTGGCTGGAACCAATGGTGGAGGTAGAAACCGGGTCTGGCCGTATCGCCTATGGCCCGGTGGACGTCGCCAATGTGGATTCTCTGTTCGACGCAAATTTTCACAACGGCGGTGACCACCCGCTATGCTGCGGGCCAGTGGATAGCATTCCACAACTGGCGAAGCAGCAACGGCGTATGTTTGCCCGTCTTGGCGTCACCGAACCACTGTCGTTAGCGGATTACCGCGCCCACGGTGGTATTGCGGGGTTGCAAAAAGCGGTGGCCATGGCGCCCCAGGCCATTGTCGATGAGGTGAAAACCTCCGGCCTGCGCGGTCGCGGTGGGGCGGGCTTCCCCACCGGCATCAAATGGCAGACGGTGTTGGACTGTGACAGTGACGACAAATACATCGTCTGTAACGCCGACGAAGGGGATTCCGGCACCTTCGCCGACCGCCTGGTGATGGAGGGCGACCCCTTTGCGCTGATCGAGGGCATGGCCATTGCGGGTTTGGCGGTTGGTGCACAGCAGGGCTATATCTATCTGCGTTGCGAATACCCGCTGGCGCAGAAAATTCTTGAGCAAGCCATTGTCACTGCCTATCAAAGCAAGCTGTTGGGTGGCGATATCCTCGGCAGTGGCAAGCACTTCGATCTGGAAATACGCCTGGCCGCCGGCGCCTATATCTGCGGCGAGGAAACATCCCTGCTGGAAAGTCTGGAAGGCAAGCGCGGCCTGGTGCGCGCCAAGCCGCCGCTGCCCGCTATAGAGGGCTTATTCGGCCAACCCACGGTGGTCAATAATGTGCTGTCGTTGACGGCGGTGGTGGATATTCTCGCCAACGGCGGTGCCGCCTACGCCGCGCTGGGGATGGGGCGCTCTCGCGGCACCATGCCATTTCAGCTGGCGGGCAATATCAAATGTGGCGGGTTGGTGGAGGTGCCTTTTGGTATTACCTTGCGGGAGCTGCTTTACGACTACGGTGGTGGCTCCGCATCGGGCCGCCCCATTAAAGCTGTGCAAGTGGGCGGGCCGCTGGGGGCTTATTTGAGCGAGGCCCAGTTCGATACCCCCATGGATTACGAAGCCTTTGCCGCCATCGGCGCGGTGCTGGGCCACGGTGGTATGGTGGTGTTTGACGACACCGTGGACATGGCGCAACAAGCGCGCTTTGCCATGGAATTTTGCGCCGAAGAAAGCTGCGGCAAATGCACTCCGTGCCGGATTGGTTCCACCCGGGGTGTGGAAGTGATCGACAAAGTAATTGACGGCCGGGAGTCGGAGAAGAATCTGGCGCTGCTCAATGACCTGTGCGACACCATGGAAGTGGCATCGCTCTGCGCCCTGGGCGGTATGACCCCGTTCCCGGTACGCAGTGCAGTGCAGCAGTTTCGGGAAGATTTTGAATAGGCCCTCCGCCATCGCGAGCGCAGCGCGGCGATCTCGACCAGTTTGGCAGAGGGCTGATGGAGATTGCCACGGCCTTCGGCCTCGCAATGACAAAGGTAAAAGTAATTTATCATCCTGAACGCAGCGAAGGATCTCAGGCCAGGGCAACGAGATTCTTCGCTGCGCTCAGAATGACAGTAATGTGAGATTGAGGCCTAACCATGAACATGCCCGTACAACATTTCGACCCGTCCCTTCATAAAGGGAAGGACTTCGGCACCCCCGCTGTTGATTCCGATGTTGAGGTCACTGTCACCATCGACGGCCGTTCCATCACCGTGCCCGAAGGCACTTCGGTGATGCGCGCCTCATCCCTGGCGGGCATCGATATTCCCAAACTCTGTGCCTCCGACAATCTCGACGCCTTTGGTTCCTGCCGCCTTTGCCTGGTGGCCATCGAGGGGGTACGCGGCCTGCCCGCATCCTGCACTACCCCGGTGCGCGAAGGCATGGTGGTGAATACCCAGAACAAACAACTGGCAGATATGCGCCGCAATGTGATGGAGCTGTACATCTCTGATCACCCGCTGGACTGCCTCACCTGCCCTAGTAACGGCAACTGCGAATTGCAGGATATGGCCGGCGCGGTGGGTCTGCGAGACGTGCGTTATGGCTTTGATGGCAAAAACCATCTGAATGCGGAAAAAGACACCTCCAACCCCTACTTCACCTTCGACCCCAGCAAGTGCATTGTCTGCTCCCGCTGCGTGCGTGCCTGCGAGGAAGTGCAGGGCACCTTTGCCCTGACCATCGATGGGCGCGGCTTTGATTCGAAAGTGTCGCCGGGGCAAAACGAAGCCTTTATGGACTCCGAATGTGTATCCTGCGGTGCTTGCGTGCAGGCCTGCCCAACGGCGACGTTGATGGAAAAATCCATTATCGATCACGGTCAGGGTACCCACACCACAACCACTACCTGCGCCTATTGCGGCGTGGGCTGCAATTTCGATGTGGAGCTGCAAGGGGAGCAGGTGGTGAATATGACGCCCAACAAAGCCAGCCCCGCCAACCGTGGGCACTCCTGTGTGAAGGGGCGCTTTGCCTACGGCTATGCCACCCACAAAGACCGCATTACCGAACCCATGATTCGCGACAGCATCGACCAGCCATGGAAGAAGGTCAGCTGGGAGCAAGCCTTTGCCTTCACTGCAAAAAAATTGCGCGGCATTCAGGATAAGTACGGCGTTAATGCCATCGGCGGCATTACCTCATCCCGCTGCACCAACGAAGAAACCTACCTGGTGCAAAAACTGGTGCGGGCGGTGTTTGGCAATAACAATGTGGATACCTGCGCCCGGGTGTGCCATTCGCCCACCGGCTACGGTCTGAAGACCACCCTGGGTGAATCCGCCGGTACCCAGACCTTTGACTCCGTTGAGAAATCCGATGTGGTCATTGTGATCGGTGCCAACCCCACCGCCGCCCACCCGGTATTTGCCTCGCGCCTGAAAAAGCGCCTGCGGCAAGGGGCCAAACTGATCGTCGCCGACCCACGGCAAATTGAGCTGGTGAGCAGCCCCCATATCAAGGCGGCCCACCACCTGCAAATGAAGCCCGGCACCAATGTGGCCTTTATCAACGCCCTGGCTCATGTGATTGTGGATGAAGGGCTGGAAGCGCAGGGCTTTATTGCCCAGCGCTGTGAAGAAGACGCCTACAACCTGTGGCGCACATTTATCAGCGACCCCAAACAGTCGCCGGAGGCCACCGAGTCCATCACCGGTATTCCCGCCGCAGAGATGCGCGCCGCCGCCCGGTTATACGCCATCGCAGGCAACGGTGCCATCTATTATGGCTTGGGGGTGACCGAACACAGCCAGGGCTCCACCATGGTGATGGGTATTGCTAACCTGGCCATGCTCACCGGTAATTTGGGCCGGGAAGGGGTGGGGGTGAACCCGCTGCGGGGCCAGAACAATGTGCAGGGCTCTTGCGATATGGGCTCCTTCCCCCATGAACTGCCCGGTTACCGGCATATCTCCGATCCGGCGGTGCGTGCGCTGTTTGAAAAAACCTGGAATGTGACCCTGCAAAGCGAGCCGGGGCTGCGTATTCCCAATATGTTTGATGCGGCGGTGGAGGGCGCCTACAAAGGCATGTACGTGCAGGGGGAGGACGTGGCTCAGTCCGACCCAAACACCCAGCATGTGGAAGCGGCACTGGGGGCGCTGGAATGCCTGGTGGTGCAGGATATCTTTCTCAACGAAACCGCCAAATTTGCCCACGTGCTGCTGCCCGGCTCCACCTTTTTGGAAAAAGACGGCACCTTTACCAATGCGGAGCGCCGTATCTCCCCGGTGCGCAAGGTGATGGAGCCACTGGCGGGCTTGCAGGACTGGCAGGTGACCTGCAAGCTGGCGCAGGCCATGGGTTATGACATGCACTATAATCATCCGTCCGAAATCATGGATGAAATCGCCGCCCACACGCCCACCTTTGCCGGGGTCAATTATCGCAAGCTGGATAAGCTGGGCAGCATTCAATGGCCCTGTGACGACGACGCGACAGAGGGCACACCCATTATGCATATCGACCAGTTTGTGCGTGGTCAGGGTTACTTTGCCATCACCCGGTTTGTGGAAACCGAAGAACGCAGCAACCGCAAATATCCATTGCTGCTCACCACCGGGCGTATCCTGTCCCAGTACAACGTGGGTGCCCAAACCCGCCGCACCGACAACGTGCAATGGCACCGGGAAGATGTGCTGGAGATTCATCCCTTTGATGCGGAAGATCGCGGTATCGAGCACGGCAACTGGGTCAGCATAGCCAGCCGCGCCGGAGACACGGTATTGCGGGCGGATGTGACCACCCGAGTGCAGCCGGGGGTGGTGTATACCACCTTCCACCACCCGTCCACGGGAGCCAATGTGGTAACCACCGACAACTCCGACTGGGCCACCAACTGCCCGGAGTACAAGGTAACGGCGGTGCAGGTGGCCAAGGTGATGGAGCCGTCGTTGTGGCAGAAAGAGTTCGCCGAGCGCAATGAGAATCAGCTCAGCTATCTCCACCACTGTCATTCTGAGGAGCCGAAGGCGACGTGAGTATCTCGTACTCAATGGTTGTGAGACCCTCACGGTCGCTGCGCTCTCTCAGGGTGACAGGGGCAGCGGTGTGAAAAGCCACAAAAGCGTTCAGGTGCATCGCCGTGGCAAAACCGGTTGTGAAACCGACCAGGTAGCGGCAGAAGTGCCAATAGCACTGGTCTACAACGGCATCTCTCATGTGGTGATGATGGCCACGCCTCACAATCTGCAAGAATTTGCCCTTGGGTTTAGCCTCACCGAAGGCATTATCGGCGCGCCCTCAGAACTGTACCGCAGCGAAGTTGTTGAGGCGGATAACGGCATTGAATTGCAATTGGAAATCAGCGGGCGCCGTTTTCAGACTCTGAAACAATGGCGGCGCAACATGACCGGGCGCACCGGCTGCGGCCTGTGCGGGGCGGAGTCATTGCAACAGGCGCTGCACCTGCCAGAGCCAGTGGTCAGTGCGGCGCCTGTTGCGGCGGATGCTATTAGCCGGGCTATGGCGGTATTGCCGGAACATCAACCGTTGAATCAGAAAACCGGCGCTACCCACGCCGCTGCCTGGGCGGATAGCCAGGGCAATATCGTTGCCGTGCGCGAAGATGTGGGCCGTCACAATGCCCTGGACAAACTTATAGGCGCACTGTGCA
Organism: Porticoccus sp. GXU_MW_L64; assembly: GCF_052983295.1. Taxonomy (NCBI): domain Bacteria; kingdom Pseudomonadati; phylum Pseudomonadota; class Gammaproteobacteria; order Cellvibrionales; family Porticoccaceae; genus Porticoccus; species Porticoccus sp. GXU_MW_L64. The sequence continues at coordinate 14,803 of NZ_JBRKJK010000019.1, read as the reverse complement.
ATACACAGAGGCCAGATGGTTTTTTACTGGTTACCAGTCGCGCCAGCTACGAAATGGTGCAAAAAGCGGGTTGGGCAGGTATGCCCCTGGTGGCAGCGGTGTCGGCCCCCACCTCCCTGGCGGTTGAGCTGGCGGGTAAACTCAATATCACGTTGCTGGGGTTTGTGCGCGACAATCACTTTGCCTGCTACGCTCACAGTGCAGGTATAAAGCTTGATACGTCATTCTGAGCCCAGCGAAGAATCTCGTATGTCATTGCCGAGGATGGTAATTTGAGGAGTAACCATGAGCAGTATCACTGACCAATTGCCCCAGCTGATAAAAATGGCCAATCAAATCGCCGCCAACCAACCGGTGGAATTTGTCGGTGAAGACGCTGCGGCCAGCGCTGTGGCTGAGCATATCCAGAAATTCTGGGCGCCGGCCATGCGGGAGAAGATCATTGCCTATCAGCAAGGCGGGGGGGCGGAGTTGAACCAAATAGCGTCACAGGCGTTAAAAATTATGTAAACAGCAACTCGGCAGGGATATTTTCGCGTTTGAAGCACTCTATAGGCCCCCGGAATACATATCGAGCATTACCATGACAAAACGAAATCATTGGCTACCCGCCATATTCCTTGCAACCCCTTTGTTTTTGGCGGCCTGCAACCAGGCAGAAACCGTGGTGGCTCAGGACGTAGGGAAAGACGCTGCTGCCGCTGTTGCAGGGGAAGAACAGGTGGTTATCTATTCCGCTGAATGGTGCGGCCCCTGTAAAACCCTGAAGCGCAGCCTGGACAAGGAAGACATTGCCTATACCGATTACGATGTAGACCTCAATGAAAAAGCCCAGGAGGAGTTTCTGGCCCTGGGTGGCCACGGCCTGCCTACTACGGTGGTGGGTGATCAGGTGATTTTGGGTGATAACCCCCGTGGGGTGATTGCCGCGCTGGATGCGCTTAATCGTAAATAACATCACACTGCTCGCCACCGATTCGCTTTTTTGAGGTGGCGGGCAGTTTGGATTGTTTGCCAGTTCTTCAGTTTCTCTCTACTTCCCTTCTGTCAAGGGAAGCTGCCGGTCTGTAAATATCAACCGTTCCATATTTTTCAACACCACAACACCGTTGCGTGAATAATCGGAGTCGATCACGGTAATCTCGCCACCGCTGCGGTCGATGGTGTAGTGGGCGTAGGGGCCGGAGAATCTCACCGTGTCGCGGCCTGGGCCGCCATCGATATAGCTGACGCCGGTGCCCGGCTGAAACAGGGTGTCGGCGCTGTCGCCTTCCACAAAAATACTGTTGTCCTGGCTGACCGATACCCGATGCTCGCCCAGTTTATTTCCGGGGGAGACCTTCACGGTTGTTGAGCTGCTGGTTACCTGCTGCGCCACCGGCGTTGCCAGCTGCCATTGGCTGATTTCCGCCGGGGTCATGTTGTGTATGCCCGACGAGGGGGCGGCGTTAAGGGTAAAGAAGTAAAAACCGCTGGGGTCCGCCAGGCCCATGTCCCGGTAGTAGTCGATGTAAACATTGTGGCGGGGGTCGTTGCGGGGCAGGGATGAACCCTCGGTATTGCCTTCTGCCCAGGAGTGCACGCCGATGGTGGCGCCATTAATAATGGTGCGCTGTACGCCGGCTATAAAAAAGTCCACACCGCCGGAAGCAATGGAGCCATTGGCTTCGATGCGGGTGTTCAGGTTGGCGGTACGCAGGGCTCTGGCGGCTCTCAGGTTTTGATCGTCGTCCATGGAGCCGGGCACGTCCACCATGACAATTTCGGTGACTGAGGGGTGAGTTCTGACCAGGGTATTCACTGTGTTTGGTGAGGCCGAACCCAGCACGCCGTACATTCTGGCCTGGTTGCCGGAAATCACAAAGCACGCGGGGGCGTCTCTGTCTGCAGCGCTTTCGCACTGTTGTTGAGAGGTGGCGCCCACTACATTTTGGGCCGTGGGAGTGGGGCCGCTGCCGCCGCTGCCACAGGCCGTCAGAAATAATAGTGCTGCGGAGACACAAGTACTGTTGATGATTGCCATTGTGCTTTTGAAGTCCATAACAAGCTCCTGAAATATTGTGTGAATCAGGCGCTATGTTGTGGGATTGCGGATGTGGACAGTAGTTGTGGTTGGTCTTGGTTTGTCAGTGAATGTCATTGCGAATGCAGTGTGGCGATCTCCATCAGCAATCTTGTCATTGCGAGGCCAAAGGCCGTGGCAATCCAGTGCCTTTAACCACTAATTTGTTAAACAGACTCTGGGTCGCCACGCTGCGTGACTTGCAAAGACAGTGGTAAAGAGATGGTAAAGCAGGCTCCCCCCATGGATGAGGTGCTGATACTGACGCTACCTTTGTGCAGGTTGACGATTTCGCGCACGATGGCCAACCCCAGGCCATGGCCGCCGCTGTCTCTATTGCGGGCGGAATCCAGGCGGTAAAAGGGTTTGAATACGTTATCGTACTGGTCGGACGGAACTCCGGGGCCATCGTCTTGCACGCGAATGCTGACGGTGCTTGTACCGACATCGACGTTAATGGCCACGATGTTGTTGGCGTGGCGGATGGCGTTTCTGGTCAGGTTTAACAGCGCCCGTTGCAGCAAATGGCTATCGAAGGCCAGAGTCAGTGCCTCTTTTGGTGGTGAGCAGGTGATGGTCAGTGGCGATTCGGTTTGCACGTAATCCACCAGTTCTTGCAGCCAGGGCCCGAGGGCGTGGGCTTGGATATTGGATGGCAGTTCGGCTCGTTCCATGCGCGCGTAGCTGAGAATTTCTTCTATCAGCTTGTCGAGTTCTTGCAGGTCTTCGTGAATGCCGTTGATAAAGCGCTGCTGCTCTTTTGTGGCGTCGTTTTCTGCCAACATGTCCAGTTGGCATTGCAGCCGAAAAATCGGAGAACGCAGTTCGTGGGCGACGGCGTTGGTGAGTTGTTTGTGGCTTTGTATCAGGGTTTGGATGCGCCCGGACATATGGTTGAAATTGCGGTTCAGTGAACCCAGCTCCCACTTTTTGCCGGTGGGTGCCCGGGAGTCCAGTTTGCCTTCTGACAGGTCGATGGTGGCTTTTTCCAGGGTGGCCAGTTTGCTGTGTAGCCGGTGTGTCCATATACCGCTGATCAGTGCAAAAAAGAGCAGTGTGAACACCATATCTATCAGCGAGACGCTGTCGATGTACTGGAAGAAGTCGCTGTTTTCCGGATAGCTGAGCTCATAGATGGTGCTTGAATTGCCCAGCTGGAAAACGGCGGCTTCGTCCTGTTCATCAATGGCAACAATGCCGTGTTTGTGCAGGCGTTGTTGTTCTTCGGGGTACAGCACTTCGGTGATGGGGAGATCGAGCACGGAAATCTGCGCGCCGTTGCTGGCGGTCAGGTGGCGCATGGTGGCCAGTTGTGAATCCGGGTCGTTGGGGTGCTGATTAACGGCCAGCTCGCGATAAGATTCGAGGCGACTTTGGAACATGTCGTACTCAACATTTCCGTGCAGCTTTTCAATAAGTATGTCTGAGGCGATAAATACCAGCAAAAATCCGCTGATCAGCCAAAGATAAAGCGATAAAAACTGTCGTTTCATGGGGCAGCGGACCCTGATGGTGAATTAATGACCAGTGTAGCTTTGCAGCCCGGATTTTGCGGGGGAAAAATGTATGGCTTTGTCAGGGGGGGTTATTGCGAATGCAGCAGTAGTAATCTGGCGGGTTACGCCTTCGGCTAACCCGCCCTGCGGGGCTGGGGTTTGCCCTACCAATAATCCGGCACAAACAGGTAGCCTTTGCCGCGCACGGTAATCAGGCGCTTGGGGCGCGCAGATGAGTCGCCGAGTTTTTTGCGCAGGCTGGCGATTTTGTTGTCGACGGTGCGGTCCAGGCCGTTGTAGTCGATGCCGCGAATGGCTTTGGTCAACTGGTCGCGGGACAGGATTTCGTCGGCGTGGCTGGCCAGCAGCCAGAGCAGGTCGAATTCGCTGGGGGTCAGGTCGATGATGTCGTTGTTCAACTGGCATTGGTGCAGAGATTGGTGCAGATACAGGCCGCCAAAACGCAGCTCGCGGCTGCCGGTGGTGCATTGGCGGCCCGCGTTTTGCGGTTCCGCCTCAGCGTCCGTGCGGCGCAGTAGCATGCGGATGCGCGCCAGTAGCACTCTTGGTTGAATGGGTTTGGTGACGTAGTCGTCGGCGCCAATTTCCAGCGCCGCCACCTGGTCAATGTCGTCGTCACTGGCGGTGAGCATCAGAATTTTGCCGGGATAGCGGGGGCGCACTTCCCGGCAGATGTTCAAACCATCGGTGCCCGGTAGCATCAAATCCAGAATCACCAGCGCGGGTTGTTGCGACGTAATGGTGTCGGCTGCCTCATTGCCCTGGTAAACCGGCAGGACGCTGAAGCCGTTGTTTTGCAGATAGGTGCAAAGCAGCCCGGACAGCTTTTTGTCGTCTTCCACCAGAACGATGGTCTGCCGGTTGTGAGTGGGCAATGGCGGTCAGTCCTTCAGCTTTTTGTATTTGATGCGATGGGGCTGGGCGTCTTCCCCTTTGCGTTTGATCAAGTCCTCGTGATATTCGCTGTAGTTGCCTTCGTAAAACTCGATATGGCCGTCGTCTTCGTAGGCGAGGATGTGGGTGGCGATGCGGTCCAGGAACCAGCGGTCGTGGGAGATCACCATGGCGCAGCCGGGGAAGGTTTGCAGGGCTTCTTCCAGGGCGCGCAGGGTTTCCACGTCCAGGTCGTTTGAGGGTTCGTCCAGCAGCAGTACATTGGCCCCTTGCTTGAGGGTGTTGGCCAGGTGCAGGCGGCCGCGCTCCCCGCCGGACAGGTCGCCAACTCGCTTCTGCTGATCGCTGCCCTTGAAGTTAAAGCGCCCCACATAGGCGCGGGAGCTGACTTCGTAGTTGCCGATGCGCAGCATGTCGTGGCCGCCGGACACTTCCTCCCACACACTTTTGCCGTCATCCAGATTGGCGCGGCTCTGGTCCACAAACCCCACCTGTACGGTTTCACCGATAACGATATCGCCGCTGTCCGGCTGTTCCTGGCCGGTGATCATGCGGAACAGGGTGGATTTACCCATGCCGTTGGCACCGATAATGCCGACAATGGCGCCTTTGGGAATGGACAGGTTGAGGCCTTCCAGCAGGGTGCGGCCATCGTAGCTTTTGGTGACGTTGTTGAATTCAATCACCTTGTCCCCAAGGCGCTCACCCGGTGGAATGTAAATCTCGTTGGTTTCGTTGCGCTTCTGGAATTCCTGGGAATTCATTTCGTCGAAACGGGCCAGGCGAGCCTTGTTCTTGGCCTGGCGGCCTTTAGGGTTCTGGCGCACCCATTCCAGTTCCTGCTTGATGGCTTTTTGGTGGGAGGCTTCGCTGCGTTCCTCTTGTGCCAGGCGAGCTTCTTTTTGTTCCAGCCAGCTGGTGTAGTTGCCTTCGTAGGGAATGCCGCGGCCGCGGTCCAGTTCCAGAATCCAGCCAGCAGCGTTGTCGAGAAAGTAGCGGTCGTGGGTAATGGCCACCACGGTGCCGTTAAAGTCCACCAAAAAGCGTTCCAGCCAATGTACGGATTCCGCGTCCAGGTGGTTGGTGGGTTCGTCCAGCAGCAGCATGTCCGGGCGCGACAGCAGCAGGCGGCACAGGGCTACCCGGCGGCGCTCACCGCCCGACAGTTTGCTCACGTCTGCATCCCAGGGGGGCAGACGCAGGGCGTCGGCGGCCACATCCATGCGGTTCTGGATGTTGTGGGCGTCCCAGGCCTGGATAATGTTTTCAAATTGTTCCTGCTTTTTGGCCAGTTTGTCGAAGTCTGCATCCGGATCGGCGTAGTCGGCGTACACCTGTTCCAGCCCGGCCAGGGCGTCAAAGGCTTCCCGCAGGCCGTCTTCCACATTGCCTTTTACGTCTTTGTCCGGATCCAGCTGCGGCTCCTGGGGCAGGTAGCCCACTTTTATGCCGGGCATGGGGCGGGCTTCGCCTTCGTAGTCGTTGTCTACCCCGGCCATAATACGCAGCAGGGTGGATTTGCCGGCGCCGTTCAAACCCAGTACACCGATTTTGGCGCCGGGGAAGAACGACAGGGAAATGTCTTTGAGGATTTCGCGCTTGGGCGGTACTACCTTGCCCACGCGGTTCATGGAGTACACGTATTCAGCCATGGCTGGAGTTGGCCTCTTGTGAAAAGGAGTCGGTTGATGGAATGGAAAGTGGGCGGATTTTACACCCAAATCACTGCATCAACGAAGGGCGTGGGTCAATAATTGCCGAGTTACTTGCAGGGTTAGGGGTGTTAACACCCCTGGCATTTTGTGACAGAGCATTTTGTGACAGAGTTGGCATATAGGAGCAACTGCAGTAATATCTGGCTCCAGAAAACCAAGAGCTTGTACAGAGCCGCATACAAAAAGCGCTAACCCCTGATTGGCATCTCCCTCCGTCAACAGGGGTTTTTTTGTGGCCATCGTTGGCTGAAAAATGGCTTGAAGCTGTTCCCTGTATGGTGGGTGTAAAGTTTGGTAAACCGCGTGGTTGCGGAAATTTGGCCTGTGTATGGTCAATTTTTGTGGTGAACTGGCTGTGAATTTATGGACGTCAGCTGCGCCACTTTGTGTAATTTTTCTGGCAGATGTTTTTATGGTCAATGGCTTTGGTGTGTTTTTCGGTGCCTTGCAACGAGTGGTATTGGCTGCTCTGTTGTTTTCATTGGCGCTGGCGGTGCAGGCACATCAGACTGATCGTCAAATTGCCTGGCAGCAGATTAACCAGCAATTGGCTTCGCTGCGCGATAGCGCCAAATCCGGCGAGCCCATAAACGCTCAGGAAATTTCCAAACGCCGGCAGGCTATTATCAGCAAGGCTGCCGAGATATACCGCCAGCAGTCGGACGACGCTCTGGCGGTGGATGCCATGTTGTTGACGCTGTCGAAAAACAAGAGCCGGGCAACCTTTGTGGAAATCTGCCGTATTCTGGCCAGACACCACATGAACGAGCCGTCTCTGTCACTGTTTTTCCCCATGATGTATTCCCTGGTTCACTTTGAAAGCGATTGTGAAAATCTGCTTTTGGCCGCCGCCGACGAGGGTGTTAATCAGGTGGTGCGCGAGTCAGCCAGGCTGCAACTCGCCATGGTGTACCGCAAGATGGCCGAGCTACTGGCTAATCTGGCCGAATTCGATATGACCATGGAGCAGTACACCATCTCGAAAAGGCGATCTTCCTTTGGCCAGATGAGCGATCAGGAAGCCGCCAGTATCAACCAGCATCTTTGTGAAAGCGGCTGGAAGAAAAGAAACTGGCGCAAGGTCAGGCAGCAGGCACTGGATATGGTGACGCCTCTGCTTGATAGCGAACAGACATTTTCACTGTACGTTTCCGATCACGCCCCAAACAAACAGATTCCCAAGCTATCCATTGCTTCCAGAGCGTCGAAAATACACTACCAGTTGCTTAACAGTGTGCCGGGGGCGCAACTGTCGGAGTTTGATATTCGCAACCTCGATGGTGAACCGGCGCGACTGCGAGACCATCTGGGCAAAGTGGTTGTGATTGATGTCTGGGCCACCTGGTGCCAGCCATGCATCACTGGCTTTAGCGATATGAATAAGCTGCAACAGAGCATGAAGGGCAAGCCGTTCTCCCTGGTGGCGATCAGCATTGACCGCAATCTCGACGATGCCCGGCAATTTGTCGCCAAAAGCGAGCTGCCTTTTGAACACTGGTATGTGGGCGAGAATCACCAGTTTTTTGATCAGTGGAGTGTGTTCCACATTCCGAGAATCATTATCCTCGATAGCCAGGGTGTCATTCGGGCTACCCCCAATGTCGGTCCTGCAGATTTGCAGAATTATGTGTCTCGTCTGGTGTCTTCGGTAAAAAATTAGTCGCCGTTGCTTTGGCAGAAATTATGCTGGAATAAAGTTCTGTTTTTTCTGTTATTTTCGAAAATCCTTTTTTTTCTTAACAAATATATAACAATATTAAACTGACTGTGCGGGCTATTTTGGGTACATTAAGCACCACTGAAAATAGTGGTACTCAGGTACGGCCAGTTCCTTTCCCATTATCCACAATAACGTCACTTGGTGAGCAGAGGTGAATCATGAAAGCGGTATTGAGAACGCTTTTAAGCACAGTTTTGGTAGTGGCAACCGCCATATCCACAGTAGTACAGGCGGAGCCCGCGCGCGGCACCTACAGTACCATCGACCTGATTTCTGAAGTATCCAGCGTCAAGCCCGGTAAGGACTTTACCCTCGCCCTGCTGGTGACCCCTGACCCCAGCTGGCACAACTACTGGGTAAACCCCGGTGAAGCTGGCAAGGCCATGAAGGTTCGCTGGAAAGACCTGCCCACGGGTGTCGAAGTGGGTGAATTTACCTACGAAACACCCCACCTCGCTTCCATGGCCGGCATTGTGACCTACGGCTACGATGCCATGAATGCCATCACCATGAAGGTGTCGGTGCCCGCCGACTACAGCGGCGGCGATATTACCCTTGGCGGCAAGGCCAGCTATCTGGTATGTGACGACGCCAACTGTGTGCCACAAAGTGTGCCGGTTTCTATCACCTTGCCCATCGGCGGCGGTGACATTGACCCTGCCAATGTTGATGCTTTCAAATCTGCTCGCAATCACCAGCCGGAAAACGTCAACTGGAAGGCTGCGTTTTACCCCAATGCCGACCTGAGTCGGGTTCGCTTTGAAGTGAGCTTCCCGGAGCAGGGCGCCAGCGACATCTACCTCTGGCCCTCTGTGCAGAAGATGGTGGAACACACCATGACCCAGGAAACCCAGGTCAGCAACGGTGTTCTCAGTGCGGATATGACCGCTGGCAAGCGCCTGAAAAGATACGAACAGATCGACTTGCTGGTGACTTACAAAGACGCCAACGGCAACAAACAGGCGAAATTTATCAGTGGCGTTAGCAAAAACGGCGTTGAAACTTCCGAATCCAATGCGGCTGCCGCACCCGCTTCCGGCTCTGACAGTGGTTCCGGTGGCTCTGGCGGTACTCCCGCTGCCGCTGAGCAACTCGCTGTATCCGCTCCGGCTGCCCAGGGTGGCGAAGCCTCTATCAGTTTTTTGTGGGCTCTGGTACTGGCCTTCGGCGGTGGTCTGATTCTTAATCTGATGCCCTGTGTATTGCCGGTATTGAGCCTGAAGATGCTCAGCCTGGCGAAAATGGGTGACTCTCACCCGCGGGAAGTACGCAGCAGTGGTGTGTTTTACACTGTTGGTGTGTTGGTGAGTTTTCTGATCATGGCGTCTATTGTTATCGCCATTAAAGCCGCCGGCGAAGCGGTGGCCTGGGGCTTCCAGCTGACCAACCCGATTTTTGTGCTGTCCATGGTGCTGTTGATGGTGCTGATTGGCATGAACCTGCTGGGCGCTTTCGAGTTTGGCACCAGTATGATGAATGTGGGTTCCAACCTCACCGATGAAGGCGAAACCCACTCCAAAAAATCTTCCTTCTGGACCGGTGTACTGGCGGTGGTAGTGGCTACTCCCTGTACCGCACCCATGATGGCTCCGGCTCTGGGCTATGCCTTTACGCTGCCCTGGTACGGTGCTCTGGTGATCTTTATGGGGCTGGGCTTTGGCCTGGCGTTCCCTTACCTGTTGATTGCCTTTGTGCCCAATGCCCGCCGCATTGTGCCTAACCCCGGCCCCTGGATGAGCGTGTTCAAAACCGTACTGGCATTCCCCATGTTCGGTACAGCGGCCTGGTTGATCTGGGTACTTGGTGGCACCGATGCCATGGTCTGGGCTATCGCCGCATCTCTGGCTATCGCTCTGGCGGCCTGGGCCTGGGGTAAAATACCCATGGCCACCAGCCCCAATGCCTGGCGGGTAACTGCGGTATTGGCTCTGGCTGTAGTGGTTGGTTTTGGCTCCCTGGCTATGGATCGCAAAGAGCTGGCTGTCTCCCAACAGGAAAATGCCAAACAAATGCGCCAGGGTGTGTCTGATCTGATCGCCATTATTGAAGACGCCGGCCTTGAGCTGGATACAGAGCAACGCACCAAAGTGCAGCTGGCTCTGGCAACAACCGGTGGCGAAGCGCCTTACACAGAAGAAGCCTTGATGAAAAGTCTGGCCAATGGCGAGCGCGTATTTGCCTACTTTACTGCCGACTGGTGCGTGAGCTGCAAGGCCAATGAGAAAACTGCGTTGCATAAAGAGGCCACGCAAAAGTTCTTTGCCGAGGAAGGCATCAAGGTATTTATTGGTGACGACACCAACGGCGACCCGGAAATTGCCAAAATTCTGGAACTGTACAATCAGCCGGGTGTTCCGTTGTACTTGTACTTTGAGCCCGGCGATTCACTCACCGGCGCCCACAGGCTGCCGCAGCTGTTGCCATCGCCCAGCACCATTATCGATGGCATTAAAAATTCCCGTGGGTAATATGTAACCACGGCACCCGACAAAGCCGGCTTATGCCGGCTTTGTTGTTTTTAAAATTCGTTATAAAAAATAAAGGGGTAAGGGAATGAAAAAATTAACGTTAATAGCCAGTGCAACGGCCATGGCACTGCTGGTCGCCTGTGGTGGTGGCCAGGTGGCCGACGATACACCAAAGCCGGTTTACGGCGATTGGGGGGTCGACCTTACTGCCCGCAACCTGAAGGTAAAACCGGGTGATGATTTTTACCGCTACACCAGTGGCCGCTGGCTGGACAGTTATCAATTGCCGCCGGACAAGGTGCGCTACGGGCTGTTTTCTCGCCTGACCGAAGACGCTCAAAAACAGGTAAAAAATATCATTCTTGACTTGGGCGACAGCTCCTATCCCAAAGGCACAGTAGAGCAGAAAATCAGCGACCTTTACAAAAGCTATATGAATGTGGAGCGCCGCAATGAGTTGGCTATGGCCCCGATTCAGAAACAACTGGATGCCATCGCCGCCATCGATTCCGTGCAGCAAGCGCTGCAAATGTTTGCCAATGCGGACCTCAATGGCGTCGGCGCTCCCATCGGTATCGGCGGTAGCCTGGATCGCAAAAACCCGGCAAAGAAAACCCTTGTTACCGGTGTTGGCGGCACTAATCTGCCAGACCGGGATTTTTATCTGGAACAGCAATTTGCCGCTGTTCGCGATGCCTACAAAATCCATATCGCCACCATGCTCGGTTTTGCCGGTTACGAGAAGGCGCGCGCAACACAGGCGGCCGGGAATATTCTGGAACTGGAAACCGGGTTGGCAAAACTGCTGTTAAACCGGGTTGATTCCCGCAACGCCAACAAAACCTACAACCCGTACAGTTATGAGGAAGTAAAAGCTGCCTTCCCGGGGCTCGATTGGGATTGGTTTGTGACCGAAAGTGGCCTCAATGCGGACAAGGCCGCCAGCAAGAAATGGATTATTGGCAATCCCGCGGCCATTGCTCCCGGTGTCGCCATGATTACCGACCCGGCGAACCTGCAAACCTGGAAGGACTACATGGCCTTCACTCTGGTGGCCAACAGTGCAGGCGTATTGCATGAAGAACTGGAAAAAGCGGCGTTCCAGTTTCAGGGCATTCTCAGTGGTCAGCAAAAAATGGGGGCGCCCTGGAAGCGGGGCGTTGGTTTCGTTTCCGGCATGTTCGGCGAAGCTATCGGTGAAGTTTATGTAAGGCGCCATTTCCCGGAACAATCAAAAGCGATGATGGCGGAATTGGTGGCCAATGTGAAAGAGTCCCTCCGTGGCCGCATTAACCAGCTGGAGTGGATGAGTGCCGAAACCAAAACAGCAGCGGAAACCAAAATGGATGCCTTTAGCACCAAGATCGGTTATCCGGAAAAGTTTGAACAGTTCGCCGGCCTGGAAATCACCGACGGCGATCTGTTTGACAACATCCACAGCGCCCGTGCTTACAACCGTGCCAAGGCTGTCAAGGAGCTGGAGGAGCCGGTGGATCGCACCGAGTGGGGCATGACGCCGCAAACCGTCAATGCTTATTACAATCCTGTGTTCAACGAAATCGTATTTCCGGCGGCGATTTTACAGGCTCCGTTCTTTGACCCTCTGGCGGATGCTGCCGTCAATTACGGTGCCATCGGCGTGGTGATCGGCCACGAAATGAGCCACGGATTTGACGACCAGGGGCGCAAATCCGATGGCGCTGGCGTGCTGCGGGACTGGTGGAACAAGGCGGATGCCGAGGAATTCAAACGCCGCGCCGATCAACTGGTAGCCCAGTTCAACCAGTACGAAGCCGTACCCGGCCACTTTGTCGATGGTCAGTTCACGCTGGGCGAAAACATCGGTGACCTGGGTGGTGTGATGATCGCCTACGATGCCTACAAGCGCTATCTGAATGGCCGCGAAGACGAAGTGATTGATGGTTTTACCGGCGATCAGCGCTTTTTTCTTGCCTATGCCCAGGTGTGGCAGGGCAAAACCCGCGAGCAGCGTCAGATTCAACTGCTCAAATCCGACCCCCATTCGCCGGGGGAATTTCGCGTTAACGGCATTGTGCGCAATGTGGATGCTTGGTACGAGGCGTTCAATGTACAACCGGGGGATGCTCTCTACCTGCCGCCGGAACAGCGGGTGAGAATCTGGTAACGGATGTTCTCAAGAAAAAGGTCGCTGCTGCGGCCTTTTTTCGGCGGAGATATCAACCACTACCGGGAGCTGAATCAAGGCAACTCAAGTAGTTGTGCGCTCCCACCAACGCTTTTCCATGCAAAAAATCGACTAAGCTCTGTCACAAAACCGCCAATCCCGCCGTCTACATGAATATGAGACAAAGCTCCTTTGCCGTTGATCTTCCCGTTGACGTTATCCGGCGCGCCCAGCGTGGTGAAACGGCGGCCTTCAAGGATGTGTACAACGCCTTTCAGCTACCTGCTTACAACCTGGCGTTAAAGCTGTCTCAGTGTCCGGAAGTGGCCCGGGATATTCTTCAGGAAGGCATGCTGTTGGTGTTTCGCAAGATCGGCCAATACCGCTTCGATGCGCCTTTTTGGGGGTGGTTGCGGAAACTTTTTATCAATACCTGTCTCAGTGAATTGCGCCGCCAGAAGCGTTGGCAACGCTGGCAGGATGTGCCGCTGGATGCAGAAACCTGCGAACAGGTGGAAGCAGAGGCACAGAGCAGTGGTTGCGAGCGGGACCTGGAGCAAGCGCTGGCGCAACTGCCACCACTGCGGCGTACGGTGATCTGGCTTCATGCAGTAGAGGGGTATACCCACCGGGAGATCGCCGAAATGACGGAAATTACCGAGTCCAATTCCCGGGCTCAACTGTCCAGGGCCCGCAAAGAGTTGCAGGTGTATTTGCCGCAGGCAGCAGCAGACGCCCCTGCACAGGCACATATTGAGGTGTAGTAATGAATGACCTGAACAAACAGATACCCGTTGACCAGGCGTTAAGAGAGTTGCCCTTGCAGCAGGCCCCCGACGACTGCTGGCAGCAGATTGCCGCGCATCTGGATCAACAGACCAGTGCAAAACCACGGCAGCGGGGCTCTTACTGGGGTGCCATTGCCGCTTCTGTGGCGGCCATTGGATTGGTGGTGGTACTTTGGCCGGGGGCCGAGCCTGCTATTCAGGGTGGGGGCGGTGCTGAGCCATTGCCGCGGTTTGGCGAATCGTTGGCGCTGATGTCACGCAGCACCTACAGCACCGATCAGGCGCTGGAAGAAATTGCCATGCTCAGCTGGATTCAGGAAATTGATGACAACCGCCACTACGGTGACTTGCGTCAGCAGGTTTCTCTGCGGCGACAGCGTGACCAACTGAGTGCTCAATTACTGGAATCGGCCATTCGCGTTCCGGACAAAGGCATCTGGCTTTAAAGACTAATGGGAGAAGCAACCATGATGAAAACACTACTCGCTGGCCTGACGCTGACTTTGTGCAGCCAACTGGCCACTGCCAGGGACATGGTTATGGAAATCGATTCGCTGGATTTTGAACACTCTGAATTTCAGCAAGCACTGGATATGCTGGCGGCCACTGATCCGCTGGAAGTGGAAAAACTGCTGGAAGACCTGAAAGACATCAAACAGCACAAAAAGCCTGCCGGTGTCATTGGTATTTTGTTTGATTCCACGGAACAGGGGCAAGTGGTGATCACCAAGGTAATGCCCGGCGGCGCTGCCGACGAAGCCGGTTTGCAGGCCGGTGACCTGATTGTGGTGGTAAACGGCAACGACGTAAACAAAGACGACGGCAGTGGCGATGCCATGCGCAGTGCCATGAACAACTTCGGTTATCCCGAGCCCGGTGAAAAAATTACTCTGGTGGTGGAGCGCGAGGGCAAGCGGTTGCAAAAGTCCATGATCACCAAGGCCCGCACAGCGGAATTTACTGTTTTCAGCGAAGTTCACAAGGAAATCGAAAAAATCCTTAAAGATAAGGGCTATCCCGGTGCGGTTCTGGCGTTGCACTCAAGGGACAGGGCGGGCCTGGAAATGGCCAGCCTCAATGAAGGCCTGGGAAAGTACTTTGGTGCAGACAACGGCGTGCTGGTGATCAATGCCGGTGACGACAACATCTATCAGTTGCGGCCGGGTGATGTGATTCTGGACATCGGTGGTCGCACCGCCAAAAGCCCCCGCTGGGTGACCAACCTGCTGTTTACCTATGGCCCCGGTGACGAGTTGTCCATCGGAATTATGCGGGACAGGAAAAAGCGCACGTTAACGGTGGTTGTACCGCAAGAATAACTAGGGGGCGTTCTCAATTAGTGAGTTATTGCTGTTGCGCCTGAAATGGCGCCAGACAAGGCATGAGGAGAGTGGTTTGGTTGCTCCAAATAAACGACGAATAACACAGTATGGCGCCATTTCAGGCGCAACCCGAAGGGCTGGGCCCATTTTGACTCTCAGCGGTGTTGCCAT